>DATJRJ010000044.1:0-15997 GCA_035504735.1 Binataceae bacterium (SeqCode)
CCAACGAAGACCAGCCCAAAACGCTTCGGGAGTATAGTTACCAGTTCAGGGGAAATGCAACACCATTCTTCAAGAATTTCGGCATTAGGTCCCTTCTGGAGGGGTACGGTCGAAGGTCGGGATTATCGGGGTGAGCCCTGAAAAAGCAGACACCGTGCCGGGAGGAGAGGGACCGGCACGGTGCCTACGCGAGAGGAGAACGTCAGGAGGCCTGTCTGCTTTCAGGCCTTTCATATCGACATACGTAGCCCCTCGCGAACGGTTACAGATTTCGAGCGAGACTCAAAATGAACCGCCGGTTACGACAATATGTCGAATCGTGATTAGTTCTGCATAATGGTGCGATGGGTTGTATTCGCTGGCTCTGTTGCGCTGCGCGCTGGTGCTATCTCGCCGTGAGTTCGTCGTTTTTGCTGCGCGAAAGGTCGCCCGTTCGGAGCTTTCCTTGGCACCTGCTAAAATGACACGCAATCATGCTTTCGCTGGCGCGTGGCAAAGAGGGCACTTTCCGCCTGGTCTCGGGATACGAACCCCAGGGCGACCAACCCGCGGCGATCGAGGCGCTGGCGGGCAACCTCGTCGCCGGGGTCGAGCATCAGGTGCTGCTCGGCGTTACGGGATCGGGCAAGACCTTCACGATGGCCAACGTGATCGCGAAGGTGAATCGGCCGACGCTGGTAATTGCACCCAACAAAACCCTCGCCGCACAGCTCTACAACGAGTTCAAGAGCCTGTTTCCCGAAAACGCGGTCCGCTATTTCGTTTCCTATTACGATTATTACCAGCCCGAAGCTTACGTGCCTTCGACCGACACCTACATCGAGAAGGACGCGAGCATCAACGACGAAATCGACAAGCTGCGCCATTCCGCGACCAAGGCGCTGCTGGAGCGCAACGACACGCTGATCGTTGCCTCGGTTTCATGCATCTACGGCCTGGGCGAGCCGGAAGTCTATTTCGAGATGCTGGTGTTCGTCGAAGAAGGCCAGACGATGGAGCGCGACCGCGTGCTGCGCAAGCTGGTCGACATCCAGTACCAGCGTAACGAATATGATTTTCATCGCGGCACTTTTCGCGTGCGCGGCGACGTGGTCGAGGTCTTCCCGGCCTATGAAGAGAGCCGCGCGGTGCGAATCGAATTCTTCGGCGACCAGGTCGAGGCGCTCTACGAGATCGATGCGTTGCGCGGGCAGGTGATTCGCAAACTGCAGAGCGTCGCGATTTATCCCGCCTCGCACTACGTCACGACTTCCGATCGGATGGAGACCGCAGTCCGCAACATCAAGAGCGAACTTGGCGAACGGCTCGAATTTTTCCGCTCGCAGAACCGGCTCCTGGAGGCGCAGCGCCTCGAGCAGCGGACCATGTACGATCTCGAGTTACTGGCCGAGATGGGTTTTTGTCCGGGCATCGAAAACTATTCCCGTCATCTTACCGGCCGCGCGCCGGGCCAGCCGCCGCCGACCCTGCTCGATTATTTTCCCGACAATTTTCTGATGTTCATCGACGAAAGCCACGTGACGGTTCCGCAACTCGGCGGGATGTATCGTGGCGACCGCTCGCGCAAAGAGACCCTGGTCGATTTCGGATTCCGGCTGCCCTCGGCGCTCGACAACCGGCCGCTCAATTTCCAGGAATGGGAAGGAATCGTCAATCAGGCGGTTTATGTCTCGGCCACGCCCGGCGATTATGAGCTCAAGAAAGCCGGTGGCTTGGTCATCGAGCAGCTCATCCGGCCGACCGGGCTGGTCGATCCCGAAATCGAAGTGCGCAAGGCCGGCACCCAGGTCGACGATCTGCTCGAGGAGATTCGCAAGCGGGTGGCCGTTCACGAGCGCGTGCTGGTCACTTGCCTGACCAAGAAGATGGCCGAGGATCTCACCGACTATTATCAGGACCTCGGCGTGCAGGTTCGCTATCTGCATTCCGATATCGAGACCATCGAGCGCGTCGAGATCATCCGGGCGCTGCGCCGCGGCGATTTCGACGTGCTGGTCGGCATCAACCTGTTGCGCGAGGGGCTTGACCTGCCCGAAGTCTCGCTGGTCGCGATTCTCGATGCCGATAAGGAGGGCTACCTGCGTTCGGCGCGCTCGCTGATCCAGACCATCGGGCGGACAGCGCGAAATCTGCACGGGCGGGTGTTGATGTACGCTGACCGCCACACGGATTCGATGACGAAGGCGATTGATGAGACCACGCGGCGCCGTGACCGCCAACTCGCCTACAACCGCGAGCACGGCATCACACCCACGACCATTATCAAGGCGATCGATGCATCGCTGGTCGAGATGTACTCGCCGGAATGGGCGGTGGTGCCCGAGGTCGAGGAATCGCCCAAGGCGCACAAGCTCGACGATAAAGTCGAGCCGTACGAGCTGTCGGATCACATCAGCGGCTTAAGACGCGAAATGATGGAGGCGGCGGAGAAGCTCGACTATGAGCGCGCCGCCGAGCTGCGCGACCGCATCAAGCGCCTCGAGCGCAAGATCTTCGGACTCGATGCGGCGGTATTTCGCCCGCCGCAGCCGCCCCCCGGCAGCGCCGGCACGCATGCCAGCGACCGGACGCGGGGCCGCCTCGAACGTCATAAGGTCAAGGAACTTGGCAATACGGTCCCGATGGCGAAGAGCCGCGGCCGCAAGGGCGCTGGCGCGGCAACCGGAGCGGCGGCGGGCGCTGCCGGCTCGTCATCACGCCCCCGCGCGTCGTCTTCGCCGGGCCGTCAGGGCCGGCTCAAGCTGATTCCCGACCGCCCCGAGTGAACTTCGCGTTCAGCGCGCCGCTTCCAGACCGAGCAGGCGGGCGCCATTCGTATCCAGAATCTTCGTCACGTCAGCGGCGGAAAAACGGGCGTCCTGCACGTAGGTCACTGACCGCAGGTAATGCTCCTGGACCTGAAACGGATAATCGCTGCCATAGACCAGCCGATCGGCGCCGAACGCCGCATGCGCACAGCGCAACGCCTCGATCGAGCCGTGGCCGACCGTGTCGTACCACATCCGCCTGGCGGTGACGCTGGCCGGCTCCGACGCGTCTTTCATGAACAGTTCCTGATGCTGATCGATACGCGGCAGGACCATCGGCATCACGCCCCCAAAATGCGGCACGATAATCTTGATCCTCGGATAGCGGACCGGAATCTGCCGCTGGATAAGATGCATCGCGAACATCGTATCCTCGAAGGGCGCGCCAACCGGCCAGGTCAGCCCGAAATCCCGCACCAGCGGCGAGCATAGGCCGAGGCCCGCCGGATGGACGAACAGCACCGCGGCGCGGCGGTCGAGCTCGGCCCACATCGGCTCGAACGCCGGATCGGCCGCCGAGCGGTTCATCACCGAGGTTCCGATCGTGACGCCCACCATCTTGAGCTCGTCGAGCGCGCGGCCCATTTCTTTGATCGCGGCATCGACGTGCGGCAGCGGTGTCACGGCGAAGGCCCGAAAGCGGCTGGGATATTGAGCGGCGAACTCGGCGTAGAGATCGTTGGCGGCGCGCGCGCCGTCGACGCCGTCTGATTCGCGCTCGAAGTAGGGGAGCTGCGAGGAGACCGACAGCACCTGCAGGCCGACACCCGCGCTATCCATCATCTGGAAGCGCGCGTCGAGCTCATCCTGATCATCGCTGCCGAGCGGATAGCGCGTAGTCTCGCCGCCCAGCCGCTGCATCACGGCGCGATAGGCCGCGGGATAGAGATGGGCATGGACATCGACGCGCATCGCCGATCGGCTCGCCTAGCGATCGAATCCCAGCAGGCGGGCCGCGGTCTGATCGAGAATCTTGTCGATATCCGCCTTCGGCAGGCCCGACTCCTGCACATACTTCACCGAGTTCAGGTATTCGCGGTGCAATTGATAGGGATAATCGCTGCCGTAAACCAGACGATCGGCGCCGAACTGGGTGACCGCGCATTTGAGTCCCGGGGTATTGTTCTGCGCGACGGTGTCGTACCAAAGGCGTTTCAGCGTGGCGGTGGGCGCCTCGGCGTTCTGCGCCGCGTACATCGGCTTGGTCGCATCGACCCGGGTAAAGAGCACCGGCAGCGCGCCGCCCAGATGCGGCACGATAATCTTGATCTTGGGATAGCGCTGCGGAATCTGGCGCCGGATGAGATGCAGCGCAAACATCGTATCCTCGAAGGGTGCGCCGCAGACCCAGGTAAGCTGAAAATCCCGAATCAGCGGCGAGCAGACGCCGAGGCCGGCGGGATGCACGAACAGCACGCTCCCGCGCCGGTTCAACTCGGCGTAAATGGGCTCGAACGCCTCTTCGGCGGCCGAGCGGTTTATGACCGAAGTCCCAATCGTCATGCCCACCATCTTGAGCTGGTCCAGCGCCCGTTCCAGCTCCTTCATCGCGGCATCGACGTGCGGCAGCGGTACCGCCGCAAAAGCCGAGAAGCGCTTGGGATGGCGCGCGACCAGTTCGGCGTAAAGGTCGTTGGACTCGCGCGCGGCGTCGGCGGCCTCGTTCGCACTCTCGTAGTAGGGCTGCGTCGACGAAACCGAGAGCGCCTGCATATCGACGCCCGCCTCATCCATCATTTTCAGCCGGGCTTCGAGGTCGGCTTTCTCCTCGCTCGCCAGCGAGATGCGCCGGACCGCTGAGAGGTCGGAGCCAAGCCGCTCGGCGCGCTTGATCATGGCGGTCGGATAATAATGGGCGTGGACATCGATTCTCATGGTAGCCTCCACGGCTTTGCGCCGCCGTTAGGATTCGAAACCCAGCAGCCGGGCCGCATTGTGATCGAGAATTTTTTCCGCGTCGCCGTCGGGCAGCCCCGCTTCGCGAATATAGGCCACCGATCGAAGGTAAGCGTCGCCGCGGTTGAGTGGATAATCGCTGCCATAAACCAGACGTTCCACGCCCAGCACGGAATGCGCATAGCGTAGAATTTCGGTCCGGCCGGCGACCTGCGTGTCGAACCACATCCGCTTGACGGTGGCGGTCGCAGTCTCGGTGTTATCGGGCGCGAACAAGCGCATCGTGCGCTCGATCCGATCGAGCACCAGCGGCAGCGCGCCGCCGAAATGCGGTACGACGATTTTGAGCTTCGGATAACGTTCCAGGATGCGCCGTTTGATCACGTGGGTCACGAAGGTCGTGTCCTCGAAGGGCGCGCCGATTGTCCAGCTCAGCCCGTAATCCCGGATCAACGGCGAGCAGACGCCGAGCCCAACCGGATGGATGAAAATTACCGCGCCGCGCCGATTCAGCTCGGCATAAACCGGCTCGAACGCCTCGTCGACGGTCGATCGGTTCATCACCGATGCTCCCAGGGTTACGCCGATCATCCCGAGTTTGTCCAGCGCGCGCTCGAGTTCCTTGAGCGACGCCTCGACATGCGGCAGCGGGATCACGGCGAAAGCCTTGAAACGACGGGGATAGCGCGTCACCAGTTCGGCATAGAGGTCGTTGGCCTGGCGGGCCGCATCGGCGGCGTCGGTCTCGCGATCGAAAAACGGGAACATCGAGGAGACCGATAGCACCTGCATCTCGACGCCGGCCGCATCCATGTTCTTGAAGCGTGTCTCGATTTCGTGGGCTTCGCCGCCGCCGAGCATCGCGGGCAAGATGATCGAGGTGTCGCCACCGAGTCGGTGGAAGCGATCGAAATAGGGCGCCGGGAAATAATGGGCATGAACGTCGATTCTCACGCTTGTTCCCCTGATCGTTTGGCGAATCTAGTCCTCGAAGCCGGAATAGTACAGGATGGCGGACCGCCCGAGTCGCCGGGCAAAATCGCTTAGCGGCGGCGCTGGAACGACGGTCCGGAGAAACCCGCCGGCGGCGCGGGAATCGGCGAGTTGGCCCCGAACATATTGCCGCCGAGGGCGATACCGCCATCCACGATCATCGCCGCACCGGTAATCCATTCGGATTCGTCGCTGGCCAGAAACAGCGCCATCGCGGCAATGTCCTCGGGCTTGCCGATTCGCGGGATCGGCTGAGTTTTGGCAAAGAACTCGGCCGCCACCGGCGCCCCGCCCGGGATATGGTTGTAAACCAGCGGGGTGTTGATAAGCCCCGGGCAGATACAGTTGACGCGAATCCGATCCTTGCCCACCTGCATCGCTACCGAGCGCGTCAGGTTGATAACCCCGGCTTTCGCAGTGGAGTAAGCGTGCGGCGCGCCCGCCATGAAGCCGGCGACCGAAGCGGTCGAGATGATCGAGCCGCCACCCTGCGCGCGCATCACCGGGATCGCGTGTTTCATGCCGAGAAAAACCGAGCGCAGCAGGATCGCCATCGTGCGATCCCAATTTTCGAGCGTGGTCTCCTCGATCGGTCCCACCGCGCCGCCCAGCCCGGCATTGTTGTACATCACGTCGAGCCGGCCGAACTCGGTGCCGGCGCGATCGATTGCCGCCTTGATGTCGCTTTCTTGTTCGACGTTGGTCGGCTGAAAGACTGCGCGGCCGCCGGCGCTGATACATTCGCGCGTCACCTCGGCGCCGCCCTCGGCATTGAGGTCGGCGATTACCAGCGCGGCGCCCTCGGCCGCAAAGCGAATCGCGGCGGCTCGCCCAATACCGCTGGCGGCACCGCTGATTACGGCCACTTTCCCATCGAGTCTGCCCATAGTTTGCTCCTGCCGCCGAACATCCGGCGGCTACTTGCACTGTGATAATATGATTGGCGCTCATGGCCAACCGCTTTTCATCCCGCGATGAACCGCTTCCGGGTGCGGAGCGTTCGTATCCTTCGCTGGTGAATTATTCGCCGCCCGTGCCCGAGTCGGACCCAGTCCCGGCGAATGAACAGTCCGGCGAGGAAGCGGAGGCGATTCCGGCAGAACATCCGCTGGCGAAAAAGCTGGCCGCGGTATCAGCCGAGCCCGGCGTCTACCTTCTCCGCGATCGGCACGGCAAGGTGCTCTACGTCGGCAAAGCCAAGTCCTTGCGGTCGCGGGTGCGAGCCTATTTCCGCGATCGCGGCGACGAGCGCTTCCAGGTTCGTTTCCTGATGAAACGGGTGCGCGACTTCGAGACCTTGGTCGCCGCCTCCGAGAAGGAAGCGCTGATCCTCGAAAACAACCTGATCAAGCAATACAAGCCGCGCTACAACATCCGGCTCAAGGACGACAAATCGTACCTCAGCGCCAAGATTACCAATCATCCGTGGCCGCGCATCACGGTCACCCGCAAGATCGTCAAGGACGGCGGCCGTTACTTCGGGCCGTTCGGATCGGCCGATGGATTGCGCGAAACCATCGATGTGATCCGCAAGCTTTTCCCGCTGCGCACCTGCAGCGATACGGTCTTTCGCAATCGTGCGCGCCCGTGCCTTGAATACCAGATCAAGCGCTGCCTGGGACCGTGCACCCTCCCGGTCGATCGCGCGGAATACGAACGCCATATGCACGCTGCGCAGATGCTGCTGGAGGGGAAGAATCTCGAATTGCTCAAGGAGATGCGCGAGCGGATGAAGGGCCATGCCGAGCGCCTCGAGTTCGAGGAGGCCGCGCGAATCCGCGACCGCGTCCGCGCTATCGAGAAGACCGTCGAGCGCCAGACCGTGCTCCATCATTGGGGTATCGATCAGGACGTGTTCGGGCTCTATCGCGAGGGCGGCTTCATCGAGGCGATTGTGCTGATGATCCGCGGCGGCAAGCTGACCAGCACCCAAGGATGGAGTTTCGAGGACCTGGAGTTCGCGGACCAGGATGTGCTTGCCGATCTGCTGACCCAGTTCTATTCGGGCCCGCGCTTTATTCCCGATGAAGTCATCGTGCCGGCCGTGCTGGAGGACGCCGAAGTCCGCGCTGAACTGCTGACCGAGAAACGCGGCAAGAAAGTCGAGGTCTTCGTGCCGCGCCGCGGCGAGAAGGTGCGCCTGCTCGAGATGGCGATGGAGAACGCGCGCCAATCGTTCGAATCGCGACGCGACAGCGAGGCGACGCGTGAGCGGATGCTCGAGGAGCTGCGCCAGAAGCTCCACCTGAGAAATACCCCCAAGCGAATCGAATGCTACGACATCTCCAATCTACAGGGCTCGATGTTGGTGGGATCGCAGGTCACGTTCGACGAGGGCGAACCGGAAAAGAATCTCTATCGGCGTTATCGGGTGCGAACCGTCGAGGGACAGGACGACTTCGCGAGCCTGTTCGAGGTGTTGCGCCGGCGGGTGGCGCGGGCCCAGCGCGACGGCGATTTTCCCGACCTGTGGATGATTGACGGCGGCAAGGGTCAGCTTAATGTGGCACTTGAAGTACTGCGGGAAGCCGGCCTGCGCGACCAGATCGAGGTGGTGTCGCTGGCCAAGCAGCATGTGCTGAACCTGGGCCACGAGCGCGAGGTGGTGAAATCCGAGGAGCGGGTTTTTCTGCCGAATCGCAAGGATCCAATCGTATTGGCCAAAAATTCGACCGCACTGTTCCTGCTAGTGCGCATTCGCGACGAGGCCCATCGCTTCGCGATCACCTATAACCGCGAACTGCGGCGGCGCGCCCGGATGCGATCGGTGCTCGACGATATCGAGGGCGTCGGTCCCGTGCGCCGACGCGCCCTGTTGCGCCATTTCGGCAGCCTGAGAAGAATTCGCGAGGCCAGCCTCGAAGAGATCGGTGCGGTCAAGGGCCTCAACGCGACGCTCGCCGCGATCATCCGGCAGCATCTGGATGCGATGGCGTCGCTGCTCGATCGCGAGGAGGGTGCCGAGGCGGCGGTAGCCGACGGCGATTCGCCGCCGGATGAGAAGACTGCCGATCTAACGGACGGCGACGAATACATCCCTCCAAACGACGAACCGTCGGCTTCCTAGCCGTCCCGGCAAGAGCGGCAGGCGCGATTTGCCTGGCCCGCGCGGTTTTGATTTCCTCGGATATTGACTAATCTAGATTTCCCCCCGGCGAAGGAGCGGTCATCGCACCGCCATCGCTACCGACGGTTGTTCACGAAGGTCTTGGGCGCCAGGAGTTTTTCTCCACGCTGGCGCACGCGGCTGCCGAATGGCTTAGCGGCATCGCGCCGATCTATTCGGTCGCCGTCGCCATAGTTGCGGGCGATGCGCTGGGAAATCTTAGCGTTTATATCCCGGCTTATCTTGGATGGACCGCGGCTGTCGTTTCGACCCTGCTGTTTTTCGCGCGGCGGCGCGAGATCGGCAAGGCGGTAGTGCTGGCGGGAATCGTTGCGGCTGCGAGTCTGCCCGCGTACCGGCTGCATCAGCCGGTCTTTGATGCCGGCAGCCTCCGACGATTTTCCGATCACGCGCTGGTAACGATCGAGGGCCGTATCCTCGCGCCTCCCCAACATCTGCCCGGCCTCACCTATCTGTTCGTGACCGTCCAGCGCGCCGCCCAAGTGCCGCAGATGCCGGTGCCGGCTTCCGGATTGGTCCGCGTCACGCTGCTCGTGCCCAACGATTTTCGAGTCGGCGACGAAGTGCGCTTGGCCGGCCGGATTCGCTTTCCCTACCGCCTCGGCGATACCGGCGAGTTCGACTACCAGGCTTGGCTGGAACGGCAGGGAATCAGCGCGACGCTCGTAATCCCGCCGCATCCCCGGATGCCAGGGATCGAGAGAATCGGCTATGCGGCGGTTTTTCCGGCCAGCGAAATCGAGGCGGTCCGCGACCATATTCGGCGCTTCATCGCGCAGGGTCTGCCCTATCCCGAACGGGCCGAGATGATGGCGCTGGTAATCGGCGATCGAGGCGGCATCGACAAGCCGCTGCGCGAGCGTTTTGCGCTCACCGGGATGGCCCATCTGCTGGTTATCTCCGGGCTCCATCTGAGCTTCATCGCCGCGGCCGCATTTGCGCTCGCGAGATTGCTCCTGGGCTGCTTCCGAAGGCTGTTGGAAACTGGGCGCGCCAACAAGCTCGCGGCACTATTTGCCGCGCTGATCGTCAGCGCCTACGCGATGATCGCGGGCCATCACGTCTCGACGCTGCGGGCGCTGGTGATGGTGCTGAGCTACGTGCTCGGCGTGGTGGTTGACCGCGGGCGCGAAGTGATGGCGAGCCTTGCCCTCGCCGCGATCGTGATCTGCCTGCTCTTTCCAGGCTCCAGCGCCGAGACGAGCTTTCAACTTTCTTTTGTCGCGGTAGGCGCGATCGTGCTCGGGATGCGGCGTTTCATGCACTGGTGGCGCGCGCGAATCCGTCCCGCGCCTGCGTTCGGCGCCCCATCGCCGTGGCGGGATCGGATTGCGCTGATAGCAGCGGGTTATCTTGCGGTTTCGTTCTGGGCGCTGATCGGCACGGCGCCTTTGACGGCCTTTTATTTCAACCAGTTCTCGATCGTCGGGCTTATTGCGAATGCGGTGGTGGTACCCATCATGGGCCTGTGCGGAACCGTGTTCGGTCTGCTCGCCGCGCTGATGAGTTTCATCGCGATGACTCCGGCGCACGCGATGCTGGTGGTGGGCGGTTTGACGCTGGAGATCGGGACCTGGCTCGCAGGATGGTTTCTGAGCTGGCCCTGCGCCTGGATGAGAATCTTCACGCCCACCGTCCTAGAACTCGCCATCGCCTATTCGTCGATTGGACTATGGCTCGCGATGCCGCTTGCGGCGGCTTCGCCGCTGCCGCGTCGCAAATCTGCTGTCGCGTGGCCGCGCGCCTTCGCGCTCGCAATCGTGATCGCGATCACGGCCGGCGATGCCGGGTGGTGGACGTGGGACCGATATTTCGATCCCGAGCTGCGGGTGACTTTTCTATCGGTAGGGCAGGGCGACGCGGCGGTGGTGAGATTTCCGGGTTCGCGCGTGATGCTGATCGACGCCGGCGGTTCATTTGAGGGAAGCTTCGACCCCGGCGAGCGAATCGTGGCGCCGTACCTGTGGTCACATAAGATCATGCATGTCGATTACCTGGCGATGAGCCATCCCGATCTCGATCATTTCGGCGGCTTCGCGTTTATCGCCCGCAACTTTTCGCCCACGCGCTTCTGGATGAGCGGCGCGCCGCATGCGGGTCCGCGCTTCGAGGCCTTGATGGCGGAGCTGGTGCAGCAGCGCGTAGGCCTGAAACTAGTCGATGCCACCAGCCCACCGATCAACTTCGGCGGCGTCACCCTCCGATGCCTGGGGCCGGAGCCGGGCGCGGTCGGCAAGCGCAACGACGTTTCGATGGTGCTGCGGCTCAGCTATGGACCGAGTTCGCTGCTGTTCGCCGGCGATCTCGAGGGCGCCGGCGAGCGTACTCTGGTCGCGTCGCGAGCCGACCTGCATTCGACGATTCTCAAGGTGCCGCATCACGGCAGCGCGACCTCATCGACTGCGGCGTTTCTCGATGCCGTCGGCCCGGAGCTGGCTGTGGTCTCGCTCGGCTATCTCAACCGTTACAACTTTCCGGCGCCGGATGTAGTCGCACGCTATCACGAGATGGGAGTCCATTTGTTCAGGACCGATGAAGATGGCGAGGTCGAAGTCGATGCAACGCGCCGTCGGATTCGACTGCGGACTTTCCGCGACGGCTGGCTTCGGCGGCGGACTTTTAGCGATGCTCCCCGGACGCCGCGCATAGCTGCCGGTCTTCGGCCCACCCGCCCGCGACCCGTGCCGCCATCGGTTGATCGTACCGCTGGCGCTGTGGGAAGATTTCCACTTGGGATGCTCTAACCCGGCGCGGCGTTGAATTGCTTTCGGCGCCCGGCCAGCTCCCGGAGGCGATGCATGGCTGAACAGGCTCAGACCGAGACCGATAGCGGTCCGCGCCCGATTGTTCCGTACCTCAAGCTCGACCCCAAACCTCATCTGGTGGGCTCGCGATGTGCGTGCGGTGCGGTTTATCTCGACGTCAAACGCGTCGCCTGCTCGAAATGCGGCGTTACCGGGCCATTTCCGATAATCGATCTCTCCAACCAGGGCAAAGTTTACGTCTTCTCGGTGATCTATCAGTCGTTCCCCGGCATCAAGACGCCGTACGTCACGGCGATCGTTGACCTGCCCGAGGGAGTCAGCGTTCGCACCAGCTTGGAGGATGTCGACCCTGAAAAGGCCCAGAAGGAGCCGCACAAGATTTTCAACATGCCGGTCGAACTGGTCACGCATCCGGCGGCCAAGGATCGCGAGGGCCACGACGTGATCGCGTTTTCGTTCCGGCCGGCCGGGAACTGAAACCGTTATCCGGAGGGCCGCGGCGAACGCGGCGGCCGCCGGGCGGGAGGATTTACGATGAGAAACGTTTACGTGCTCGGAACCGGGATGATCAAATTTGGACGCTATCCGGAGCGCACCGTTCCGCAACTCGGCGCGGAGGCCGCGATAATCGCACTCAAGGACGCCGGCGTCTCGATCCAGGACATCGAGCTGTTTGTCTCGGGCAACCTGTTCCAGGCGAACGCGATGATCGGTCAGCGCATCCTGCAGCAGATTGGTCAGACCGGGATCCCGGTCGTCAATGTGACCAACGCGTGCGCCACGGGCTCGACCGCGGTGCGCGAGGCCTACATGTCAGTCGCCTCCGGGATGTACGACATGGCCCTGGCCGTCGGCAGCGAGCAGATGGGCAAGGCCGGGCTACTCGGCGCCAATCGCGACGGCGTCACCGATCCCGCGTACAACACCGAGGGCAAGCTCGGGTCGGGGCTGATGCCCGCGGTGTTCGGGCAGGCCGGTATCGAGCATATGCGCAAGTACGGCACTACGCTCGAGCACATGGCAAAGATTTCGGTGAAGTCGCATAAGCATGCGACCAAGAATCCGTTCTCGCAGTATCGCAACGAGGTAACGCTCGAGGACGTGATGCAATCGCGGATGATCGCCTATCCGAACACGCTCTATATGTGCTGCCCGACCGGTGACGGTGCGGCGGCTGTGGTGCTGGTCTCCGAGGAAAAGCTGCGCCAGATGGCCGGCGCCCGCAAGCGTCCGCGAATCGCCGCCTCGGTGCTGACTTCCGATCCCTGGACCGAGCGCGACCTGGCGCTGCCGGACGTCAGCACGCTCACGCGCCGCGCCGCCAAGCAGGCTTACGAGACCGCCGGGATCGGCCCCAAGGAGGTCGCGTTAACCGAATTGCACGACTGCTTCGCCACCGCGGAACTGGTGCATTACGAGAACCTCCAGCTCTGCGGCGACGGCGAGGCGGCGAAATTTATCGATGAGGGCGGCGGGATGCACCCTGCGCTCGGTGGCCATTCTCCGGTCAATGTCTCCGGCGGCTTGCTTTCGAAGGGCCATCCGCTGGGCGCCACCGGGGTCGCGAACATCTGCGAGATTACATGGCATCTGACGCAGGACGATCGCGCGAAGGAACGGCTGGTCCCTGATGCGAAGGTCGGGATGGCGCATGTGATCGGGCTCGGCTCGGCCTGCACCATCCATATCCTGACCGTCTAACGACGACGGCGCTTTTTTGCCGGCTCGAAAGAGGCCGCTCGCAACGGGCGGCCTTTTTCTTAAGCGAGATGGAAACCGACGCGACCAGGATCAATTCCGGCCTCACGACCGCCATGCGTATCGGCCTTGCGCCGGAGGTGCGCGCACTGATCGTCAACGCCGACGATTTCGGACTCTGCCGCGATGAGAACCAGGCGACGGTCGAGGGATTGGAGCGCGGCATCTTCACATCAGCGACGATTCTCGCGCCCGCGCCGGGATTCGATGAGGCCGCGGCGTTCGCGCGCCGTTCTCCGGCCGCCGATCTCGGCGTCCATCTGACACTTAACAGCGAATGGCCGGATTATCGATGGGCTCCGGTGCTTGGGCGCGAAGCGGTCCCATCGCTGGTGGATGCGGCGGGCTTTCTATGGCCCGACGTAGCTGCAGTCTATGCGCATGTTCGTCTTGATGAAGCGCAGGCTGAGCTGCGCGCGCAGATCGAGAAGGTCATCGCGGCCGGAATCGACCCGACCCATCTCGACTGTCATATGGGGCCGCTCCACCTGCGCGCCGATTTCCACGAACTCTATGTGCACCTCGCGCGCGATTATCGGTTGCCGATTCGGGTGACGCCGCGCGCGATGCTGCGTCGGATGGGGCTCGGCGCGATTATCGAACAGCTCGACACGGCGGGGATTCTTTATCCCGACAATTTCATCGTGAATGGCCGCCGCTCACCCGAAAACGCCGCCGAATATTGGCGCGGCGTGATTCGGACGCTGCCGCCGGGCATCTCGGAAATCTACTGCCATCCGGCGTATGCGGGCGCCGAACTGCGCGGTTTCGCTCACGACGCCGCCAAACGGGAAGCCGACTTCCGTTTCTTCACCGGCGCCGACGTGCGCGAGCTTATTGCGCTTGAGGGCATTCAACTGATTGGCTACCGGAAGCTGCGCGCATTAATGCGCGGCGAAAAAAGGCCTGGCTGAAAATTGGAACTGACTCGTCTCAGAGGATTTCAGGACTTGCTCGGCCCGAGCGCGCGGGCCGTCGCCCACGTCGAGGAACGGGCGCGTGCGATTGCGCGCCGCTACGCGATCGAAGAGATCCGGATCCCGATGCTCGAGCGGCTCGAGCTCTACGAGCGTTCCAGCGGCGAGACGTCCGACGTGGTCCAGAAGCAGATGTACCTGGTGCGCCGGCACGAGGAGAGCGATCCCGAGCGTGGCGAGATGGCCTTGCGGCCCGAAGGAACGCCGGGCGTGGTGCGCGCCTATATCGAAGCGGGGCTCGACAAGGGCGATCCCGAGCAGCGTTTCTTCTACCTCGGTCCGATGCTGCGCTACGAGCGCCCGCAGAAAGGCCGCTATCGACAATTCCATCAATTCGGCGTCGAGCTGTTGGGGCGGGCCGACGCGGCCGCCGATGCCGAGCTGATGTTCATGATCGACGACCTTCGGCGCGAGCTGGGCCTGGAGCTGAGCTTCGAGGTTAACTCGCTCGGCGACGCGAAATGCCGGCCGGCGTATCGCGCGGCGCTGCTGGCCTGGGGCCGGGCGCATCTGGACCAGCTTTGCGAGGATTGTCATCAGCGGATCGATCGTAACCCGCTGCGGTTGCTCGATTGCAAAGTCGACGCGCGGCTGGCCGAGTCGGCGCCCAGGAGCGTCGATTTTTTGTGCGACGAATGCCACCGCCATTTTGACTTGGTGCGTGAGCTGCTGAGCAGCGCGCGCGTCCCGTTCGAGGTGAATCCGCGCCTGGTGCGCGGCCTCGATTACTACACTCGCACCGCCTTCGAGGTAGTTTCGACCGCCGTCGGAGCGCAGAACGCGGTGGCCGCCGGCGGACGCTACGATGGGCTGGTCGAGGCGCTGGGCGGCGCGCCGGTGGCCGGCACCGGCTTCGCAATCGGTATCGAGCGGATCGCGCTGGCGCTCGATGCGGCGAAACTCGGCGGCGCTCGCGCCGATGTAGTGATTATCGCGCTCGGCGAGAAAGCGTTGGCGCCGGCGGTCGCTATTACACGGGAATTGCGCGAGCAGAACCTGCGGGTCGAGATGCTTTCGCCCGAACGCGGGCTGCGCGCCCTGCTGCGGCGCGCCGATCGCCTCGGGGTCCGGCTGGCCGCGATTATCGGTGACGACGAAATTGCGCGCGGCGCAGTGCAGTTGCGCGATCTGAAGACCAGCACGCAGAGCGAAGTGCCGCACGCGGACCTTGCGCGCCTCATCCGCACCACTCGTGATTGAGTATTCCGTACTGCGGCGGGGCTAGGTATCCTGCCAGCATAACTTCTAATGCCGAACAGCCATCCATTTTCACCACTGCCGCCGTGGCCGCGGACCGATTATTGCGGAACATTGCGGAGCAACGACGAAGAACGTGAGGTCGGACTCTGGGGATGGGTCGGGTCGCGGCGTGATCACGGCGGCCTGATTTTTATCGACCTGCGCGATCGCGAAGGAATCGTACAGCTCGTCTTCAATCCCGAACGCGCCGCCGCCGCCCATCAGATCGCCGACATGGCCCGCGCCGAATACTACCTGGCGGTGCGCGGCACCGTCGTGCGCCGCTCGCCGGCCACGGTCAATGCCGAATTGCCCACCGGGGAGATCGAGATCGCCGCGGTCGAAGCCAAGATTCTGAATCCGTCGTGGCCGATGCCGTTACAGCTTGACGAGACCAGCGACGAGCAACTGCGGCTCAAGTATCGCTATCTCGAT
>DATJRJ010000045.1:0-5161 GCA_035504735.1 Binataceae bacterium (SeqCode)
GGCGACCCGCTATGGGCGACCAAATGGACAATTCGAGCCCATCTCGCGCAGGCCTACCGCCGCGACCGAATCTTCCTGTGCGGCGACGCGACCCATATCCATTCGCCCGCCGGCGGGCAGGGGATGAATGCCTGCATGCAGGACGGTTTCAACCTGGGATGGAAGCTCGCGATGGTGTTACGAGGCGAGGCTCCGACGTCGATTCTTGACAGTTACGAAGCGGAGCGCCGGCCGATCGCCGAGCAGGTGACTGCGGGGGCCCATGCGATGCATCAAATCATCATGGCGCATGGGACCGGACTCGAAGAGCGCTTCGGATTGACGGAGCAGCCGGGCTGGCACGATGAGGCGATAAACCGCATTTCGGGACTATCGCATCATTACCGGGAGGCGGTCGGAGTGCCGGCTGGTCTGGCAGAGATGGACGGACCGCGCGCCGGCGAACGTGCGCCGGATGCGATGCTGTCGCATGGTTCCGGACAACGAATCTTCGATCTGCTACGGCATCCGCGATATACCCTTCTGCTGATGCCCGCGGACGAATCGGCCGGCGAGTCGGCAGCGTGCCGCGAACTGGTCGCGAACACATCCGGGCGCTGGAACGCCGCGCTCAAAAGCGTGATCATCGGAGCGGGAAATTTCGACGGGATCGATTCGCACCAAATCGTCCGGGACGAAACCGGCGAAGCCGCGCTTCGCTACGGCCGCTCCGGCGTCGGGCGCATCTTCCTGGTGCGCCCTGACGGTTACATCGGGTTTCGCTGCCAGCTCGCTGAACGGCAACCTCTATTCGAGCATCTCCAACGATGGCTGAACTAACGGGTGCCGGCAGGAACGACGAGCCTTACGGCCAGCGCGCAACGGTACACAGCCGAGATCAATGCGCTACTAGACCGGGCACGCGGATGCGCGATCGCACCGTTAGGTGGGAAGTACTTTACGCGGCTAATTACGATTTCAAGTCGACGTTGTGATAGCCCGCTATCCACCAGGTATCACTTTCCCTGACCAGAACGAGCAGCAGTCTGGTGCGAAGCGGAGCGCCTAAGGGAACCTGAAAGACGGGCGGTAGTTTTTTTGTGATCCCTAGAACTCTCGTTTCCAAATCTGCAAGCGCTACATCCGGCCGCACGTATTTTAGCTTTAGCAGCTCAAGTTCGAACTTGGTGCCTTTAAAAATGCCTGTAAATACGTCGACATGACGCCTTTCGAACTCTTCTTGCCCTTCGAAGGTCTGGCCAAATATGTTCGTGAAGGTGCCATCCTTTTGGAACTGTCTGGCAAAGGCCTTCGCATCCGCTCTGTCCCACGCCGCAATCAGATCAGAAATGAGGTCGTTGATTTCCTGGTTCGGTGTTGCAGCCATAAATGATTAACCGCCTTGCAAAAATGAGCCAGAAATCGCCGCGACCATATCGACTACAATCAGCCTTGTAATGCCCGCGACGCGGTTGGTGCCATATGGTGGATTCGGCTCGATCAGCATGACGTCGGATCGATCGCCGCAATCGCTGCGCGCGGCTTCGCCGCCTCGATTCCGCCGCCATGCTTCTCTACCAAGTCATAATTGAGGTGGTAAACCTCCCACTCGACGCCATCGGGGTCCATCACCCAGAACTTCGTCTGGTTCGCGTAGCAGCAGTTGACGTTCAGTTGTTCACGCACCTTGATTCCCGCCGCCTTGACGCGGCTCAGGTGTTCTTCGACTACCGAATTGGACTCGACCTCGATCCCGAGATGGCTAAATGCGGATCGCTCTCCGTGCGCCCCTTTTGCTGGTGTTAGCGCGAGATTGATCGGCGCGAAATCCGCCAGAAACTTAGCTTGATCCAGCTTTTCCTTGACCGGAGCAGTCCCGAAAAATCGCCGGTAGAACTCTACGCTCGCGTTCAGGTCAGCGACTTTCAAATGTACATGCACCCGAACCTCCATCATCGATCCTCCTTTGCTCGCTCAACCATAACGCGCACCATTATTTTTCTCCATCCCGCCCTCCGGGCCATAGCTCGATTGTTATCGCATAAGCTAGAGTTCCATCGCGGTCCGGCGCGTTAATCAAAGAAGGACGAGATGGCGCAACCCTCTCAGGTGCTCATCATCAATAACCCCGGGTTTAATGAGCCCTGGGATATCGTCGAGGCCGAACTGAAAAAACGCGGCGTCAGCGTCACTCGCTGTTTGAACCGGCACGCACTCATGGAAGATCGCGAAGCGCTCGCCAATGCCGAGGTTGTGCTCGCCTTCGGCATCCCCTTCGGGCGCGAGATGATGACGCTGATGCCACGCCTTTGCGCGGTGGTCTCGCCGGTCATCGGCACAGACTGGATCGACGAGGTAGCGGCGACCGAGCTCGGGATAATCGTCGGCAACGGACAGTTCCCCGAGCATTACCAGAGCCTGGCCGAGGCCAACGTGATGTTGATGCTGGTCTGTCTGTGCGACCTGCACGCACGCGAGGCGATTCTGCGACACAACTTGCCTCGGCCGCCTCATCCGACCGGCCGGATGATGGCCGGCAAGCTTATCGGCATGATCGGGTTCGGCCATATCGCGCGGGCGATCGAGGCGCGGCTGCGCGGATGGCAGGTGCGGATTCAGACCTACATTCCGCGCATGCCCAGGGAACCTCTTCCGCCTGGAGTTGAACGGGTGGCGCTGGACGAGTTGATCAAGACCAGCGACATAATCAACGTGCTCTGTCCGCTAAACGAGGAGACACGCGGCATGATCAACGCCGAGTTGATCGGTCTGATGAAGCCCGACGCGATTCTGATCAACACCGCGCGCGGTGGAATAGTGGACGAGCAGGCGTTGTATGAAGCCGCTCGCGATAAGCGGATCGGCAAAATCGCGATGGACGTGTTCGCGGTCGAGCCGCTTCCCGTCGATAGTCCATTGCGCAAGCTGGATAACACGATTCTGACCTCGCACATGATCGGCCATTCGCGCGAGGCGCGCGAACGCGTGCCATACGTCGCGCTGGAGAATGTATCGCAGATTCTCCTCGGCACTCCGCCGGCGTACGTGCGCAACCCCGAAGTTATTCCACAGTGGCTAAGGCGTTGGGGTAAAAGCCCGAGCGGCTAAACCGGCTTCGACGCGATGGCGCCGAAGTCGTTCCGCCGTCTCGGTAGCCTAAAGTCAGCTATTGCAAAGTCAGCGGCTTGCCGAGCAAGTCTTCGGCGCGTTCGACCTTGATTAGGACCGCAAATCCCTTCTTCTCGGGGTCGCGGTCCTTCTCGGGCTGGATGAGTCGCCGCCAGACCTCGTCGTAAATGGCGCCCGACTTGTAGATCTCGGCCGTGCCGTAAAATCGCGCGATACCGCCGGCGGGTAATGTGCCGTCAGCCCGCAGTTGCAGATTTCGATAAAAAACCGTGACCTTGCTGTCCGCGTGAAGATTCTCGTTGGTCGAGCCTCGGCCCCGTTCCCACAGGCCTATATGCTCGTCGTCGAAAACCATCGTGCTCCCGCGCGGCGTCACCTGCGCGAAGCCGTTCGGCAGCGCGGTCGCGACCAGGCAGACGTGTTCAGGGAAAGCCTTATTGATGTGCTCATGCAGGACTTTGGGGATCTTCGCCATCGAATTTCCTTTATCGTTCGATTTCGCGGCGCTTGTTGGTCACCGTCCCACGATCGCCGATTGACCAAGCGAGCGATCGCTTCGTCCTAGCTTCACTCGGATGAATCCAACGAAGCTTGATATTCTTCGTCGCTGACCTTCTCCATCCAGTCGACGGCCTTGCCCTCCAGCTTTTCCACGATCGCGATATGCGTCATGGCGCTGGTTGCAATGGCGCCGTGCCAATGCTTCTCACCCGGCGGGCACCAAATCACATCGCCTGGCCGAATCTTCTTGATCGGGCCTCCCCAGCTCTGTACCAGACCACAGCCAGCCGTCACGATCAGAGTCTGGCCTAGCGGATGGGTATGCCATGCGGTGCGGGCGCATGGCTCGAACGTCACACTGACACCGAGTGCGCGAGCCGGAGCGGGTGGCTCGAACAGCGGATCAATCCGTACCGACCCGGTAAAATATTCGGCCGGTCCTTTGCGCATGGGCTGTGAACCGCTTCCTTTGATGTCCATTCGTAGAGTCCTCCCCTGTCGGTGTGGTGATCCGTCTGCTGGCGCGTGATCAGAGATTAGCAATCGCAGCGCTAAGCGATCGGATAATGCGCGCTTTGTTCAGATTCAGATGGATGAAAATTCTGCTCCCTCGGCCCGAACCACTATCGATTAACTTCACGAGCGTATGCCGCTCGAGACCCGCTGGGACGCGCGGATTGAAACCGCCAAACGAGGGCTCGCGCAGGAGTCATACCGCGAGGGCTTCGGTAGTATCTTCTCCCGCCCAATCCGGCAAGCCGGCTTTCCGATTAGCTTCGCGTGCG
Organism: Binataceae bacterium (SeqCode); assembly: GCA_035504735.1. Lineage (GTDB taxonomy): Bacteria > Desulfobacterota > Binatia > Binatales > Binataceae > JAJPIG01. The sequence goes on from DATJRJ010000045.1 coordinate 4,395, forward strand.
AGTGCGCGTTCCTGGGGCGTTGCGATCTGCTGATCCCAGGACTTGAGCCGGGGCCACAGAATAGTCCGGTTCCAAATTGGCGGCAGCAAAGATGCGGCGATACAGAGGAACGCGCTCGGCATCCGCATCTCGTGCACCGGAACCAGCTTGTGGAATGGTACGGTCGAATCAAGATGATGAGGGGTATGGTTGGTGATCTCGAAACCCGCCGCTCGCGTGAGCGGGGCAAGATGATTCCATACGTGTCGGCCGGTGATCGGCTGGCCTTCGATGCGAATCAGGCCGCAGTGCTGAATGTAATTGAACGCTTCGGCCAGTACTCGACCGATCATCGCGGCGGCTAACCCTGCCGTCAGACCGGACCATCCGCCGATGACGGACAGCGCAAACAGGAAAATCCCAAGCACCGCGAGCGCGCTCACGAAACGGCCGCGCCATGACCATACGGACCGATGGTGTTTATCCGCACTCTGTTTCTCGAGCCGGTAGAGTTCGCGATAGTTGTCGGCGAGCGCACGCGCCGTGAAGGAATAAATCGACTCTCCGCGCCGGGCGGTATCGGAGTCGCGGCTGGTCGCCAGGTGAGTATGATGCCCGAACATATGCACAAAGAGGCGCGTGCAATCCATATACTGAACTTGCAGTACGAGGCCGAGACGACGATGCAGCGGTCGCCAGCGATGATAGAGCTCGTGCGTGACCGGCACACCCGGAACCACCGCTAACCATCCGACACTCAAGATCATTCCAACAGCCTCGAAGGCCGT
>DATJRJ010000046.1:0-22115 GCA_035504735.1 Binataceae bacterium (SeqCode)
CCATCGATTCTTCCAGATGTGGCAGGAACTCGACTGCAACGTAGGTAATTCGACGGACCAAAATCCCAGTGGATGCCTTAATGATCTCTTTCCCTGGGTTGAAACGACGATAGGCGCAGGCAGCAACGGCGCGCCGCCTCCGAGCCCCTTCACGAACGAGTCAACCGGTGAAGGCTCTACGTCGATGCAATTCTTCAACATGGCGGCCGGCGATGCCCCCTATTTTAATCAGCTCGCTACGCAATTCGCGTTGAGTGACAACTTTCATCAATCGGTGATGGGTGGCACTGGTGCTAACCACATAATGCTTGGATTCGCTGCCCCCATCTACTACGAGAATTCGAATGGTACACCCGCGACACCGCCGGCGGGACAAATCGAAAACCCAAATCCACAGCCCGGAACGAACAATTATTACACCCAGGATGGTTACGGAAGTACTACTACGATGGGTGGCGGCTCCTACGTTAATTGCGCGGATTCGACTCAGCCAGGTGTAGCACCGATCCTGGCGTACCTTAACGCCCTGCCTTACAACGTTTTCAACAGTGGAGACTGCGCGCCTAATGCTTACTACCTGGTGAATAATTATAACCCTGGCTATCTCGGCAACGGAACGCCGGCGCCCCTGGGTCCGACGCAGTTTACCGTTCCACCGACGCAGCAGCCAAATCTTGCGACTTTGCTGAACGCGCACAATATCAGCTGGCATTATTATGGCGAGGGATGGGACAACGGCACTGAGGCAGGCGAAAATGGAACTTTCTGCAACATCTGCGATCCGTTCCTCTATTCGACGCAGATCATGACCGATCCGGTGCAACGCGCAAATAATGAGGATATCGAGAATCTCTATTCTGATATTCAAAACAACACCTTGCCGGCGGTTTCGATAGTTAAACCCGATGGGTATCTCGATGGTCACCCGGCCTCGTCCAAGGTGGACCTGTTCGAAGGCTTTTGTCAGAAGATCGTGACGATGGTGCAGTCAAATCCGGCCGTGTGGGGCAATACCGCGGTCATGATCACGTTCGACGAGGGTGGCGGCTTTTATGATTCGGGATACGTTCAGACGATCGATTTCTTCGGCGATGGCACGCGGATTCCGCTGCTGGTTATTTCTCAGTATTCGCAGGGCGGCCGCGTCGTCCATACCTATTATGATCATGTCTCTTTCGACAAATTTGTGGAGGCAAATTGGGGTATCGAGACGATCGCTGATAACACCAGGGATAATCTACCCAACCCAATTGTGCAGGGCGCGAACCCCTACGTACCTCTCAACAGCCCGGCGATCGGTGATTTGATGGACATGTTTGTGTTCCCTCCTGGATATTCGCAAGCTAAATCGCACTTGACCAGTGGGGCGCAGAAGCAGACGAGGGCGGAGGTACAAAGGTCGCATACTTAAGAAGAGGTTCGCAGGAACGCCAGTTATAAAGGCGGGTGGCGGCTCAATGCCGCCGCCCGCACTTCATATGGTTCCAGGCAAGGAGTACTAAACCGTGAGATGGGGATGGGGCTGCATCTTATTAATGGCAGTGGCGATTGCGTTCGCAAGAATATCGGTTCTCGGCGCCGCCGAGTCTAATTTCCTGGGAATGCCGGGACTTTGGCAGACCGTTTTGCGAACCGAGCACGCGGGCTCGGCCGCTCCGCAGGTGGTATGGCATTGCGTATATGAAGACGCCGACCCTTGGATCGCCTTCGCTCAGATTCAAACGCCGAAAAACGAGTCCTGCATTCGCAAAAGTTATCAACGGACTCCAACCTCGCTGCGATGGGCACTCGATTGTTCCGGTTCGGTCGCCTTGAGTAACGTCGGTTTCGTAGTCTTTGATACCGCGCAACATTACCACGGTCGGGTAAAGATCACCGGTACTTTCATGGGCTATCCGATTTCCGATTCGATTATCGTCGACGGCACGCGGCGCGCTGCCTGCACGAGTCCCCAGGATTGATGCAGACGCCGTCGACCGGCATGTAAGCGCGCGTCGGCCGTAGGGATTGCGGGATAGTGTTGAATTCTGCGCGCCGAAACGATTTCAAAGCTAGACGAAGGCCGCGAGAATCGCTGCCGGCGGGCTATCGAACAAGCATTCGATGCGGGAGAACCCGGCCTTGTGCAGCCATTCGGTATGGACTCCGATGCCGCCGGTAAAACCCAACAGATCGTAATCCAGGAACGCACCGCCGGGTCTTAGCACGCTCCGAATCGCGCGATACGCATTTGCCATCAGCGATTCTTTGCGCAAGTTATGGATGACGAGCGCCGATACGGCGAGATCGAAATTCTGACCGATTGCTTGCGCCCACGCGGAATCGGAAAGATCACCGACGCGCTCGTCGAGCCTTTCTCGATAGGCTGCCAGCCGGCGTCGCACCTGCTCGAACATCGGCACGGAGTAATCGAGCAACGTCACGCGCGCTCGCGGAAAGCGTTTCAAGACTTCGTCCGCAAACAGACCATAACCTGAACCCACGTCCAGCACCCGTAGCTCGCCATCGATGCTGAACGGGATAGATGACAACGCCTCTCGCAGCTGCCCACGCCGCTCCTCGTCCTCGATCGCAAATCGTTGAATCCAGTCATCTACGTACTGGCGAGAATGCCAATCGTGTTCCGAGATAGACCGGCGGTCGTCGTGCTCGTCCATGTCGAAATTGCTCTCAGAGGGTTATCGGCATCTGCGCTATCCGGCGGCAATCCTCATGATGCTTAGGGCTAGCGCCGTGCTCCTCTAGCGTCAAGGGTCGGGTATATTGAGACGCAACGACCTGAATTGGCGAGGGTCGTAAACGGAGCGCGTGCAGCCACCGTCTCTAGGGCTGCCAAGATGATTACTGAGTGATATGGCGCACGCAGTCGCAACATCATGCCGAGTCGAAGTCCGCTAATCTCAAACCGGTCGAGCTGAAGCGCCCACGGCGCCGGTTGATGGAGGGCACAAGACGTGAGTCGGCCGCATTTTCTTACCAATCCGGGACTTCTTCCGCTCATTTGTCTGGCGATTACCCTTTCTGGTTGCACCGCGGCGGGCACTGCCGCGATGGAAGGTGCCAGCGGTCTGGCCGGCACGATCGGAACCGGCGTCAGCGGATTTGAGACTGCTGGTACGCAGAAGCGCGTGAGCGACGCGCAGGTACAACTAACGCTGGCTAATGCCGCACTGATGCGGAATCAGGCCGCAGACCTCGCTTTCAAGCGTATCGAGACCGAGCGGCAGCGCTCCGTGGTAGCTTACATTTTCCGCCGCGAGGCAACCTCGGAGCGTGACCCATTTCTCGATGACGTCGCTCTGTGGGTAGATTCCGGCGGTGACCCGGACTACGCCTTTCACTACCTGATGGCACGCGAGCAAATCCGTTCCGGGCAGGAGCGTTCGACGCTCGTGGTGCCATCGAACCCGCAGCACGCAGTACCCCATCTGGCGCACCAAAGCGGCCCCGGTTCGCGCCGCCAGACGTAGGATCGGGTCGGATTTCGATAATGGCGCAGAGCTGGATGCCTGCCACTGCGCTACAACTCGGGCCTCGAAACGCTCGCCCGTTAGAAATCAGCTTTCGGGCCTTCAGCAACCTTCTCCGTCATCCTGAGCGAAGTGGGGGATCTTGCGCCGTCCTCCGCACGCTTAGGCTACCCTACGTCGACTGAGGGGTTATTAGTCATCTAAAATCGTGATGTAAACGAAACCGAAGCGGCTGTCGTATAAAGGGGGGAATGTTTCGCATCGGCAATATGGCGGCCTCGGAACGCCCGCTCCACGCGCTCAACCGGGCCGCTTTCGGACCGCGCCCTGGCGACCTCGATCGGGTGCGCGCGATCGGCGCCGAACGCTATCTCCATGAGCAGCTCGACCCTGAATCGATCCCGATTCCGCCCGATTTGACGGCGCGCATCGACTCGCTCCCGACGCTCAAGCTGACGCCGGTCGAGCTTTTCTTGCAGTTTCGCCAGCCTTTAATGGAGCTGCCCAAGGGCGACCCGGCGGCGCGCAAGCAGATTCGCCAGCAGGCTCGAATCGTGGTGATGGAGGCTATCAAGGCGCGGATTTTGCGCGCGCTCGATGGGCCGCGCCAGCTCCAGGAGGTGATGACCGCCTTCTGGTTTAATCATTTCAACGTTTTCGTCGGCAAGGGACTCGATCTGATCTGGACCGGCGCCTACGAGCAGGAGGCGATTCGGCCGCATGCGATGGGCCGTTTTCGCGACCTGCTGGGCGCCACCGCCAAGCATCCGGCGATGCTCTTCTACCTCGACAACTGGCAGAACACGATGCCCGGCGCGGCGGTTAAAAATCCGCGCTTCGGCGGGATCAACGAGAACTACGCGCGCGAGCTGATGGAACTGCATACGCTCGGCGTCAACGGCGGCTATACGCAGCGTGACGTAATCGCGCTGGCGCATCTCCTGACCGGGTGGGGCCTGGTGCGGCGCGACGTGTTCCGGCCGTGGCAGCGGCGTCGGCTGTTTGCCCAAGGCGCCGAGACCGACGCCAACGGATTTTTCTTCGATCCGCGGCGCCATGATTTCGGTGCCCAGGTTTTCATGGGCAAACAGATCGAGGGCGCGGGAATCGGCGCCGGTGAGCTGGCGCTCGATATGCTCGCGAGTCATCCCGCAACCGCGCGTCATCTGAGCTCTCAACTCGCGCAATATTTCGTCGCCGACGCGCCGCCCGGGCCGCTCGTCGATCGGATGGCGCGCCGCTATCTGGAAACCGATGGCCATATACGCGAAGTGCTGGCCACCCTCTTCACCAGCCCCGAGTTCTGGGACCAGCGTTCACGCGCAAGCAAGTTCAAGACGCCCTATGAGTACGTGCTTTCGGCGGTGCGCCTCAGCGGCATTGAAGTGACGAATTTCCGCCCGCTCGCGGGCTGGATGCAGCAGATGGGAATGCCGCTGTACGGCCATGAGACGCCCGATGGATACAGCCAAACCGAGGAGGCGTGGCTGAACCCGGACGGGATGATGATGCGGTTGAGTTTCGCGACGGCGCTGGGATCGGGTCATATGCCGCTGGAAGCGCCCGACTTCGAGGAGATCGCCGATGAGGGCGGCGGCGGTGCTGCGGGATTCTTTCGGAAAGCCACACTGACCCCGCGATCAGGCGAAATACCCGATATAGATGCGAAAAGAACGATTCCGGATGCCTCGCGGATCGCGGCCTCGCTCGGCGACAACTTATCGAGTCAAACCGTGTCGGCAGTCCTGGCGGCGCCGCCGCAGTTGCGTGCGTCAATGATCCTGGGCAGCCCGGAATTCATGATGCGCTAGAACGAGGCATACGCCAAAGACGAACGACGCAGGAAGACGGAGCACAATCGATGGCTCATCGAAAAGAAGATGCGTGCAACCCGGAGGCGACGACCGTCAGCCGGCGGGAGTTTCTGCGCCGCGCCGCGATCCTGGGTGCGGCCGGCCTGGTATCGATCGGGCCGGCGGGATGGGCCGCGCGCGCGATCGCTGACGATGGAAATCAGCACCGCCTGGTCGTCGTCTTCCTGCGCGGCGCCGTGGACGGACTCAACGTGGTCGTCCCATACGGCGAGTCCGCCTACTACGACAATCGCCCGACGATCGCGATTCCGCGCGCCGGTAGCGATGGAGCAGTCGTCAATCTCGACGGCTTCTTCGGGCTCCACCCCGCGCTCACGCCGATCGCGCCGCTGTGGCACGAAGGCTCGCTGGCGTTCGTGCATGCCTGCGGCTCGCCCGATCCGACGCGCTCGCATTTCGACGCGCAGGATTACATGGAAAGCGGCACGCCCGGTGTCAAACGCACCGCCGACGGCTGGATGAACCGGGTGCTGGCCACGATGCCGGGGGCCCATCAGCCGACCGAGGCACTGAGCCTCGGACCGACGGTGCCGCGAATCCTATCAGGCAAGATGGCGGTGGCTAATCTGCCGTTGGGGCGGGCGGCGGTGCGTCCGATGCCGCTGGACCGGCCGATTATCGAAACCGCCTTCGATCGGCTCTATACCGGCGACGATGCGCTCAGTCGCGCCTATCGGGAGGGTCGGATGGCGCGCGCCAAGCTGATGACCGAGCTCGAAGCGGACATGGCGGCCGCCAGCGGCGGCGCACCCGGGCCGGCTGGTCTCAGCGGCGACGCGGCGCGCCTGGCGCATCTAATCCGGCGGGATCCCAGTATCCGGCTCGCGTTTCTGGCGCTCGGCGGATGGGATACGCACGTCAATCAAGGTGCGGCCCGCGGTCAACTCGCAAATCATCTGCAACCGCTCGCACAAGGCGTGGCAGATTTTCGCAACGCGCTCGGACCGGCATGGTCGGATACGGTTGTGCTGGTGATTTCGGAGTTCGGACGCACCGTGCATCAGAACGGCAACGGCGGTACCGATCACGGCCATGCTAACGTAATGTGGGTGATGGGCGGCCCGGTGCGCGGCGGAAAGATTTACGGGCGATGGCCGGGGCTGGCGGTCGCGAGCCTCTACCAGGAGCGCGACCTCGCCGTCACCACCGATTTTCGCGAGCCGATCACGATGGTGCTGGAGTCCCATCTCGGGCTGGGTGCGGCGCAAATCGATCGAGTCTTCCCCGGCCGGCCTGCAGCATCCGGCAATGTCGGCGGATTACTCCGCACCTGAGCAGCGCCGTTCGGCATCCTGCGCGGAGGCTGCTCGCACGTTTGTCGTCGGAGCGCAGCGAAGTCGAGGGATCTACGCGGAGCGATGGATTCCTTCTCGAGAAGGAAAATCGCTTCGCGTAGATTTCTCGACTTCGCCCTCACCTTCGCTCGAAATGACGGAGCAAACCCGTTATCGGAGCAGCATTATGGCGCGGGTGGAGTTGCCTCGGCGGAAGCTGCGGCAGGCTCAGGCGGAGTCGTCGTGTAGCCGCATTCTTCTTTCTTAGGACACAGCCAGCGGGTGCCGAGGCGCTTGGTGGTCTTTTCGACCAGGTAGGGCGAGCCGCAATTCGGGCAAGGCTGCGCGAGCGGCTTGTCCCATGAGGCGAATTTACACTTCGGATAGCGATCGCATCCGAAGAAAATCTTGCCGCGGCGGCTGCGACGTTCCAGAATCTCGCCTTCCTTGCAATCGGGGCATCGCACTCCCGTCTTGACCGGATCGGCCTGCAGCCGTTTGATGCCGTCGCAATCCGGATATCCCGAGCATCCCAGGAATTCGCCGAAGCGCGAGCGCCGCCGCACCATCGGCTTGCCGCATTTCTCGCAGTTGGTATCGGTCGCCTCGGGCGCGATCGATTCGCGAATCACGATATTACCCTGCTCGTCGCGGCCGAACTCTTTGGTGTTGGTACACTTGGGATAGCGCGAGCAGGCCAGGAACTCGCCGTTGCGGCCCCATTTGATAACCATCGTGGCGCCGTCGACGTCGCACTTGAGCTCGGTCGGCAGACCCTTGCGCTTCACCTGCGGCATCTTCTTGGAGGCCTCGGACAGACGCTTCCCGAACGGGCCGTAAAAGCGCTTGAGTGCCTTGACCCAGTTCTCGCTGCCATCCTCGATATGATCGAGCTCTTCTTCCATCGAGGCCGTGAAGCCGACTTCGATAATATCGGGGAAGGCCTGCACCAGCAGGTCGCTGACCACCCGGCCCAAGGAGGTCGGGCGCAGGCGCTTGCTCTCGTCCTCCTCGACGTACTCGCGATTCAGGATGCTGGTCATGATCGCGGCGTAGGTCGACGGCCGTCCTATACCTTTGTCCTCGAGCTCCTTGATCAGCGTCGCCTGGCTGAAACGCGGCGGCGGCTGCGTGAAATGCTGTTCGGGGATGAAGCCGAGCAGCTTCAGCATCTCGCCCTCGCTCATTTGCGGCAGCGTCGCCTCGCCGTTTTCGTCCTCGGCCCCGTTGTCGTCACGGCCTTCGGTATAGACCCGCATAAAACCGTCGAACTTGGTGACCTGGCCGGTGGCGCGGAAGACCGCGGCGCCCGACTCGATATCGACCGTGGTGCGATCGTAAACCGCCGGGTTCATCTGGCTCGAGACGAAGCGGTTGTAGATGAGCGTGTAGAGCGCGAGCGCGTCCTTGTCGAGATAATGCGAGAGCGATTCGGGGTCGCGTTCGAGCGCGGTCGGACGGATGGCCTCGTGGGCTTCCTGGGCCGACTTGCCCGAGCGATAAAAGTTGGGCTTATCGGGCAGATAATTGGCGCCGTAGCGGTTACCGATATAGTCACGGACGGCAGCCAGCGCCTGGTCGGAGACGCGCGGCGAATCGGTACGCATATAGGTGATAAGGCCGACCGCGCCCTGGTCGCCCAGGTCGACGCCCTCGTAGAGGCGTTGCGCGATCTTCATGGTACGTGAGGGCGAGTAGTAGAGCTTGCGCGCCGCCTCCTGCTGCAAGCGCGAGGTGATAAATGGTGGCGCCGGATTGCGGCGGACCTCGCGCTTCTCGATGCTGACGACCTTGAAACGGGCACCCTCGCAGGCTGCGATAATCGCGCGGGCCTCGGCTTCGGGCAGCTTGTAGGCCTTGTTATCGATCCGGTTGCCCTGATGGCTGTAAAGGCGAGCCTTGAAGGGCGGCGGATTGGCGGCTTCGAGCTGCGCGTCGAGGGTCCAATACTCCTCGGCGCGAAAGGCCTCGCGCTCCTTCTCGCGCTCGACGATTATCCGCAGTGCCACCGATTGAACCCGTCCGGCGCTGATTCCGCGCTTGACCTTGTCCCACAACAGCGGCGAAATCTGGTAGCCGACCAGGCGATCGAGTACGCGGCGCGCCTGCTGGGCCTCGAAGAGTTTCTGATCGAGGTCGCCCGGATGGGAAAGCGCCTCGCGCACTGCGGCCGGCGTGATTTCATGGAGCAGGATACGATGAACCTCGCCCTTGATCTTCCCGAGCTCGGCGGCAATATGCCATGCGATCGCCTCGCCCTCGCGATCCGGGTCGGTGGCGAGATAGACCTGGGATTTGTCCTTGGCGGCAGTGCGAATCTGCTCGAGGACCTTGGCCTTGCCGGCGATGACCTGGTAATCGGGGCGAAAATTGTGCTCGATATCGACCCCGAGCTTGCTTTTTGGGAGATCGACAATGTGACCGACCGAGGCGGTCACCTGGAAATCGGCGCCGAGATAGCGCTTGATAGTGTTCGCCTTGGCCGGCGATTCGACGATCACTAGGTTCTTGCTCACGCCTCTAAGCCTCCTGCGCAACCCCTCAGTCCGTGGCTATCCTGCCTGAGCTACGAAAGCGAGAAAAGCTTCCCCGGCTGCTGAACGATGATTCCGCGCAGCTCGAGGTCCATCAATAATGTAAGCACAGTCTGTGCCTTCAGCCCGGAAAGCTCAATAATGGAATCAACGTGCAAGCTACCAGCATCTCTAAGACAATCTAGCAATCTTTTAGCGTCGAAAGATTCTCCATCGCTTAAAGAAGTGACCACAATGGGGGCTGATCCTTCCATATCCGGCGCGATCGCCTCGGATCGCTGCGAACGATCGCCATATGGACGCCGCGTCAGGCTCGCCAGTTGCGGGGCGAGTTCCTCGATCACGTCCTCGACACATTCTACCAGCCGCGCCCCTTCCTTGAGGAGGCGATTACTGCCCCGGCTGCGACCCGAGACCGGGCTGCCGGGGACGGCGAAGACCTGGCGATTCTGATCGAGCGCGGTTCGGGCTGTGATCAACGAGCCGCTGCGTTCCGCGGCCTCGACCACCACCACCCCGAGGCTGAGCCCGGAAAGAATCCGATTCCGGCCCGGAAAATTCTCCGCGATTGGCGGCGTTCCCACCGGCAGCTCGCTTATCAAAGCGCCGCCACTCTCGACGATCGATTGGGCGAGCTTACGGTTTTCCGCCGGGTAGATAACGTCGATACCGCATCCCAGGACGGCTACCGTACCTCCGCCGGCATCGAGCGCGCCCTGATGAGCCTCGGTATCGATCCCACGGGCGAGTCCGCTTACAACGATGAAACCCTTGGCGGCCAATTCGAGACCCAGCCGACGCGCCATATGACGGCCGGCGTCGCTGGCTGCACGCGCGCCGACCACCGCGAGATATTGCTTCTCCTCGGTGCCCAGACGGCCTTGGATGAACAGATAGGGCGGCGGATCGGCGATCTCGCGAAGATTGGTTGGGTACTCGGGGTCGGTCCATCGTATCAGCCGGGCGCCGATCCGCGGCAGCTCGCATAGTTCGCGCTCGAGCGCATCGAAATCGTGGAACTCGCGGAGACTACGGGCCGTCGAGCGCGGGATGCCGGCGCCGGCCAGTTCCTTTTCGTCGAGCGTGAAGATACGCTCGGGCGTTCCGAACGCCTCCAGCAGGAGGTGCGAGATTCGCGGCCCGATTCCACGTACGCGGCGCAATGCGAGCCAATAGGCGTCTGGCGTAGGCATTTTCTCGATGGCGGCGTCGGCCGGTTGGGGAACTTAGCTTGACCAGCCGAACGTAATCAAATAGTAAACATTTAACTGCGTGGCGTTATTGTCCATCACATCACCTATCTTTACTGAGCTATCTTCACGAACGTGGGAATAGGGTCAACTCGGTAAATCAGGGAAACAGCGGGGGAATAGAGTTATGAGTGCTAATGGTATGAATACTAATGGAACGTCCGCCACGGACAAGCAAATCCTGATTTTCAGCTTTTACCGCGACGCCGAATTGCGCGGCGCTCGTCTCCTGTTCAACCTGCTAGGCCGGCTCAAGAGCGGCGAGGCACAGCTCAAAATGTCGCGCCATCTGGCCGACGAGACTCGCCACGCATGGCTCTGGACCAAGCGTATCGCCGATCTCGGCGGCGCACCGGTCCTGATTGACGACGGCTACCAGCGCCGCCTCGGCCTGCGTACCGGGGTGCCGAAGACCATAGTCGAGCTGCTCGCGCTAACGGTAGTGGTCGAGGAACGGGCGCAAAATCGCTATCAGGCCCATGCCGCGATGCCCAATGTCGACGAGGCCACCCGCGAGGTCCTCAAATCCGTCACCGAGGACGAGGCTTGGCATCTGGCATGGATCGAACGCGAGATGCGGATGCAGGCACGGGCCGCCGGCGATGAGCGCACCGCCGAGCTGGCACTCGAGCGTTATCGCGCCATCGATCGCGAGGTATGGGCTACGCTATCAGCCGATGAAGCCGAAATGATGCGGGCGTAATCGTCCAATCGGGCTTTTCCCCAGCCATCCTCAAATCGTCTTTGTTCCGCGCATAAGCGCAGCCTTCAGCGCCAGGCGCATCAACTCGGCCGCCTGCGCCGCCGCCATCCCGACCGATAGCTCCGCCGCGCCCCGATATGCGTACATCAGACTGCGGCTCGCATTGACGATTATCCCTCCTCCGTCCGCGCGTGCCGCCGCCACCGCGTCGTCCGCGCCGGCCCCCTGCGTTCCGTACCCCGGTACCAGGATTATCGAGCGTGGCATCACGGCTCGCGCGCGCCGCGCATGGTCCGGATAAGTCGCCCCGACCACCGCTCCGACCGGGGTGAGCCCGCCTGCCGCGACAAACTCCGCCCCCCATCCGTTGACCCGCTCAGCAATCCGTTCCCAGAGCGCGCCGCCGCCTGCAACTTCGAGGTCCTGGAACTCACCCGAGGAGGGGTTCGAGGTCTTCACCAGCACGAACAATCCCCGTCCGGCACGCACCCGGCTTAGAAATGGCACGATCGCGTCGCTGCCAAGATAGGGATTGACCGTAACCGCGTCGCATCCGAACTCGCCGCCGCCCAAAAAGGCGTCCGCATAGGCTTCCGAGGTCGCGCCGATATCGCCCCGCTTGGCATCGGCGATCGTGATCAGCCCGCACCGCCGCGCGGTCGCGATTACCTCGGCTAACGCCGCCATCCCGGCCAATCCGCGGGCCTCGAAATACGCAAGCTGTGGCTTGACCGCGATCACGTGCCGCGCGCAGGCCTCGATAATCTCGCAGCAGAAGCGCGTGAGCGTATAGTCGTCCGGCACACCTCGCACGTTAGGCGAATCGAGCTGCGGGTCGATTCCGAGCACCGCGATACTATCTTTCGCGCGCTGGGCCTCGAGTATTCGCGCGACGAATTCATTTTCGGTTGGGGGCATTCAGTTGATTTGCGCCGCACGGGCCATCGCCACGCGATCATGCCATTTTCGCGATGAACGGTCATTCACCGGCTCCGCTTCCGTCATCCTGAGCGAGGCCCGAGTATCGCGAGGCGGAGTCGAAGGATATAGGCGGAGCGATTGGTCGTGGAAACTCCTCGAGCGGTACTCCCTACCCTCAGCCGAATTCTTTTTTGGTCGCCAATGCGGCTGACCAAAAAGACGGCACGTGACTATCGCATGGTCAGCGAGCGGCCAGCATAAGAGCAGAACGCGACTGCTTTCGCATGATGCGAAACATTAAAGCATCCTGCGACGCATCAAAGTCCTAGATTTCTGCTTAAAGAACAACTTCGATCGCGTGGGTACGGCTCTTGCTGTTTTCCGAAGGATTGCGCATCACCGGGGATCAGGAGTTGTGGGCAATCAGCACGCACGCGTGATTCCGTTCCGAAAAGGGGGCGGGTTAAAGATCGATTTGGACTCCTCGATTCCCTGGACAGACTGTCAAGGGAACAATTTGTGACAAAAGGGCTCAAGGCATTGATTACTGGGGGGCTGGCGGCGGCGATCCTGTTCGGGGCGCAAATCGCGCCGGCCCGTATCGTAGTGGAATCGGGGATGGGCACGATCGGTGGCTTGGTGGGCGCCGGCAAGCTCGCTGGCGCTGTTCGCCTGCTCAAATCGGAATATCGTTTCGACTCGCCGTCAGGCGCCGCCGCGCTGCGCGATTTTTCCCTGACCGTGCTGCATCAGGCACTCAACGATCCCGATCCATATGAACGCTGCTACGCGGCAACCTCGCTGGCCGCCTATGACGACTGGAGCGGGCGCCCGATTATCGCCGCGGCGCTGGATTCGCCCAATCTGCTGATCCAGAAAGCCGCGGTCGAAGGTTTGGCCGAGGCCGGGAACCCCGAGGCGCTGTCGATCCTCGAGCGCTTTTACCGCCTGAGCGGTTCGGTCAGCCAGGCGATCGCGCTGCATGCGCTGGCAGAAGTCAAAGCCCCGGCGGTGATGCCGATCCTGATCGAGGCGGCCACCGACCCGCACTCGGCCGGTGTCTTCTGGGCCGTCAACGGGCTGGGCCGGATGGGTGATCGCGATGCGCTTCCGTATCTTCACGTGCTGCTCGTAAAGTCGATCGATCCGATGGTGCGAACCGAAGCTGCACACTCGATGATCCTCCTGGGCGACCGCTCGCTCGGCATGACCGACACGTTGGAGGAAGGACTGGGCAGCGGCGATATGGAAGTTGCCGCGGAGGCGACTCTGGCGCTGGGCGACGCGCACGATCCGACCACGGTCGGGTTACTCAAGGAGACCGTCTCGAACAATCAGGCCGCCGATCAGTTGCGGATCGCGGCGGCAGTGGCGCTGACTCATTTCGGCAACGATGAGGGCTTGCCGATGTTGATGGCTGCGCTCGGCGATCAGAGGCGGCGCCAAGATGTGCTAGCCATGCTCGACCATCTGGATTTCACCGTCGGGCGGCCGTTGCTGCTGCGTGCCCTCGCCTGCGATGAGCCGCAGGTGCGGCTTACGGCTTACGAAGTGATCGGCCGCGACGGCGGCGAAGCCGAGATCGGGTTGCTGAGTGATGCGATCGGGCGGACCACAGATCCGATGGATCTCGCGCAGATAGCCTGGTCACTGGGCCGTATTGGGCGACCGGACTCGATTCCGGTGCTCCTCAACCTGGTGCAGAACCCGGCCCCTGAAGTGCGCTATACCGCGGCTGAGGCGCTCGCGCGGATCGCCGACAAACGCGATAACTGATAAGGCCTGCAGTTTCCCCGCTCAGCTCGGCGGCGGCGTCCTTTTGCGGCGCTTGATTGGTCGCGGCGTCGGCGTCGGTTTCCCGTCGGGCAGTATCAGCCGCGTGCTTTGCCATAGATACCAGACTGCGACCGAGCGATATGGACGCCAGCGCTCGCCCAACTCGCGGAGTTCAACCGGCGTCGGCGGCTGCTTCAACCGATAGGCCTTGAAGACGGCGTTGCGGACGCCGAGATCGCCGACCGGCAGCACGTCGGGTCGCCCCAGGTTGAACATCAGGAACATCTCGGCGGTCCAGCGGCCGATCCCCATCACGCGCGTCAGGTCGATAATTATCTCCTCGTCATCCATGCGCGCGAAGCGGCGAAAGTTGAGCCGGTCGTCGGCGACGTGACGCGCGAGGTCGAGGATATAGAGCAGCTTCTGGCGCGAGAGCCCGACGCTGCGCAGGGCGTCCTGCTCGGCGGCGAGCACCTGGAGCGGGGTCGGGAAACGCGGACCGGGGAAAAACTTCGCGAATCGATCGTAGATCGTCTGAGCGGCGCGGCCGGCGAGTTGCTGAAAGATAATCGAGCGCACCAGGGACTCGAAGCGTTCCGGCCGCCGCACCATCCGGTAGCGTCCAATCTGTCCGATCAGCTCCGCCAGAACCGGATCGGCGCGGCGCAGATGGCGCAGCGCGGCGCGCAGGTAAGGCGGCGGTGCGGGTTTTAATGCGGCCGGCATGGCGGTGTTATCGATGCGGCTCGACCCAGACTTTTTCGAGCCGCGTCGGACGCATCGGATTTAGCACGAAATCATGGACCCAGGGCTGATGGATTATGTACGCGACCGGATTATAGAGAAATACCCACGGCGCGTCAGCGACGATCAGCTTTTCCGCCTGCTGGTAGAGCGCGTAGCGCCGGCGCAGGTCGGTGACCGGCGCGGCTTCCCGTAAGAGCGCGTCGATCTCCGGATTGGAATAGAAGGTGTCGTTGTTGTCGCCCCATTGGCTGCGGGAGAAGAGCACGTCGAGAAAATTCGACGGATCGGGGAAGTCCGCCTCCCAGCCGAAGACCATGAACGGCACCGTTTGCGGTTGGCGCACCGCCTCGAGCAGCGGCGCCAGAGCGATTGGTTTGAGTGACAGATTCACACCTACCAGCGCCAGATCCTGCTGGATCGATTGACCAACCATCAACTCGGTCTGATCGGCGACCAGCCACAGCTTCGGCGCAAGACCGCGGCTCACCCCGGCGGCGGCCAGCAGTCGGCGCGCGCGATCAGGATCGTAAGGATAGCCCTTCAAATCGGGATTGTAGCCGGGTAGCGTCGGCGGCATCACGCCGCGTGCCACCACGCCACGCCCGTTCAGGAGCGCGATCAGCTTTTGCTTGTCGATCGCATAATTGAAGGCCTGCCGCACGCGCTCGTCGGTGAACGGCGCCATCTGGCAATTCATCCCGAGGTAGTCGGTGGCGACCGTGACCTGGTGAGTGGTCAGGCGCTTGAGCGACGGGGTGTGCATCACGTAGGCGAACTCGGCAGTCGGGATCGCCGAAATATCGATTTCGGCGGCCTCGAACTTGAGCCATTCAAGCTCGGCGCTGACGCCGAGCAGATCGACCACCGCATCGAGCTTCGGCAGGCCGTGGACAAAATAATCGGGGTTCCTGACGATCACGATTCGCTGCCCGCCGATCCATTGCCTGAGCATAAACGGACCGCTGCCGACCGGATGGCGCGAGAAGTCCTCGCCCCAGCGCTCGACCGCCTCGCGCGGCACGGCTGACGCGAACGGCATCGCGAGCTTGTCGACGAAAATCGGATCGGGCGCAGTGAGATGGAAGCGGATGGTCCACGGATCGGGAGTCTCGATGCCGCTCAGGTGGGCCGTGCGGCCGGCGGTGAACTCCGGAGCGCCCACGATTGAACGGAAATATTCCATGCCCTTGGAGCTGGTACGGGGATCGAGCACGCGTTCGATGGCGTAGCGGAAATCGGCGCTCGTCACCGCGCGGCCGCTCGTGAAGCGGACGTCATGACGGAGATGGAAAGTGAAGCCGGTCGCGTCGGGCGAGACCTCCCACGCGAGCGCCGCATCCGGATGGAGCTTCACGTCGGTGTCGCCATAGCGCACCAGGGTCGAGAAGATCATCTGCTCGAATTCCCACGACACGGTATCGTAGCCGGCCGCGGGATCGAGGGTCGGCACATCGTTGATCTCGGCCATCCGCAGAATCCTTGCACCCGGCGGAAACTCAGGAGCACCCGCGCCGCCCTGGCATGCGGCGAGCAGCAAGAAACAAATCGTCACGAGAATTTTGCGCGCCCGCCACATTTCAGCCGCTCATTTCTGGCGCCGGCGAAGGTATCCGTAGCCCAGCAGGTTGAAGCTCAGGACTGCATAAAAGATCGCGAGACCCGGAAAAGTCGCGAGCCAGGGCGCGGTGCGAAAGTAGATCGTCGCCTCTTCGATCATCCGGCCCCAGCTCGGCGTCGGCGGTGGCACGCCGAGGCCGAGAAAGCTCAGGCCCGCATCGAGCAGAAGCGTGCCCGAGGTCCCGAGCGCGGCCATCACAACGATGATCGGCATCACATTGGGCAGCAGATGGCGCACGATCAGGCGGCGTGAGGGGGCGCCGAGTGCCCGTGCCGCGATGACGAAATCGCGCTGGCTGAGCGAGAGCGTTTCGGCCCGCACCACGCGCGCGATCTGCGTCCATGAGACCAGGCCGATTACCAGCAGGATCGTCCACAGGCTCGGACCGAGTACCATCACCAGCGCCATCGCCAGCAGCAGACCCGGCAGCGTCAGCATCATGTCGGTGAAACGCATCAGAATGAAATCGACCGCGCCGCCGAAGAACCCCGAGCTGAGTCCGATTGTCACGCCGATCGCGAGCGTCACGGCGACCGCTGCGATGCCGACCGTCAGTGAGATGCGCGCGCCGTAGATGATGCGCGAGAGCACGTCGCGGCCGAGCTCGTCGGTGCCGAGCGGAAAAGCCGCCGACGGCTTGCCCGGATTGCCGTAAGTCGGCGCGACGGCGCGGGTCGGATCGTGCGGCGCGATCAGCGGCGCCAGCAGCGCCACTGCGATCAGAGCGGCGACCATCAGCGCACCCGCGAGCTCCATCAGGTTGACGCGCCGAGCTTTCACGGCGCCTGCTCGAGCCGGATTCGCGGGTCGAGCCATAGATACAGCAGGTCGACGGCGAGGTTCGCGACCACGATCAGAAAAGCCGCGAACAGCACGGTGCCCATCACCAGCGGGATGTCGAGATTGAAGATCGCCTCGAAGGCCAGCCGGCCGATGCCCGGCCAATCGAAAACCGTCTCGGTGAGCACCACGCCGGAGAGCAGCCCGGCGAGATCGAGGCCCGCTAGCGTCACCAACGGCAGCATCGCGTTGGACATCCCATGCTTGAGCATCGTGCGCGCCGGCGAGAGCCCCTTGCCGCGCGCCGTGCGGATGTAATCCTGACCCATCACCTCGATTAGGTTGGTGTGCAGGATGCGCGAGTAGTAGCCGGCCGAGCCCAGCGCCAGTGTGATCGTCGGCAGCACGAGGCTCTTGATGCCGCTGAAGCCGCCGAGCGGAAAATCCCGCAGGTAGAGTCCGCCCACGATCAACAGCATCGTGCCGAGCCAGAATACCGGTATCGAGATCAGGCCCAGCGAGATGAACAGCAGCAGGTTGTCGATCGCGCGTTCGCGCCAGGCCGCCGCGATTAGGCCCATGATTACGCCCAGCAGCAGCGAGAGCACCATCGCCGAGACGGCGAGAATCGCGGTGGCAGGAAAGCGGCTCGCGATCAGCTCTGTGACGCTCTGGCGGCGGATGTAGGAGCGGCCGAGGTCGCCGTGGAGCGCGCGGTCGAGATAGCGACCGTACTGCACGTAGAGCGGTTGATCGAGGCCTAGTTCATGGCGAATCGTAGCCAGCGTCTGCGGATCGGCCTTCGCACCCGCCATCGCGACGGCAGGGTCGGCAGGAATCACGAAGGCAATCAGAAACGTGATGAGCGAAGTACCGAGCAGCACCACTGCGCCGAAGACGATGCGCCGCGAGATATACGCAAGCATTGCCGTGCCGCCCTAATCCTCGAGCAAGCCGCGAGCGGCGAGTTCACGCGCCAGCTTGCGACGGGCGCGTTCGGCGCGGCGCGCGGCAGCGCTGGTAGTGGGATCGTCGAGGCTTGCGCGTTCATCGGGGGTGAGAATCCCGAGTATCTGTTCGATTTCGGCCAGTGTCGCTCGCTCTTCGGGGGACGGCGACGCAACGCGGCCGAGCGCCGCACGGTATTCGAGCCAGGCCTCAAGCGAGGAGAAGCGCTTCGCTTTCACAATGAGGGCACAGTTCCGAGCGGCGCAATCGCCGGAACGATCAGATAGCCGGTCACGAAGCTACTCAATCTGATAGACCAGCGAAACCGTCGCCGGCACCGTGATTTCGTTGGGTTGGACGGGCGTGGGCATGCTGACCGATGCTGCCATCGCCATCATCCGCGGCTGCGGCTCAATCGGCCGGGGCTCGGCGACCGTCGAGGCGCGCACGATCTCCAGGAGCTTGACGCCGAGCGCCGCGGCCAGCGCCTGGGCCTGCGCCTGGGCGTCCTTCGAGGCCTTGGTAATCGCTTCGCCGCGCGCCCGGCTGTCATCCTGGAGGGCGAAGTTAAGAAAGTTAATACGGTTGGCGCCGGCCGCAATCGCGGTATCGATCAGGCTGCCGAGCAGATCGATCGCGCCGGTCTGCACGGTGATCGAGTTCTCGGCGCGGTAGCCGACGATCACCGGCTTCTTTTGGTCGCTCTGATCGCCATACTCCGGAAAGAGCGAATAACCGCCGGTCCACACGCGGCCCTTGCCCTGGAGCCCGCCTTCCAGCGCCTTGACGACTTTTTGCGCGAGGTTGGCATTGAGATTAGCGCAATCCTCGGCGGTCACGGCGTGGGTCTCGATGGCGAGGTTCAGGAATGCCAGGTCGGGCGTGGCGTGCGCCTCGCCATGGCCGCGGACCTCGATGGTGCGGATGGCCGGGGCGGCGCCCGCGTTGGGAGCCGCTTGCGGAGCCGGCGTGGACGGGGCCGAATTCGCCGTCTCCTGCGCATAGGCGGGCAACCATGGTAATGCTGCCAAGCCATAGATAACCGCGGCGATCAGCGTCACGCGAAGTTTCATTGATTCCTCTCCTGTCGGTTGCGTCGCCGCGGGGCTATCCTTATTGATAATCAAACCGCTCGCGGCCCGCGTCCAATAGTGACGGGATACCCGGATGGCTGACAAGCAAAACGAAAAAAAAGTAACCCCGCGCAGCGAGGATTTCGCCGGCTGGTACAACGACATCATTCTGCGTGCCGAGCTCGCCGACTATTCGCCGGTGCGCGGATGTATCGTGTTTCGGCCCGACGGCTTCGCGATCTGGGAGGCGCTGCGCGACGAGCTCGATCGCCGCATCAAGCGCACCGGCGCCCGCAACGCCTACTTCCCGCTCTTCATCCCGCAGAGCTTCCTGCAAAAGGAGGCCCAGCATGTTGAGGGCTTCGCGCCCGAGGTTGCGGTAGTCACGCACGGCGGCGGCAAGGAGCTCGAGGAGCCGCTAATCGTCCGGCCGACCTCAGAGACCATCATCAATCACATGTTCGCGCAGTGGATTCATTCGCATCGCGATCTGCCGCTGATGCTCAATCAGTGGTGCAACGTGGTGCGATGGGAGATGCGCACCCGGCTCTTTCTCCGTACCACCGAGTTTCTGTGGCAGGAGGGACACACCGCGCATGCGACTCGCGCAGAGGCCGAGCGCGAGACCCTCACGATGCTCGAGGTCTATCGCACGTTTATCGAGGAAGGGCTCGCCGTACCGTTGGTGTTCGGACGCAAGAGCGCGGCCGAGCGTTTTCCTGGCGCCGAGGAAACCTACACCGTCGAGGGGCTGATGGGCGATGGGCGCGCGCTGCAATGCGGGACCTCGCACTTTCTCGGACAGAACTTCGCCAAGGCCTTCGAGATTCGTTTCCTCGACGAGCAGAACCAGATGCAGTTCGCATGGCAGACGAGCTGGGGCGTCTCGACGCGACTACTCGGCGCGCTGGTGATGGTCCACGGCGACGATCAGGGGCTGCGGCTGCCGCCGGAAGTGGCATCGACGCAGATCGCGATCGTTCCAATCTGGCGCAAGCCCGAAGAGCGCGACCAGGTCCTGCAGGCTGCGGCCAACGTCTTTCAGGCGCTCAAGGCCGCCGACCTGCGCGTGCGGGTCGACGAACGCGAGGGCGTCACGCCGGGCTTCAAGTTCAACGATTGGGAGATGCGCGGGGTGCCGCTGCGGATCGAGATCGGGCCGCGCGATGTCGCTGCCGGTGAGGTGGTTGCGGCGCGCCGCGACATCTTGGGCCCAGCGGGGAAAAGCAGGTTGGCGATCGGCGCGGTTGCCGAGCGCGCCTCGGCGCTGCTCGATGAAATCCAGCGCAACCTGCTCAAGCAGGCGCGCGATTCGATGGTTGCGAATACGCGCCAGTTCATCGATTACGCGGCGCTGCGTGTGCAGATGGAAGGCGAGGGCGGCGGCGGCCTCGCGGATATCTACTGGTGCGGCAAAGCGGAATGCGAAACAAAGATTCGCGAGGAGACGCGCGCTACCTGCCGCGCCATCCCGCTTGATCAGAAGGTCGAGGTCGGCCGCTGCATTGTCTGCGGCGAATCCGCGAATGAACGCGCATACTTCGCGAAGGCGTACTGATCGTCCGTCTAGGGTTTCCGGGATTCTTCGCTACGCTCAGAATGAGAACCCGCCGGCGCGTCGCCAAGACCTTCTGAGTATGACCTTAGAGCAGGTCGGTGGAGCGGTTCAGCGCGAGCTCTCTGATCTCCTCGAAATTGATCGACCGCTTGGGCGGCTGGCAGGGATTCGATTTCGCGATCCGCTCGTCGACCGCCACGCTCTCGACCGCGAATGAATCGATCTGATGGAACGCGCCCTTCTTGATGCGGAACACGCGCACTCTGCCGTCGCGTATCGATCGCGTCAGCCCGCATCGCGAGCACACCATGATGCTGTCGTCGCCGTTCGCGCTCTTCCAGTCGTGCGCCCGGCTGGATAATTCCGCCGCTGCGGTCCTGATGGTCTCCGGCCCGAACCGGTAGCTGAGGCGCATCGAGTCGCGCACCTGGCTCATCGTTGCCTGCGCGACTTCGCGGCCTCGACGCGTCCCGTCAAGTATAATCTCGCGCACGATCTCTGGTTTGGCGGCGAAGCGATTTCTCGCCTCGCGAATCGGCTCGAGAGTCTGCTCGAGCGCGTGAAACAATTTTTCCTTGACCTCGACGTCGCCCACCGAGCCCTGGCGGTAGCGCTCCTTCAGCTCCTCGACCTCGGCCTTATTCGGATTAAACACGTCGTGATATGTGAACACCGGATTACCCTCGACCCGACCCGGATCGGTGGGCCGGATGCGGTTGGGATCGGTGTACATCGACATTACGCGTTTGCGCACCTGCTCCGATGAGTCGCCCAGGTAGATACAGTTGTCGAGCGACTTCGACATCTTGGCGCCGCCGTCGGTGCCCGGCAGCCGCGCAACGGTGCCTAGACGCGGTGCGGGTTCCACCAGCACCGGCGCGTACAACGAATTGAAGCGCCGCACGATTTCGCGCGCCTGCTCGATCATCGGGAGCTGATCCTCGCCGACCGGCACCAGGTCGGCCTTGAAGATCGTAATATCGGCGGCCTGCGAGATTGGGTAAGACCAGAAACCGACCGGCACGCCGCGGGTGAAATTGCGCTGCTTGATTTCCTCTTTGACCGTGGGATTGCGCTCCAGCGTTGCGACCGTCACCAGGTTCATGAAATAGGTCGCCAGCTCGGTCAGCTCTGGAACCATCGATTGCACGACGATCTTGGTCTTCTCGGGATCGATCCCGACCGCGAGGTAATCCAGCGCGACCTGCATGATGTTGGCTTCGAGGCGCTCCGGATGCTCGAAGTTATCGGTCAGCGCCTGGACGTCGGCGATCAGAACATAGGTGTCGTATTCGTGTTGCAGCCGGACGCGGTTTTGCAGCGAGCCCACGTAATGTCCGAGATGGAGCGGGCCGGTCGGGCGGTCGCCGGTGAGAATTCTCTTCGCCATCGCTCAGGCGGCTTTCAGCAGACTGCGCAGCATGGCGAGGTCGGCGGCGATGTCCTTCATTTCCTCGCCCGGTTCGGTCTCCAGGCACATCGGGACGCCCGCAAAACGCGCATCGTTGATCAGCCGCGCGAACGGCTCGGTACCGATGAAGCCTTGGCCGATATGCTGATGGCGATCGACACGCGAATTGAACGGCTTC
>DATJRJ010000047.1:0-3590 GCA_035504735.1 Binataceae bacterium (SeqCode)
CCGGAATCATCGCGAGCGTGCCATACACCGCCTTGGAGTGCGACACTTCGACCTGGAAATGCACGTATCCCCACTGGGCCAATTGCCAGAGCGCCGCCGCTACGAAGGAACCGATCAGCGCCGGCTCCCATTGCACGTCGGTGTAGGGAAAAAACATGAACAGAAACAGGAACCCCGGCCATACCAGCATGAACGGCAGCACCGAACTCAGACCATGTATCGGCGAATACTGCGCGAACGACGCGCTCAGACCCAGCGCCACCGTCAACAGCACCGGGACGGTGAAGGTTACGCTCAAATAATCGGTGAACTTGCGCACGTAACTGCGCCCGCGCGGCACTTTCCAGATATGGTTGAACGCGCGCTCGATCGTTCCGAGGGTCGCGATATCGGTTATCAGCAGCGTCGCTGCTCCGAGCGTCCCAAGCGCGGCCGTATTGGCGTTGCTGATCAGATACATCAGCTTGTTCGCGATGATCGGCGAATCGAGCGCGATGTAGTGGGTAATTAGCGGCTCGATTTGATCGAGACCGACGAATCGTTTCACCACCGAGAGCGCCAGCGCCAGCACCGGCACGATCGAGAGGATTGCGGTATAGGTCAACGCGGATGCCCACAGCAGGTCGTTGTTGTTGATGAAGTTGTCGGCGGCGAGCAGAAAAATCCAAATCACATAATTGGCGGAAAAATTATCGCGCAGCGACCGCTCGGTCGGCGGTGGCTTGAACCGATTGGCCAGGGCAGCGAGATCGGTCATGGGCATGCTCAGCGAGCCTTCGGGCGCTTGGCGCCAGTGAATTCGCTTGCGGACGCGTGCCGTGCGGAATTTGCTTCGCGCGGCACGAGCGGTACGCGCGATCCGCTTCGAATAGAATCCTACCAGATGCCCGGGATCAAGCGGTCGGTTTCGTGTGTGTACGAGGCGTACTGCTCGCCAAACCGCTCGAGCATCATCAGCTCTTCCTCACGAATTTGGCGGCGCAAGATCAGCGCGCCACTCAAGAGCATCGCTATCGCGGTAAACGGGGCGCCATAAATCAGCGGCCATCCCATCCAGGCCAGCGATTGACCGGCGTAGCTCGGATGCCGGACGTAGCGAAAAAGTCCTCTGCGTACGAGAAGCGGACCTCTCGCAGGTTGCCCCGATTCCGCCGCGCGGTCGATCTGAATCTGCGCGACCAAAGCGGTCCAAAAGCCGACCAAACCCATCAGCAAACCGATCGCGGCGACCCATACCGGTATATCGCCGCTGGTGGCGTAGAAATAAGTGCGCTCGAAAGGCGACGCGGCGAACAGCAGCAGCACTGGCAAGTCGCCCAGCGGACCGGAACATACCTTGACCAGGTCTACGATAGCGCTGGGCTGCGAGGTCATCACGAGTTGCGCCACGCGGAAGCCGGCGTAAGCAACTAGGTACGCCAGCACTTCGAGATGATCTCCTAAATAGTCGGTGATGCCGAGACCGAGAGAGAGCGCTCCGATTACAGCGATGGCGAAGGTGGCTAGCTCGACCGCTTGAGCGCCGAATGTAGGAGCGCGCACCGGCTCAGGCGTGGACAAGACCGCTGTGGGCGTGGACCCATCGACGGCGATCTGGTTTTCAGGGGGACGAGGTGGTTCGTCCATGAGGGCAACTTCCGCGATTGTCTAAGCGGAATCAAGCCTAACGGAGCTAAACACAAGGCGGACCCCGTGCTTACGCGGTGCAGACGCCGACTATCTTCACCTTTGAAGACACAAGAATACGCCGCCAACGCCGTCTGACGGCGCCATCGCGAAGCCTTTTAGACTTGTGGCGATCTTTAGCAGAATTTCACGTCGATCGCGGTGCGTATAAGTTGTAGACTGATTGTGTGAGATTGCGGCTGGGAGCCATCAAGCGCCGCTTGCTGTGAAGTTTTGCTGGGGGACCAGAGATGGGACGAGTGATCGTCTTGAACGAAGCCGCGAGGGCAGTGCGCTCGCGCTCAGTTCTTTTAGCTCGCCGCCGGCATCAGCTCCATTTGGTGCCGCGTCCCGAGCCGGACACTTCGAGACCTCCCTCTGCCGCCGACAAGTTCGAAAAAGTCGTATGGGTGGTCGCACTGTGGGCGCTGTTCGTCGCGTATATCGTCGTATTAACGCCGCCCGATCTCGGCCGCTCAGTGGTGCGCTTTCAGAGTAAACCGGTTCAAATCGCGAGCCCCTCAGCTAACACGCAGTTTGACCATTCAGGGCCGACACCCTCGTCACGGTTCTACGCCGCGATTCGCTAGCTGATCGGGCCAAGCATTTCGGCTGCTTGCGCCATCTTCATCGCGACGAAGATGATCGCTGCGGTCAAAAGAATCGTCACCCAGGCGATCGAGCGAATCCGTTTTAGTATTCGATTCACCTGCTCGACCGTGAATGCCGGTCCGTCGCCGTGTGCGGCGACTTCCTCCTGGCGTCCAATTCGAAAGGCCAAGCCGAACGTCAGGTAGGTCTGCAGAAATATCAGCAGAAAGGCCAACAGCAGCTTGAGCGAGAGCGTCGGCCCGATCCGGTTGAAATAATCCGTTCTCATCGAGGCCTTGAGATCGGTGAGGCGGATGGCGCCAGTGATCACCAGCACGCCGAGAACGGCGATAGAAAATGGATTGTAAAATTTGAAGCCCTGGATAAGCGCCGCGCGCCGCGTCGGCTCGTCCGCGATCTGCTCCGCCGCCGGCAGCAGCATATAGATCAGCGCGCATTGAACGCCGAGATAAGCCGCCATCGCGAGCAAGTGCAGCCAGATCAAAAACTCGGTTTCGAGCATCGCTCGAATGCACTAACCGATGTGATCGCCGACGGCAAGCAGAGAAAGTAGCGAACGCTCGTCTGCCACGTACGTTCCAGAGGGCGAGCCGCGTGGCTGCGACTCAAACCGCGTCGATTTACTCTCGCGATTCGAGCCAGCGCTCGGCGTCGATCGCCGCCATGCATCCGGTGCCCGCTGCGCTCACTGCCTGGCGGTAGACGCGATCGGCAACGTCGCCGGCGGCGAAAACGCCCTCGACGTTGGTATAGGTCGAACCCGCCAGCACTACGAGGTAGCCGAACTCGTCCATCTCGAGCTGGCCCTTGAAAAGGTCGGTGTTGGGCTTGTGCCCGATCGCCATGAACACCGCGTCGGTCTTGACCTCGGTGATGGCGCCGGTCTTGACGTTTTTAAGGCGCGCGCCGGTGACGCCGATTTTGTCAGGCTGCCCATAGATCTCGTCAACCACCGAATCCCAGATGAAACCGATCTTGGGATTTTTGCGCGCGCGATCCTGCATGATCTTCGACGCACGAAGATGGTCGCGGCGATGCACGATATCGACCTTGCGGCAGAACTTGGTGAGGAAGGTGGCTTCTTCCATCGCTGTATCGCCCCCGCCCACGACCAGCGCGTCTTTGTCCTTGAAAAAGAATGCGTCGCAGGTCGCACACGCGCTGACGCCGTAACCCATCAGCCGTTTCTCCGATTCAATGTTCAATAATTTGGCTGATGCGCCGGTCGCGATTATCAGCGCCTCGGCTCCGATCGTGCCGCCATGATGAAGCGTCAGTTCGAACGGATGCTTTCCCAAGGCGACCGCGGTCAC
>DATJRJ010000048.1:0-3146 GCA_035504735.1 Binataceae bacterium (SeqCode)
CCTGCCCGGCATCACCGGCCAGATGTTCCGGCAGTTCGCGCTGGTAATCGCGGCGACTGCGGTGATCAGCGCGATCAACGCCTTGACGCTCAAGCCCACGCAATGCGCGCTCTATCTGCGCGCGCGCGCCAAGGATTATCAGCCCAATCGTTTCTACCGCGGCTTTAATCACCTCTACGGCTTGCTCGAACATCATTACGTCCGTCTCGTCAGTCTGATGGCCCATCGCCCTGGCGCGATGGCCGGCATATTCCTGGTGATCGTCGCGATCGCGGGGCTGGCCTTTTCGAGACATGCGACGGCGTTTCTGCCGGTCGAGGATCAAGGCTACTGCCTGGTCGTCGGACGGCTGCCCGAAGGCGCTTCGCAGCCGCGGGTGCGCGAGCTCGCGGCCGCGATCGATCGCGTGCTGCGGCATGAAGCGGGCGTCAAGGGATGGGTAACGAGTGGAGGATTCTCAGCGCTCGACTCCGCGAATCTCTCCAACGTGGTGACCGAGTACGTGATGTACAACGACTGGAGCAAGCGGCCGGCGCCGCTCGATCAAAAGCACATCGTCGCGGACCTCAGCGCGAAACTGGGAGCACTGCGGATGGCGGAATTTTCGGTGCTAATCCCGCCGCCCATCCCGGGACTCGGACAGGCGGGCGGCTTCGAGATGATGATCGAGGATCGCGGCGCCCTTGGTCTGCATGAACTGCAGACGGCCGCTCAGCGGCTCCTGTTGCAGGCCAATGCGCAGCCGGCATTGCACGATGTCGCTACGACTTTCAGCGCCGACAGCCCGCAGCTCGAGCTTGAGATCAATCGCACGATGGCGGAATCGCTCGGCGTTACGATCAACGACATTTTCGAGACCCTGCAAACTTACCTGGGTTCGACCTACATCAACTTGTTCAACAAGTTCAACCAGAGCTTCCAGGTGAGGATGCAGGCCGACGCCGCCTATCGGCGCAGGTTGCGCGATATCGCCAACCTTTACGTCGCCAACCGGGACGGACAGATGGTGCCGCTCGGTGCGCTGCTCGATGTCCATCGCGTGCTCGGCTCCGAGTTGCTGACCCGCTACAACCTCTATCCCTCGGTCCCGATTATCGGCGACCCGGCGCCCGGTTACAGCTCGGGCGAGGCGCTCGCCGCGATGGAGCAGGTCGCACAGGCGGACTTGCCGCAGGGAATGGATTACGACTGGACCGGGCTTTCCTATCAGGAGAAGCTGCTCGGGAACCAGGCGTACTTCATCTTTGCGCTTTCGATCACGCTGGTGTTCCTGGTGCTCGCGGCACAGTACGAGAGCTGGACCGATCCGGCGGCGGTGGTGCTGACGGTGCCGATGGCGCTGGTCGGAGTAATTCTCGCCTTGATCGTTCGCCGTTTCGCCGCCGATCTTTACACCCAGATCGGGCTGGTTCTGATGATCGCACTCGCGGCCAAGAACGCCATCCTGATCGTCGAATTCTCACGCGAACTGAAGGCCGAGGGCATGAGCGCGGTTGATGCAGCGATCGAGGCGACGCGCCGGCGCTTCCGGCCCATCTTGATGACCTCGATCGCGTTCATCCTGGGCGTGGTGCCGTTGATGACGGCGACGGGCGCCGGCGCCGCCAGCCAGCAGGCGCTGGGTACGGTGGTCTTCGGCGGAATGATCGCGTCGACGCTGCTCGCGATCCCGTTCGTGGGAGTGTTCTACGTGGTGATGGAAAATTTCAGCGAATGGATGCGGCGGCGCAAGGGAATCGCTTCATCGCCGGCGCAACCGTCGGCGGCGGAAAAAATCGCCGACTAGGATGGTCTCACGGTTTTTCATCGAACGGCCGATTTTCGCCAACGTCATCGCGATCGTGACAATCCTGCTGGGCGTGGTCTGCCTCTATAATTTGCCGATCGCGCAATATCCGCAGATCGTTCCGCCCACCATCCAGGTAAGCAGCAGCTACGCGGGCGCCAGCGCGGAAGTGGTTGCCAACACGGTCGGCATCCCGATCGAACAGGCCGTCAACGGCGTCCAGAACTCGATCTATATGCAATCCACCAGCGGCAGCGACGGCACCTACACGCTGACTATCACCTTCGCGGTCGGCACCGACCTTAACAGCTCGCTCGCCCTGGTCCAGAACGCGGTGAACACCGCGCTGCCGCAGTTGCCTGAGGCGGTTCGGTTACAAGGCGTCAATGTGCGCAAGGTCAGCACCAACATCTTGCTGATCGAAAGTCTCTATTCTGACGACAACCATTTCAATGAGACCTTCCTCAGCAATTACGCGATCATCAATCTCCAGAATCCGATCGCGCGTCTGCCCGGCGTCGGCCAGGTTACGGTGCTGGGGGCCGGACCGTACAGCATGCGGGTCTGGCTCGATCCAGGGAAACTGCAAAGTTTTGGATTAACCGCGCTCGACGTTCAGCGCGCGGTGAAACATCAGAATGTGCAGGTCGCATCAGGTCAGCTCGGCGGGCCTCCGGTGTCCTCTGATCAGCTTTTTCAGTTCACCGTCAATACGCTCGGCCGGCTCTCCGACGTGAGCCAGTTCGAGAATATCATTATAAAGACCAACCCGCCGCAAAGCCTCGCCACGCAAACCGAATCGTCGATCGAAGCAGCTCCGAGCGCGGCCGTGGTGCGCGTCAAGGATGTCGCGCGCGTGGAGATGAGCCAGCAGGTTTTCACGGTCTTCTCCGGACTTAACGGCAAGCGCACCGCCCATATAGCGATTTATGCCTTGCCGGGCGCCAACGCGATCC
The DNA here is from genome assembly GCA_035504735.1 of Binataceae bacterium (SeqCode). Taxonomy (GTDB): domain Bacteria; phylum Desulfobacterota; class Binatia; order Binatales; family Binataceae; genus JAJPIG01. Next base: position 2,743 of record DATJRJ010000048.1, read on the forward strand.
AAGTCGCGCGCGATACCCGCGCGCTGATGAAACAGATGAGCGCCAAATTCCCGGTTGGTCTGAAATATACTTCTATCTACGACACTACTTTGTTTATCAACCAGTCCATCCATGCTGTTTACGAAACGCTGATCGAGGCCGGAGTGCTGGTGCTGATCGTGATCATGCTGTTCCTGCAGAACTACCGCGCCATCCTGGTGCCGGCTACCACCGTACCGGTAACGATCATCGGCGCCTTCGCGGCCATGGCCCTGCTCGGTTTTACCGTCAACCTGATGACGCTGTTCGCGCTGATCCTTGCGATCGGAATCGTGGTCGACGACGCCATCGTGATCGTCGAGAACGCCTCCCATTACATCGAACAGGGGCTGACGCCCAAAGACGCCGCGATCAAGGCGATGGGC
>DATJRJ010000049.1:0-10261 GCA_035504735.1 Binataceae bacterium (SeqCode)
GACCGTGGACCGCGTTCTGGTCAATATCGATTCGAGCCGCAGCGCCCAGCTGGTCAACGACCGGATGTGTTATGTCGCGATTTCCAGAGCTCGCCTCGACGCCCGCATCTATACTGACGACCGGGAACGCTTGCGGCGGGCGGTCGCCAGAACTCAAGAAGAGCAACTCGCCCTCGACGTAGTGGAACGACCCCAGCGCAACCGCACAAGAATCAGCTTTTAAGAACGATATAGTTGTTGCTAAGTCCATGAGATTTGATGAATTCATTCTTCTGCATGGATTGCTAACACCATCGTCGGTGAAAAACCGTGCAACTTGGGACCCTCGCCCAGCGCCATCTAATAGGCGCATTTGGCGGTCAATTCTTTGATTTCTTCCGATCCGCGGTTTCCTGCGCCAGCTCTTCCAATGTCTTCATTTTCTCAACCTGCCGCACTATTTGAGGAATCGGTTGAACCACTCGACGGCAAGACGCGACGACTCTTCCAACCATTTGCCGCCGTATATTTCGTAATGCGTAATCGGTAGAACGACCAACTTCTTGGGTTCGCGAGCGCGATCGTAGAGCTTCTCGTAGCCTTCTATTTTGCACAGATCGTCGTCGCGTGCGCCGATCAGGAGCAGCGCGCGCGGAGCGATCCGATCGATCACCTCGATAGGCTTGTATTCGAGGGTCTTTTCGATCGTCTCCCAGGAAATGTCGATACGAGAGGGCGCCACATTCTTGAGTGAGTCTCCAAGGAACGCGTTGGTCTGCGCACTGTTGAGGGCGTCCAGCGGACTTAGACGGCTGCCCGTGCCCTCGACCGCGCGACGGCGGCGATCCTCTTCAACCTTCTTCAGCAGATCGGCTCTTTCGCCGAAACGGCGGGTGTCGAGCAGGAAACGCTCGCCGTCGCCGAAGCCAACTTGCCCGACAACCGCCTTGATCCGGGTGTCCACCGCGGCAGTATAAGGGGCGTTCGCGCCGCCGAAGCTTGTGCCCCACAGGCCGATCCGATCCGGATCAACTTCAGGCAGTGTTGTGAAGAAGCTGATGGCATTCCGGATATCGTCGATTTGTTCCATTGGGATCAGACGCCGTCGGATCCCCTCGCTGCCGCCGTAACCACGGTAGTCGAAGGTCAGTGCGACGAAACCGGCCTCGGCGAAAATCTTCGCGTAGTCGCCGAGAATCAATGAACGCACCCCAGTGAATCCGTGACACAGCACGACACCAGGTCTTCGTTCATTAGCTTTGAGGTCGGAGGGAAGAAACAGATCGCCCTCCATCCGCGTTTCTTCACTGAAAAAGTTTACTGTCCGCTGATTCATCGCAACTCCTCCCGAGAATGCAACCGAAACAGATCTGTCGCTAATCCTTGCAAAGGTTGGTCAGACCTCACAAGCAAAACGGTTGACAGCACAGCACGCCGGACTCGCGCTTTCATCGACCGTCCGCCCGCGGCTGCGGTGTGCACTTGACAATTTGCGCCGTCATATCTGACTAATCAGATGTTGAGTTTCGGGAGAGAGGAAACACTTCGATGGAAATTGTCGACGCGCAAATCCATGCCACTCATCGGGGGCTCGAGCAGGCGGTCGCGATCATGGACGCGCTCGGGGTGAATGCTGCTGTTCTCGATGACTGGCCGCCAACACGACAAAAACTCGAAAGCGGTATTAACCGCTACTCATATCCTTTCGCCGAAGAGGCGGTGAAGCGCTTCCCGGAACGCTTTGCCTACGTCGTCCGCTTCGATCCAAGTGACCCCGAGATCGACGGCTTGATGGGACAGGTGCGCAAGGCGCGAAACTGTCTGTGCGCGCGTATCGCTTCCGGACTCGACTTCAAAGTCATGCGCGAGGCGGGACACGGGCGAGTCCTTGCCGCCGCCAGCAAACATGGAGTCCCCGTGATGATCTATCCGGGTGATCAGCATGAGACTCTGACAAGCTATGTCCGGTCGTACGACAAGATTCAGTTCATCATTGATCACGTCGGGATGGGAGTCGATCGCGCTGCGCTACCCGGCCAACTCGAGTCGACTATCGAACAGCTCCTGACGTACGCGAAATATCCTAACGTTGCAGTCAAATGGGGACACGCCCCGCGCCTTTCGAGGGAGCCTTTTCCGTATCGCGATCTGCTAACGCAACTGCGCCGAGTTATTGATGCTTTCGGCGTCAAGCGTCTGATGTGGGCGAGCGATTTTACAGTCACGACGGATAATCACACATACGGCGAATCGCTCTTCTGCATACGATGTTCAGATTTGTTGTCGGACAACGATAAAGAGTGGGTTCTCGGTCGCTCTGTCCGCGAAATCCTGCACTGGCCGAACGCTACTGCCTGAAGCGTCGCGTTTTCAAAGGAGGGCAGCAGATGGCCGGACCGTGTAGCGGACTTGTTGTTTTGGACTTCAGTTGGGGTATGGCGGGCGGCCTGGCGACTGCGGTTTTCGCCGATTTTGGCGCCGATGTCATCAAAATCGAGCCTCCCGCCGGCGACCCTTTTCGGACCCATCCAGCGTGGCTCGCGTGGAACCGCGGCAAGAAGTCGGCGGTCGTGGATCTGAAGACCTCCGACGGGCTCTCCGCGGTACATCGACTGGCTGAGCAAGCCGACATCGTACTGGAGTCTTTCCGCCCCGGCCTTGCAGCGCGCCTCGGGATAGATTACGCGACCCTAGCGGCGATCAATCCGAGTCTCGTTTATGCGTCGATCAGCGGATGGGGCCAGCAGGGTCCGCTTAGTCAGGTCCCTGGCTACGAGGGCGTTATCGCCGCGAAGTCTGGCCGGATGGCAAGCTTCGAAGGACAACTCAATCGTGTCGGTCCCGCTTACTCTGCCGTGCAAGTCGGTTCGTGGGCTGCCAGTCAGGCCGCCGTCCGCGGAATCCTCGCGGCCTTGCTTGCCCGTAGCACCAGCGGTCGCGGCCAATGGGTCCAAACCAGCATTCTGCAGGGGATGATCCCTTATGACCTCGCGGGGCTGACGCTGCGCCAGTTCTCCCGACTGGACCCGAAGTCTTTTCCGCCCGACATTTTGGGGGCGATGTTGCGCCTGCCGATGCTCCAATACATCCCGGTGCGAACGAAAGACGGACAGTGGTTACAACACGCCAACCTGATGGACCGCCTGTTTCGTGCCTACCTGAAAGCCATCGGCCTCGGATGGGTGCTCGAAGAAGAGTTGTTCAAGAATGCGCCCGTGATGAACGCTGAAGGACGCGAGGCGCTGCGCGATTTGATCCTGACCAAGATGCAGGAGCGGACGCTCGACGAGTGGATGCAGCTTTACATCGCCGACGGCAATATCGCGGCCGAGCCGTTCCGGTATGCGACTGACGGGATGAAGCACGAGCAATTCACGCACAATCATCACCCCGTTGAGATAACCGATCCACGGGTCGGAACGCTCAAAATGCTTGGCCCGCTAGCCCGTCTGGGTGAGACGCCGGGTGAGGTCAGGAGTCCGGCCCCGGAGCTTGGACAACACACCGCCGAGATTTTGCGCCGCCTCGAATCCCCGCCAAGCGAACCTCGCATCGAGCTCAGGAACGTGGCTAGTCAGGCTGCGCGCAAGCCGCCGCTCGATGGCATCACGATTTTGGATCTTTCGATGGTGATTGCCGGACCGTACGGCGCAGCGATGCTGGCGGACATGGGCGCTCGGGTCATCAAAGTTGACGCAACACCCGAACGCGAGCAGACGATTAGCACCGGTGGAATGGCGCTGATCAACCTGAAAAATTACGCTGGCAAGGAAGCCATTCAGATCAATCTTCAGAGCGCGGAAGGCCAGCAAATTCTTCATCAATTGGTCGCGCGCGCCGACGTTCTGCTCCACAATTTTCGTCCTGGCGTCCCTGAGCGGCTGCGCATCGACTGGGATACCTGCCGCCAGATCAATCCGCGATTAATCCATCTCTACGTCGGCGCGTACGGCGCCACTGGTCCCCACCATCGGCGACCGGGTGCTCATCCAATCCCCGGCGCTCTATTCGGTGGGGCTCTTCGCCAGGCGGGAAAGGCGAATCCTCCATCGCCAGATCAGCCGATGACCCTAGATGAAATTAAAGAAACATCCCGACTGTTGATGAGAGCCAACGAGGCCAATCCCGATCCCAATACCTCACAGGCGGTCGCGACGAGTATCATGCTGGCCTTGCTTGCGCGCACTCGCACCGGTCGTGGACAGGCGATCGAAGTTACGATGCTGCAGGGCAACGCCTGGGCCAACGCCGACGAAGCATATGATTATCCCGGACGCCCACCGGCTGTTTTACCTGACGAGCAATGCTATGGACTCCACGCGCTTTATCGACTGTACCCGGCAAGTGAGGGTTGGGTCTTCCTCGCGTGCCCCTTTGACCGTGAATGGAGAAAATTCTGTCTCGCAGTAAGCCGTCCGGAACTCACGGCGGACTCCCGATTTTCGAGTTCCGCCGTGCGCGCGGAACATGACAAAGAACTCGTCGGCGAAATCAGCAAAGTCTTCGCTTCGCGGACGGCTAGCGAATGGGAGCAGCTCCTGACGAACACGGGAGTCGCGTGTGTGCGCGCCGACGGCGATGTCGGTAGCTTTCTTGAGGATCATCCGCAATCGGCCCTAAACCGGATGGTGGCAGAGGCCGACAGTCCACGCTTCGGGAGATATCTGCGCCACGGCTCGATCCTCAGTTTCTCTGACGCTCCGGGACGCTTCGATCACGGCTCATTTCCGGGCGAGCACACTGTGAGCCTCATGCGGGAACTGGGTTATGCCGAGGATCAGATTTCCGATCTGCGCGCGCGACAGATTATCCACTGGGAGGAAGTTCGGCGACTGCCCTCAGCGCGCTAGCGTCGCGTCTCACAAATAGTTTCAGCAGGAGGGGCTTTTCTTTACATTCGAGGCGCAACGATCGGCCAATGGGCGGTTTGCAAACCCGCGGTTGACGCGCGATGGTGCGTTTTATGATCACGCGACTCACTTTCAATGAGGCCCCAACGATCGCCTTTGGCGGCACTTCGTTTGGCAATGTTGGCAGCTACGAGAAAATCCAGGGCCGAGCCTTCGGCGAGCTGGATCCAGCCAATCCGCTAAACGCCGTCATCACGGATCTAACACTCGCGCCGCGCGACGCCCGCGGAATGGTCGAATACGCGGTCGACTTCTATATTTTGCGACCGGTCCGCCCGTCGCGTGGCAACAAGGTGATGGTGTTCGACGTAACGAATCGCGGCAACAAGATGACGTATCTGCCGCTGAGCTTTCCCTTCCAAGCCCCCGGACGTTATCTGCCCAATAACGATCCGTGTGGGCCGGACGACGCGGGAACCGGATTGCTCATGCGTCAGGGCAACACGATCGTCTGGACCGGATGGGATGCGACGGCGCCTCCGGGAGGTGGCCGGATGACTTTGACCGTGCCGGTCGCCGAGATTGGCGGTAAGCCGATCGTCGCAACGGCGCTGGAAGAGATCATGGCCGACATGCCGCAAAATCCGTCGCCCACCGCGGAAATGCTGAACTGGCCGCTGACTTACCCGGCAGCAACGATGGATAAGGCCGAGGCGACACTGACGGTGCGCAGGTATCGCGAGGATCCGCCGACTGTCGTGCCTGCCGAACAATGGGAATACATCAATAGGTCGACGATTGCGCTAAGCCCGGCCGGCAAGAAGTCATTCGAGCCGGGGATGCTCTACCAATTCATTTATCCTGCGACAAATCCAAAGGTAATCGGCATTGGGTTCGCGGCGGTGCGCGATTTCGCTTCTTTCGTTCGCCATTCGGCAATTGACGCGGATGGAACGGCGAATCCGCTCGCAGACACGATCCAATGGGCGATCGCGACCGGACTGTCGCAATCAGGCCGGTTCCATCGACCGTTTCTCTATCTGGGCTTCAACCAGGACGAGAATGGACGGCGGGTCTTCGATGGCATGATGCCCTATATCAACGGCTCGGGAGGCGGGTTTTTCAATCACCGCTTCGGCCAACCGAATCGTACGGCGTTCAACCGTCTGAGCCACGTCTATCCCGAACAGGTCTTTCCCTTCGCCTACTCGCGTCTCACCGATCCAATCACGGGGAAGACAGACAGCGTGCTCGCGCGATGCGACGCCTCAGGCACGACGCCGAAGATTATGGAGATTAACGACTCCAATAGCTGGTGGTTCAAGAACGCTTCGCTCTCGACCACGACGCCTAATGGGTCGCGGGATCTCGACGATCCAACCAACGTGCGCTTCTATCTGCTATCCAGCGTTCCGCACGCGGCCGGAAAAGGCCGCGGCTTTTGTGAGCAACTCCAGAATCCTCTCAGCCCGGGCCCGGCGTTGCGTGCCTTGCTCACGGCGATGATCGATTGGGTCGTCGCGGGCAAAGAACCGCCGCCGAGCAATGTGCCACGGCTGAGCGACGGGACTCTCGTGGCGCCGTCGTCACAGGTGGCGGTAGGTTTCCCGACGATTCCGGGGGTCAATTACAGCGGCGCGGCGAACGTCCGCGAACTCTTCGATTATGGTCCGGAGTTCGAGAGAGGCATTATCAGCTGCCTACCCCCGGTTCCGACCGGCCGCGCTTATGCGACGTTAGTGCCGAAAACGGACCAGGATGGTATCGATATCGCCGGAATCAAGCTGCCCGATATCGCGGTCCCGATCGGCACCTATACCGGATGGAATCTGCTGGCTCGGGCGCCAAAAGATGAATGCTCCGCGATGGGATCGTTCATTCCTTTTGCGCGGAGTAAGGACCAGCGTGTCGTGTCGGGCGATCCGCGGCTCTCGCTGGAAGAGCGCTACTGTACGCACAGCCGATACATCGAGCTGGTCCGGGAGGCATCGGAGCGCCTGGTCGCGGAAAGATTGCTTCTGCAAGAAGATGCGGACGCGTTTATCAAGCTCGCAGAGGAGCGCGACCTCGGCCTGCCCCGTTGAGAAACGCCCGCCGCTATCTTTGCAACATTAGTGTGGAAGCTTCTCACTGCTGAAACTGAGCGACGAGCAGATCTAGAAATTGCGGCGGCGCGAAATTACTGTTTGACGCGACGCTAACGTCGCGCCGAGAATCTATTTCGCGAGCTGCCGAATTTGACGGAAACAAGCGCGGACCTCTCGTACGAAAATCTCCGGCTGCTCAAATGCCGCAAAATGTCCGCCCTTCTGGAGCTCGTTGAAGTAGGCCAGTTTGGTGTAGCGCTGCTCCGCCCATCTGCGCGACGAGCGGAAAATCTCCTTGGGAAAGATCGAGCATCCCGCGGGTATGGTAACCGGGTCGGTTGGGATCGTTCTGAAGCTCTCCCAGTAGAGCCGTGCCGAAGACGCCGCGCTACCCGTTAGCCAATAAAGCATCACGTTGTCGAGTAGTTCGTCGCGGGTCAGGACGTTCTCCGGATGGCCTCCGCACTCGGTCCACGCCCAGAACTTCTCGAGAATCCAGGCCATTTGACCGACGGGAGAATCGGTAAGGCCGTAACCCACCGTCTGTGGCCGCGTACTCTGTTGCTTCGAGTAGCCGGAGTCCCAGTCGTTGTAGTATTGGGCACCGGCTAGAGCGGATTTTTCGGCTTCCGAGAGGTCGTTACTCTTCGGATCGAGCCTGACGAGTACGTGCAAAATGAGCGGCATATTCACGTGGATCCCGAGACAATTGACGGTATCCTGCAAGCCGATACAGGTCGTGACGGCAGCGCCCCAATCTCCGCCTTGTGCGGCGTACCCTTTGTAACCCAGGCGGGGCATAGCTCAGACCAGGCTTTCACGATCCGCTGCACATTCCATCCAGAACGCGCCGGCTTATCCGAAAATCCATAACCCGGCAGCGACGGACAGACGACATGGAACGCGTCGGCGGCGTCGCCGCCATGCGCAGTAGGGTTCGTGAGTGGCTCGATAACCTTGTGAAACTCGACGATCGAACCGGGCCAGCCATGAGTCATGATCAGCGGCGTCGCGTCAGGATGAGGCGATCTGACGTGGATAAAATGGATGCCGAGACCGTCGATCGCAGTCTTGAACTGCGGGAACTGATTCAGCCGCGACTCGCACCTGCCAGTCGTATTTCTCGAGCCAGTGCGACGCGACCTCCTGCGCATAGCCGAGCGGCAGTCCCTGCGTCCAATCATCAACGCATTCAGGCTCCGGCCATCGCGTCGCCCGCAGACGCCGCTTGAGATCCTCGAGTTGGTCATCTTTTATATCGATACGAAAGGGCGTGATCTGCTCGCTCATCGGGGAGTATGCTCCTGCAATATTTCCAGTAGTCGATAGGCATCAGCGCGGCCCGGATGGAATCTCCCGGGCCGAGGGATCCTCGATCACCGAATGCGCCGCCGGAGGAAGGTTTGCCAATGAGTCAAAAGCAAAACGCGAACTCGAAAAACAAGCAAGTAGCGATCGTTATTGGCGCCACTTCGAAGTGGCAATCGGACGGGCGCAATACGTTACTGGTGCATGGCAAGGCGCTGGAGGACACGGAGTTGCCGGCGGGCGCGCGCTGGGGTGTTGGAGGCGCGATTGCTCAGAAGTTCGCTCAGGAAGGTTTCTTTGTCGTGGTGACAACGCGCAACAGAGACAATGCGGCCCCACTAGCGGAGGCAATTCGGGGGCAGAACGGCGAATGTATGATTGTCGAGCTGGACCTGGTCAGCCAGGAATCGATTTCGACGGCGTTCGCAACGATCCGCCGCGCGGCTGGTGATCCCGAGGTTGTGGTCTATAACGCGGGGTACATGGAGGGTCGCGAACTTCCGCCCGAGAAAGAGTTGCTCGAACACATTCCGGTTGAGATGTTCGACACGGCACAGCATATCTCGAGCCGAGGCCCCTTTCTCATCGCCAAGGAGATCTTGCCGGCAATGCGGATCAATGGTCGCGGGTCCTTCTTTTTCTCAAACAATGCGAACTCACTACGCGGGCGGAAGCGAATGACTGGACAATCGCTTTATTACCCGAGGGTGATGATGCGTACACTCGCGCAAGTACTCACTGAGGAGTACTCCGAGCACGGCGTGCACGTGGCCAATGTGGTGATCGACGGTCTGATCGACTCGCCCGGCACTCGGGCACTGCCAATTGCTCAGAAGCGGCCTGAGATCGTGATGGATCCAGTCAAGATTGCAGAGGCATTCTATTACTTGCATACCCAAGATCGGTCGTGCTGGACGCATGAACTGCAACTGACACCGTTTCCGACCAAGCCAAGCTTCTAAGGCGTGTCGCTTCCTAAAAGCAGCGAGGTCCAAGGATAGGAACCGGCGCCGCGCACGAACTGAGGGGATCGATTTTCCGTTTGAGGTGCTGGCTCCAATCAATTACTAATTCCGTTTATGAAATTCGGACTTAACATGCCCGCGCATATCGATTCATGGAAAGACATGACGGTGGCCGAGGACTTCGGTTTCACCAGCGCATGGTTCTATGACTCGCAAATGCTCTACAGCGACATCTACGCGACGATGACTCTGGTGGCAGAGCATACCAAGCGTATCAAGATCGGCACTGGCATCGTGGTTCCCAGCAATCGGATCGCGCCGGTCACCGCGCATTCGATCGCGACCATCAACCAACTTGCGCCGGGGCGCGTGATGCTCGGGATTGGCACGGGATTCACTGGCCGTAACATGATGGGCCTGCCTCCCGTGAAATTGGATGATTTGCGCGAGCACGTACGAATCTGCCGGGCGCTGCTGCGCGGCGACGAAGTCCTTTTCCGGGAAGGAAACCGCGAGCGTTGGATTCGTTTCATGCATCCCGCTCTCGGCTACATCAACATCACGGAGAACATTCCAATCATTATCGCAGCGCAAGGACCCAAGGCGCTCGAAGTTACTGGTGAAATTGGCGACGGTTGGATGGCGCCCGTCTCCGGCGTGGAGGAATTCAAGCAAAACTTCGACGCGGTGAAATCCTCCGCAAACCGTTCGGGCCGCGATATGCAGAATTTCAGCGCCACCATGTTTGCCGCTGCCTGCGTACTCAAGCCGGGCGAATCGTTTGGCTCGGCTCGTGTGATGAGCCAGATGGGTCCGATGGCGGCGGTGGCGCTGCATGCGCTATGGGAATCATCGGCGGTGGCCGGCCAGCTCCCGTCATCCCTCCGATCAATCTACGAAAAGTATCGTGACGAATACGTCGATAAACTCGATGTGCCTGCCGACCGCCGCTACTTGAAGGTCCATGAGGGCCACACAATCTACGTCAAGCCGGGTGAGGAGCGTTACCTGACTCCGGAGGTGATCGCCGCTTTCAGCATGACGGCGACGCGCGAACGCCTAATCGAACGCA
>DATJRJ010000050.1:0-2503 GCA_035504735.1 Binataceae bacterium (SeqCode)
ACCGGGAAGCCACGGTGTGGACCGCGAATACCGCAGCCGAAGGAGCTCGCTCGCGGACCAGGTCGGCTCCCCGTTGAGCCTCTGCGGCGTTACGGAAAACCCCGAACACCGCGCCGCCGCTGCCGCTCATGGCCACCGCGCACGCCCCGCTATCTTGAAGTATCGCCTTAAGTTTGGGAATTTCCGGATGCTGCGCCGCAGCGACCGCTTCCAAATCATTCACCAGCAGTGCCTGAGTCAGCTCGCCCGCACAGAGATCGCGCAGTCCGCGGTCGTCATCGAGGATGCCACTCCATTGCGCAGGCGTGAGCGCCCGGAAAATCGCGGCGGTCGCAACCTCGACCGGCGGCGTCGCGATTACCAGGTCGATACGTGGGAGATTCTCCAGCGGCAGAATCTGCTCACCGACGCCCGCGATTCGCGCCGGCCTCGGATCGATGAAGAATGGGACATCCGCACCGATCCCGACTGCCAGTTTCAGCAGCCGATCGCGGTCATCGATTCGGAACAAGGCGGCCAGCGCACGCAGCACCGCCGCCGCATCGCTCGATCCGCCGCCGAGTCCCGCCCCCGCGGGAATGCGCTTGCGAAGCTCGATGGAAATCTCGCCTGCGATTCCGAACTCGTCGAGGAACTCGCGCGCCGCGCGGGCCGCGAGGTTGCGGTGATCGGAAGGAATCTCCGGCCGGTCGCATCGAATTGTTACCGCGCGCGCAGTGGAGGTACGCAACTCCAGGGCGAGCTCGTCGTAGAGCGAAACCGGGACCAGCACGGAGTCAAGTAAGTGGTAGCTGTCCGGGCGCTGCCCGACCACGCGAAGGTAAAGGTTGATCTTGGCCGGCGCCTTCTCGCTGACAATCTTGACCATCGCGCGGAGCTAAGGTCCGTCGCCGTTGGATTCCATGCGTATACGCCGGATGGTGCGGCGGGTGTCGCGATGGATCACGGTGATAAAGCCGATCAGCATCGTCACCAGTCCGATCGAGACCAGTACCCGGCCGGTCAGGTAGGTCGCATGATAAAAGTCCATTCGGGCCGTCGCGTACGAAACCCGCCGCTCCGCAGAGGTAAAGGGCTCGAGCACGGTGCTGCCGGCGTCGAGTTCGTCGAAACTGCGGTAGGCCTCGTCGGGGACCGGGGGGGTCGAGGCCTGGGCGATAATCTGGGCATATTCGGTGGTGCGCTCCAGCCCGATCACCCAGTTGGCGCCGCCCAACAGCAGCATCGCCAGCCCCGCGATGATTCGCCAGTCGCCATAGACATCCGGAAGTTTCATGTCATTTGAGGCCAGAATAGGTGCTCGTTCTGCGGAAGACAATGCGGCCTCTTTTGAATCGCGGGGCAACCGAATACGGTAGCATATGAGTCTTTCCATGGCCGATAACCCTCAAATAGACGACTTGCTCGCGCGCTTTCAGGCGGGCGACCGCGGCGCGCTTGCCCGGCTGATAACCCTGGTCGAGAATCGTGCGCCCGAAGTTGCCGCGGTGATGGAGCAGCTCTATCCGCTGACCGGCAAGGCCCACGTGATCGGCATTACGGGTCCGCCGGGGGCCGGCAAATCGACCTTGATCAACCTGATGATCGCGCGGCTACGGGCGCTTGGGCAGAAGGTGGCGGTGCTCGCAATCGATCCGTCCAGCCCGTTTTCGGGCGGCGCGGTACTCGGCGATCGGGTCCGGATGACCGACCATTACCGTGACTCCGGCGTCTACATCCGCAGCCTCTCGACCCGCGGCAGCCATGGCGGGTTGAGCCGCGCGGCGCGCGAGGTGATGCGGCTGCTCGAGGCTTTCGGCCACGACACCATTCTGATCGAGACGGTCGGCGTCGGTCAGACCGAACTCGACGTGATGGATCTCGCGCAAACCGTGATCGTGGTGCTGGTGCCGGAAAGCGGCGACAGCGTGCAGGTGATGAAGGCCGGTCTCAACGAGATCGCCGACATCTTCGTCGTCAACAAGGCCGATCGCGGCGGGGCCGAGCGGGTAATGGCCGAACTCGAGTTGAGCGTGCATCTGCGCGCCGAGCCGGGCTGGCGCGCGCCGGTGATGCTGATACAGGCGAACGCCGCGCGCGGAATCGATGAGCTCCTGGCCGAGATCGCAAAACATCGCGACTACCTGCGTACTCATCAGGACCCGCGCCGGCTCGGCGAGCGGCGGGCGCATGAGTTCCTTGAGGTACTGACCGCCGAAATCGAAGAGCGCGCGGTGCGCGGGCTCTCCAACGGCACGGCACCCGAGCTGATGGACGCGGTGCGCGCCGGCGAGCTTAATCCATACAGCGCGGCGCGCCGGATAATCGAGGATCGCGAGACGCTGCAGACGCTCCTCACCGGGCCGCCTCGCGAGCATCAGTGAAGGGGAGGGTTATGACGGCGCGTACTTCAAAGTCTAAACATAAGAAAGCCGATGGCCGCCTGTTCGCTATCGGCGACATCCATAGCTGCCCCGAGGAACTTGGTGCGATCGTCAAGGCGATCGACGCGCAGGCCGGAGAT
>DATJRJ010000051.1:0-13094 GCA_035504735.1 Binataceae bacterium (SeqCode)
TCAGATCAACGAGAGAGCCGATCTCCCCGCATAGCCCTTCGAGAACGAACGTGGCCGAGAAGCGACTGCTCAGTAAGAACACGAATATTCCCGTCGATGCGTTACCGAGATTATGGTGAGCGCCTCGGGCGCGGCTTCGCGGATTTTGGCGCGCATTTTCAATTTTGTGGCCTGGTTCGCCTAGTACCGGCGCTCGATGTGCGCGGTCAAGCCGTCCCGAAGGCCGCGCAGGCAGGACATTAGCTGCCGGCGATGGCTGACCGGCCTGACCGCAAAGCCGGCTGTATAGACAAGGGCATGCACGATGCTTCGCAGCGCCAAGCGCGGTCGATAAGGGCGGAATTGATACATCCAAAAATAAAGTAAATTACGGGGATAGTAATAGGCGCGCAACGGCGACGTTTCAAAGAGCGGGAAGGACAAAGGTCCTAAACGCAGGAGCCTTATCGCGTATCCGGCTGGACGGCCGAGATTGTGATGTAGTACGCTGGCGTTGACGACATAGCCAGTGAAACCGAGCTGCTGCGCCCGGTAGCCGAATTCGAGTTCCGACAAATCCGCGAAATAGTCCGGCGAGGGCATCCCGATCTTCGCGACCGCGGGCATCCGAAACAGCGAACCCGCCCACAAGAAGCAATCGCATCGGCACGAATTCGCGTTGGGGTTCGGCGACAGGAATTCTAATCCCGCCTCGCTTAACAGGATCGGAGCGTAGTCCTTTTCGCCGGTCCCCAGCCGGCACGCCAAGAAGTAGACCTGCTCCTTTTGCAACGGCGGCAGGCGCTCGAAAAACCCAAGCAATTTCTCAAGCGCGTCGGGCTCGGGAACGCCGTCGGGCTCGACAATCCAGGTCCAGTCGAATTTCTGCTCCAATGCGCGGGCGAAGCCGATTCCAATCGCTCCGCCCATGCCCAAATTGGTCGAGTTGCGAACGACAGCGACATCTTTCGAGGAGGCTTTGTCGAGGGTCCCATCCGTCGAAGCATTGTCCACCACGAGGATGGCGTCGGGCGGCCGGGTCTGCCGCCGGATTGCATCGAGAGCCCGCTCGACGAACTCTGCGTCATTGAAAGTGTGGACGTGGGCCAAAACGCGCATTTGCAGATCCCTAAGCAGCATGGTCTGTTGTGCCGCAGCGAGCCCTGCAGCGACGGTGGGTTGCTCCGTCGCAGCCCCTTAGTACCGGCGCGCCACGCGCCGCGTCAAACGAGTCCAGGAGCGGGGAGGGGGCCAGCTCGGCTCTGCGCGTTCACCACGAACGGAGGGAAGTCCCACATCGCGTACGGTGGCCGGGCAATTGGACGGAGCGCTGATGCGTCGCTCACGTGCGCTACCGACGGTAGTAGCCGGCGTAGGGCTGGTTCGAAGGGCCATGAAGCTTCGGCTTGAACCGATTGAGCACGGCGCCGATGATCGGTGTGCCAATCGACTCCAGAAGTTCCTTGGCGCGCTTAATCTCGTCGAGATTGGCGCTTCCGGCGCCGACGACCAGAAGAACCGCATCCACCATGCCCGCGAAGAGCAGCGCATCGTTGGCCGCCAAAACCGGCGGCGAGTCCAAGAATACGAAGCCGAACTCCCGCGAAATGGATTTGAACGCGGGGCGGGCCTTGGACCAATCCACCGCTCCCAGGGACATGGGAGGTTTGCGCCCGGCGGGCATGAAGCTCGCCCCGCCGGTCTTCGACGCCTCGATCGCGGCCCGCCGAATCGCCTCGCGAGCTTCGGCCTGACCGAGAAGGACTTCGATGAGCCCGGCATTGCCATCCTCCCCGATTGCCGCCGTCAACGTGGACCGTCGGAGATCGCCGTCAATCAAGAGGACTGTTTGGCCCGCGCACGAGGCGGTGACGGCCAGACACAGAGAAATGGTTGTCTTGCCTTCATCGGGGGCCGTGCTGGTCACGAGGATCGAGTTGCCCGCGGCGAGCGGCGGAGCTAACCGTAAGTAGCCGAAAAGCTCCTGGTAGGCGTCGGCGACCTCCGGATCCTCCAACATCATTTTCCCGAGCTTTAGGCTCGCGTCGCTCGTGGGCTTTCCCTCTAACACACGCGCCACGAACTGTTTTCCCCGGGGCATTACTCGGCAATTATGGTTGCGTCAGTCGGCAAAGTCCACTTCGCGATGTCTTAAGCTCCTCAGGTCGAGGGAGCCGCACGGACCGGGACGGCAACCGACGCGGTTCCGCAGAACTCCGAAAAATCCCGGTCCTTCGCGAGCAAGTCCGAGTATCGCCCGGAGCTGCGAAGACGGCCCTGCGCCAACATGAAGATGCAGTCGCAGTTTCTCACGAAAGCCGGCCGATGCGCGATCACGATGATTGTCTTCTTCCCTCGCAATCCGGTGACGACTTCGACGATCGCGGCTTCCGTCCCAGGATCCAAATTCGATGTCCCCTCGTCTATCACCAGGACCTCGGGATCGCCGTAGAGGGCTCGAGCGATCCCCAGTCGCTGACGTTCTCCGCCCGAGAGGCGCCCGCCGCGTTCGCCGACAATCGCATCCAGTTCGCCAGGGAGCGAGCGCACCAGATGATCCACCTGCGCCGTACGCAGCGCGAGCCACACCCGCTCGTCGTCGATCTCAGCCTCCGGCACTCCATAAGCGACGTTTCTCCGAACGCTGTCGTCGATCAGATAAGTTGTTTGCGGGACATATCCGATGTTTCGCTGCCAGCCGGCAAGGTTGTCCTGCAGATTGCGCTCGTCGAGGAGGATTCTACCGGAGGTTGGGGTCAGCAAGCCAAGAATGAGATCCGCGAGGGTGGTTTTCCCGGCGCCGGTCGGACCGATAAGGGCGACCCAATATCCCTTTGGAATGACAATGGACACGTCGTCAATCGCCGGCCGATGAGCCCCGGGATAAGAAAAAGACACGTGCTCGAGCGCGAGCGCCTGTCGGAAAGGGAGGGGAGGCGTTTTATCGTCGGCAGGACTGAGCGACGGATCGGACGGCCGCTGCCGCAGGCTGAGCAGCTCGCGATAGATGACTTCTGTAGAGGCATAACGAAAGCGGACCTGGGCCAGGGCACTGCTTAGCCGGGTTGTTGAAGGAATCATGCGGACTGCGGCCAGAGCAAACATGCCAAGCATCAGCAAGCTCGACTGTAGATCCTGCCCGCGCGCCAGGAGGATGGCGGCAATGGCGATCAGCGCCGCGACAGAAAGAGTATCAATGATGAATCGTGGTAATGTCATTAGGAACAAAAGTAATCGATTAGAATTGGTGAAGCGTTGAACGTGATGGGCGTGCTGATCGAGGAAGAAGGCGCGGCGCCCGGTGATTGTGATTTCTTTGACGCCGCTGATCGCTTGTCCCGCCCATTGGATCATCCCGGCAAAGCTCTCCTCCGCTGCCCGTCCAGCAGACGCAAGCCCAGGTTGGGTCGAGCGGTAGACGAGCGCGGCGGGAACGCCGAGAACGAACATGGCGCCGAGCGTCGCCAAGGGTTCGACGATCATCAATAAACTTGTCAGCGCCGCAAACACCAGGGCCTCTCCCAGTACAATCAGGAGATTCACCATGAAGATGGTGGAAAAATCTTCCACGGAGCGGGTCGTGACCCTTATGAGATCTGCGCTATTTCGCTGAACATGCAACGTGTAAGGCGCCCTCAAGTATCCTCCGAGCAACTGGCGCGAAAGGTTCACATGCTTCTTCATTGCGTATCGATAGAGCCATCGGTACAGAAAGATAAGATAGCCGGTCTTGATTGCGAACAGGGAGATTAGGGTGATTCCTAGAGGCAAAAATAACTCGCGCGGCTTGCTGAGATTCAGGTGAGACAAGAGTGGCTGGAGATGATGTGACTTAGCTATTAGCTCTGGCTGCTTGAGTACTGCGATGAAGGGAAAAATGACGCCGATGCTCACTGTCTCGAAAAATGCGCCAAGAGCCATCGCGCACAACAGAAAAGCGGCCTCCATTCTTTCTTGTGGAGTGAGAATGTACCAGAGCTGTCTTATCAGTTTCAAAGCTCGCCCTCACCTCTGGGCCAGCGCGCGAACTACGGCTTTGTCCGAAGCAGAAGGATTGCCCGAGAGACAGATGTCCAGTCAATCAAAATGCTGGAGTTCACGGGTGGCCGACGCGCGCGGGGGAGCGGCGGGTATGGTTCCAATGACTTTGAGCCCAACGAAATTCTCAATATCATTAATCCCGCGAGCCGTTCGGTTCATATATTCGAGGGAAAAGGCTAAGGCGATCCCAGCGAGCAAACCTGTCATTAGCGACACGAGGGCGATGATCAGGCGACGCGGCCTACTGGGTAACTCCGGAACCCCGGCCGGCGAGATCAGACGCGCATCGGGCAGCGCGTCGGCCTTCAATTCCGCATCCTTCAATTCTTTGGCGACGGTCGCATAAGTGGTGCTCGCCACATCGACGTCCGCCTGCCGTAGCTGCAGTTCGCGCTCGACCGTAGGCAAAGAGCCAATATCCGCCTGATTGTCATCGAGCGCCTTCACGAGACGTTCACGCTTCTTTGCGTAAGTGTTTGCTTCGATCGTCCCGTCTCCCAAGGTCTCATTCGCATAAGTTGCGTCCAATTTCGCAAGTTCGACCGTCAAGTCCCCGATTACCTTGAGCTTCTGCTCATACTCAGGCTGATACAAAAAGACATTATGTGCTTCCTTGTACTTTCTAAGGCTTTCGCGAGCGTCCACTAGTCGTTGACGGCTCTCCTCCAGGTCACCATCGAGACGAACGGCAGAATCCTTTGCTTCCGACGCGCGCATCTTCTCCATAAACTCGATAAACAATCGCGCGATCGTGTTCGCGACATCGGCGGCCACCTGCGGATCTTTGTCGCTGTATCTGATTTCGAAGACGTAGGTGTCCTCGTATGACTTAAGTACGAGCCCCTTCCCAATCCTTTCCATCGCCTTGATGAACGGATCGTCCTTCTCTACCCTGCCATATTTCACAATCGAGAGCGCGTCCTTCAGGGAAGATTCTGCGCCGTCAAAAATCGCCTCAACCGGCGCGGCTATCCATCCAAAAACAGCAGAGCTTTCGAGCTTCTTTTTAGGCGGCTCGTGATCGAGCCCCAGTTGACGCACGACTTCGCCAATCAGCGCAGGGCTTTGGATGATCTGGATATAGGTCTTGGAAGCCGACTCCACGATCGGCGTTTGGGCGACGGGAAAGTCCGAGAACTCCTTGCCTGAGCTGTTCGGCTCGATCTTTACCTCCTCATGCGGGCGCACCAATACGACTGCTGAAGCTTCGTACTTTTCGGGTACCAGCGGGGATATGAAGGAGACGCCATACCCGGCCAAGGTGGTGACGATACATAACGAAGCAATCAGGAAAGCGTGTCGCCGGAGCACGTCGAAGATGGCGATGGTTTCCATTCCGCTCAATATCCAACGGGGCAACGGAGTTTTTTGCAATCTAGCACAAACTTAAGGTGCCGCAAGAAGTGAACCTCCGGGCGCTTATCTTGCCGGATCTTATGCAGTCTTGCCGCCGGGGCCGCGAGGGCATCTCGGCCAGTTCTCATCAGTCGGGTCCAAGAAACTGCGATAGTCGAGCTTCAGCGAACGGTAGTCGTACTCGACAGTGAAGGCGTCGCTCGAGAAAAACGCTGTCGTGTTACGGACCGTATTGCGCGGCAGGTAAGTAAATATGTCGCCGTGATTTTCAAATATTGGTCGTCGCCATCAAAGAAGATGACCCGATTGTCTCGGCCCGGCATGTTCCACCCAAGGGATGGGACAACAGCCGGCAGAACAGCTCGACCACCAGGAGCCCAATCAGCGCCGAGGAGATGGCCACAAGCCACGGCGCTGATTAGGCAAGAAAGGTAGGTTTCACTTGCACTCGAGCGAAGCCGTCAGAGATCATCCAAGCAACAGAAACACGGTCCGGCGCCAGAAAAGGTCACACGTTTCCTGAAACATTCAATGGGTTACTCGGGCCGAAACCGCCACGCGATCCGCAAGACGCCCTCGCGCTTCCAGGAAAACCTCATGAGCGGGGCGCACGCCGCAGAGATGAGCTCCGTCCTGTCGGAAGACAGTGCACATGTCGCAAATCGTTTCGACGCGATTCTCGGTCGGAGCACCGCGGGAAAAAAGCATGCGTGCGGACCGGTACGCCTTGTTGTTCCAAATCTCCGTCACGGAATTGCTGTAAAGATCGCCAAAATCCTGTCTTTCGTCGTGCGCGAAGCAGCAAGGCGTCACGCCGCCGCCGGGATAGATGAACATCGACCGATAAAGATAAAAACACGCCCGGTCGAATACGTATCCTCGCTCTTCGACAAGTCTAGGATTTCTCTCCCAATACAACGGATTTCTGGGCATCCATTTCTCTTGAAGCTCAAGGTTGTGCATATCCTCCGGCGGCACCCCGGGCGATATGAAACGTAACAGGTCCACCCCCAGCTCGGAAGCCAGCTGCCTCGCCTGGTCGACCTGGTGCTCGTTGTGCTTGAAGACGATGAACTGCCACTCGACGAAAGGTGTTTTGGACTTCAGAGCCTTCTTCGCCGAAAGGAGCCGCTTGAGATTGTCGAAGACTTCGGCGATGTCGCCGCGCACCCGGTACTGCTGGTATGACTCTTGGGTGATCCCATCAAGCGACACGGTGACGTAGTCCAGTCCGCTGCGGATGAAATCGTTGATTTCGACCGGCTGCGGCCAGTTGAAGTTAGAGCTGATGTTCGTCCCGACCCGGTTGCGATGGGTGTGTTCGATGATCGAAAACACGTCGGGATTGAGCATCGGCTCGCCATGATTGTAGAAGGAGACAACCAGCGCGAATTCCTTGACCTTGTCGAACAGCTCTTTGTATTGCGCAAGCGAGAGCATAGCCTGCTTCCGGGCGATGGTGGTGTTGCCCGTCGGGCAAAGCGGGCAGCGCAAGTTGCAGACGTTGCAAACGTCGATAATATAATAGTAAGGCCGGCACAGCAAAGTTGTCTTTTGTCGCCGTAATTCCCATTCCGCCATCAAAATATTGGCGATCTTTTTGGGCGTGCCGTAGTTGATGATCTTGGGCCCGTGTCGGCTGTGCCGTTCCAGCTTGCGAAAATATTGCTGGATCCTAGGCATAGAGCCTGTCGCGCTCATCCTTTTTCCCCATGGAAATGACGCTAGGCAGCTGTCCTACCGGACATGATTCACAAATGACCTTTTCAAAGTCAAGTCCTAAACAATATTGGAATTTTTTGTCCGTCTACACTCGCCGAGCAATCTTGTCGGTGGCGCGCAGGCTATTGGCGACAACGGTGAGACTCGGATTGATCCCACCGCTAGAGGGGAAGAAAGACGCATCGAGAATATAAAGATTGTCGAGATCGTGGGCGCGGTTGTCGCGGTCGAGGACGCTCGTGCGAGGATCGTCGCCGAAGCGGCAAGTGCCGCATACGTGAGTGCCGCCCAGCGCCCCCACGGGTTGCAACGGGCGCACGTCGAACAATGGTTCAATTGCCGTCTTGAAGCGGTCGCCCATCACCTGCGCGCGACGACGCAGTTCGTCGGGATAGCGGTAGGTGTAGACCACGTCCTCGTCCGAGCCCGCCTTCGCGGCCACGAAGTTTTCTGGATAGGGGAGGTCCTCGATAATGGCGGCAAACACCATCCACGAACGGCACAACCACGCCGCCGTGGAAGTCATCGGAGAAAGGAGCCCTCGAGGCAGATAGCCACTCCACCGTCTGCCCGAGATTGGTCTTGGCGAATTCGACCTCGATGAGGCCGATCCGGCGGCGCTCGATCGGAGAGAGTGCTGAACCAAGAACCTCAGCATCTCGTCGCGCGTCAATGTTGGGTGGGCGTGGATGTTCCCGAGCTTCGTTCCGTCAGCGACGTAAAAGTCGTTAAGCGACACGCCGTGATTGATGGTGAAACCCGAGCCTGGCGAGGTCCGTTTAAGCCGCGCGAACACGTGGCTCGCCGCGTGCAGCATCAAGTTGCGGCCGACGAGGCCCGAGCTGTTCGCCAATCCCTTGGGGAAGCGCTCGTTGGCGGAGCGTTGCAACAGAGCCGGCGTGAGAAACGCGTTGGCCGCAAGGATGAAGACTCTCGCGCGGAGCGTGATCCGCTGCTGTTCCCACTCGCAAAGCACATGCTTGACGACTCGGCCCGTCTCTTCAATGCGCACGGCGCGGCAATTCGGAAGAATCCGAGCCCCGTATTGCTCAAGCGCCGGATAGAGACATGTGCGCCCCGCGTCGTTGCGGCAGGCGCGGGGGCAAAGCATGGCGGGGCAGTCCCAGCAACCTGGGGCGCGTTCCAATGCGGAGTGAACGCGATACGGGTGGAGGCCTGCGCCCTTGAGTCCATCAAAGATGGCCAGCTCCCTCTCCGACGGCGGAGACGGCTCGAGGAGGGGCGTCCCCGTTGGGGCGAGCGGGTCTTGTGTGCCTCGCACCCGATACAAGGCCTCGGCCCGATCGTAGAATGGGGCCATTTCCTCGTAGCTGACAGGCCAGGCGTCAGGAAGCGAGGCGCCGGGGGCGTCCGGAAAGAAACCACGCGGGGAAAAGTCCTGTGGCCGAAACCGGTCCATGACGCCATTGAAAAGCGCGGTCGATCCACCGGCGCCGGAGCCGATCGGCGGCCTCATAGGAATTGGAGCGAGGCCTTCTTCCTCCCAATAAAAGATTGGACGAGGCCACCAGCCGTGACTCAGCGCCGTTTCGGGGTCGCCCGTCCATGAAAAAGCGACGCCTCGCGCAACGGCCGGGTCATAATGGAGAAGTTTTCCGCGCTCGACAAACAACACCGACCGGCCGAGACGCGCCAGGTTAAAGCCCGCCGTCGCGCCGCCTGCTCCTGTGCCGATGACAATGATGTCCCACAAATGACCCTCAGCGTCCTGCGGAGCAATTTGCGACGGGCCGGCCTTCATGACTTCTGGAGCGATCCCTTATAAGCCAGTCTCGCTTTCTCACGCACGGGCGCAGGCTGCTAACACCGACCGATCAATATGATATCTTAGCATAGTGCGGCGCGATCAATTTCGGCGCTCGAGCACCGAAATCGCCTTTATGCTTGGCTTTCAAAGCTACATGGACAACGATAGCATCGTCAATCTGGATACGGGAAGATCGTCTATCAGCGCTTCAACCGGACCAGTAGGATTCATCGGAGACCCGAGTCCATGAACAGGGTTGCGGAGGTGGACAAGGGCGGTCGATTTCGAAATCCGCTGCCGGGTGTCCCTCTCGTCGAATCACCGTTCTTCAATGACGTTTTGGCCGAGATAGGCCTCGATGAGGCTACGGCGGCCGTCGCCTTGCAACTCCATGATCAGGGGTGGGCTGTAGTCGATTTCCCGGACCCCGAGATTGACGCGATTGCCGAGCGCGTCAAACAATCCCTTCAGTCCCACTACGATTGGGATTCATGGCGGGCGATGGGATGGCGAGACAATAACGGACTACGCATCCAGGACGCATATAAATTCAATGCCGATGTGCAACGCATCGCGGCCAACCCGAAGATATTGGCGCTGTTGTCTAACCTCTACGGCCGCCGGGCATGGCCGTTTCAGACGTTGAACTTGCCGGTCGGCTCTGAGCAGCATTTTCATCCGGACGCTGTCCATTTCAGTTCAGTGCCAGAGCGTTTTGGTTGCGCGGTCTGGGTGGCGCTTGAAGATATCGGCCCGGACCAAGGTCCGCTCATGTATTTTTCGGGAAGCCATAAATGGCCGATCTATGTCAACGAGCATATCGGTCTCTGCCGGGCCAGCGAGGTGCATCCGCCGACCGAGAAGCCGTTCGAAGAGTTGTGGGAGCAGCTCGCGCGCGTCAACGCAACGCAGGCGACCCCTTTCTTTGCCAAAAAGGGACAGGCCTTTATTTGGGCGTCGAACCTATTGCATGGCGGGTCGCGTCAGACCGATCCGAACTTAACCCGCTGGTCGCAAGAAACCCACTACTATTTCGAAGGCTGCAGTTACTACTCTCCGATAGAGAGCGATCCCTTCTACGGCCGGATCCTATTCCGAAAACTCCGTAATATTGCCAGTGGGGAAATGATGCCGAATGTGTATTGCGACCACCCGGTTCCATCCTGGTTCGTTCGATGGATGATCTTGAGGACAACTTTGAAACGGCGAATTTGGAACAATTTACCGCGCCGATTTACGACCCGTGACCGATGAACGCAGATTGACCGAATGCGATCGCATTTAGAAGACCGTTGGATGAAGGGAAAGACGGTCGTCGCGACTGGCGCGACTTCAGGCATCGGCGAAGCCGCGGTCCTGGAACTCGCGGGGCTGGGTGCTCGCATCGTAGTCATCGCGCGCAACCCCGATCGCGCTCAAGCGACGATGCGCAAGCTCGAGGCCAAAGCGCCCGGGCTTGGCCACCGTGTGCATCTCGCCGATCTCACAAGCATGGCCGCCACTCGCGCGGTTGGGGAGGCAGTCGTTGCAAGCGAGCCGCGAATCGACGTGCTCATCAACAACGCCGGCGCGATCTTCATCAAGCGGCGAGTGACCTCGGAAGGTCTGGAAATGACCTTCGCGCTCAATCACATGGCCTATTTCGTGCTAACTGACGCGCTCAAGGGGAGGCTCATCGCTTCGGCGCCGGCTCGTATTGTATCCACGACTTCAAACGCGCACCAGAATCCAACCGCAAGCCTCGATTTCGACGACTTGCAGAGCGCCAACGGCTACAGCGGCTTCAACCCTTTGGGCCGACTGAAGCTCGCCGACGTTTACGCCCGCTCGAAGCTGGCCAACATCCTGTTCACGCGCGAACTCGCCCGTCGGCTGGTCGGAACGCGCGTCACCGCGAATTGCCTCCATCCTGGCTTCGTCGCGACCCGCATCGGCCGCTCTGCGGGTGGTTGGGCTAGTCTGGTGATCCCCCTTGTGCAAGCCGCACGTGGACTCTCGCGGGAAGAAGGCGCTGACACAATCATCTACCTCGCCTCGTCGCCGGAGGTCGAGACGACGACCGGCGAGTATTTCGTCAAGCGAAAGATCACAGACCCGTCCCCCGCGGCGCGCGACGACGCGGCGGCGAAAAGACTGTGGGCCGCGAGCGAAAAGTTGGCTGGCTTGGCGGAACTCAGTCGGACACGGCAACGGGCTGTTTGAGTGCCGTAACGCGGTCGGCTTGACGAAAACCCTCGCGCTGAGCCGGGTCTGTTTCGAAGCGGTGTCAACAGCGGACGGCGTCTTCGAGTTCGGGATTCCGGGCTCTTGCCTGCCGCGCTTCAACCTCCCCCCACACGTGGCGCAGACAGCTCATGGCGTACATCCGACGTCGACTGCCGCGCCGCCTCCGAGCTCGCGACTCAGGTTGAGTGTCAGAGCTGCTGGAGCGGGTCATGCCCGGCGAAAATTGATCATTTCACTGCTCATAAGCGTTCGGACACGGCTTGCATCCGTTTGAGGGACAAGTTACGCTTTTCCTTAGAAAGTTCACGGGCCGTGGCGCTGATCCGGCCGCTTCGGGGGCGTTTCTATCCTTGCAACGCTCTGCGGTTGTTCGCAGTGCTAGAGCTTGCGGCGCCGTGATGGCGACATCGTGTCGCGTGGTGAAAGGGAATGCGCCGGATCGGCGCCCGGGGCTCGAGAGCGAGCACGAGCGCCGTCACATTAGGTTCGAACGGTGGTTCCTCGCATCGATGGACAGGATTTTCGCCGGCGGTAGAGAGCGTCCCAGCCTGGGCTTGCACATGTGGAGGCGGTTTCTTCGACTGCTTCCTCTGCTCGTCCTGCTCGCGGGCTGCAGCCTCGGCAAGAACATCGTCGACGACAGGGCGCTCGAGGCGCGCTTGGACTACCAGACCGTGTATCCGTCGCTGCCGCCGCCGGGTTTCGCTCCAAATCCGCCCAGCCGGTACTTGAGGCCAGACGCCACTTCGTTCGTCCTGGGTCCCGACGATATTGTGAAGATATCGGTAGCCAATGAGATAGCCAATGAGTCCGGCCTCGACACGACACAGCCGGTGCGCCCGGACGGCAAAATCGCTTTCTTCCCGACCGGCGACGTCCAGGCGGCCGGCCGCACCGTCGAACAGGTTCGCAACGAAATCGTTAGCCGCCTGCGCGCCAAAGCGGGGCGATCCTATCGGCTAGGCATTCAAGATGTTATCGAGGTCAAGGTCTACGCGCACCAAGACCTCGACACCACCCAAACCATCGGACCCGACGGGTCCATATCGATTCTGCCGGGTGGATCAATCCAGGCTGCGGGAAAAACTGTCGACGAGCTGGCAGACGACATCAAGCAACGCGTATCGAGCATTGTGCAAAATCCTATTGTAAATGTTTCGGTAAATGAGTACACGAGCCATCCTTTGTTTATTGCCGACCCGTTGGTCAACGTTGTGGCCCTGGAGATAAATAGTAGGCGCATTTCAGTCCTCGGAGCCGTGAAAGCTCCGGGGATCATCAAGCTTCGCTCTCCGACCACGATCATGGACGCTATATCGCAGGCAGGAGGACTTAGCGACGACGCCGACCTGCGCGATGCGATCGTGCTGGAGGATGGCAAAATCTTGCCGGTCAGCCTTGAGAAGCTGTTCAAGCAAGGCGACCTCAGTCAGAATATTTACCTCAGACCCTACTCTTCGGTCTACGTTGGAAGCAGCAGGTATAATTACGCCTATGTTATCGGCGAAGTGCAGCGCTCCGGAAGGGTGAATTGGGAAGGCAGTTTGACTTTAATGGATGCGGTCGGCCAGGCGGGCGGAATCACGCAAAACGCAAAAACCGACCATGTGCTTGTCATCTCCGGCGGCATTGCCAATCCGAGCCTGAAACTGGTCGACATCGGCGGATTCTTGTATCGGGGCGAATTCCAGAACAACATCAGTCTGGCGCGCGGCGACATCGTCTACGTTCCGAAAAATGAGCTTGGGACCGCCGAACGCTATTTCGATTTCGCGGTCAAGGCGATGGCGCCGGTTGTGTCCGCAGAGAGCGCGATTGTGCTTGGAGGCCAAGCTATCAACACCTTGCAAGGCAAGGCCACCACGGTTGGCACAAGCATCAATATAAGCAATCAATAAGCGTGGAGGGAGCCGTCGCGTCGCCGAAGACTTGGTCCATTTTCGCCGAAGCCTTCCCAAGTGAAGCCGATCGAGGATGGACTGTATTCGATGTCGAGGCTAGC
>DATJRJ010000052.1:0-8083 GCA_035504735.1 Binataceae bacterium (SeqCode)
GGCGCCGAAGACGCAGTTGAGAAACTGGCGAACGGGCGGATTGTGACCGTCAGCTGCGCCGACGGCGAAACCGGCAAAGTCTACGAGGGTAAGGTGCCCTTTGAGGTGACGCGGGTTGCCGCTGCGGCGCTGCCCCGTCCGCGCACCGCGATCATGGTCAATTTGGGCAACCCGGAACTCGCCTACCGTACCGCGATGCTGCCCAATGACGGGGTCGGCCTAGCGCGGATGGAGTTCATAATCAACGAACATATTGGTGTCCATCCCATGGCGCTTGTCCATCCGGAAAAGGTCAGCTCGAAGAAGGCGCGCAACGCCATTACCAGGCTCGCGCGGCCTTATCAGCGGCCGCCTGATTTCTTTGTCGACCAGCTGTCGCAGGGAGTCGGCACGATCGCCGCGGCCTTTTACCCCAAGCCGGTTATCCTGCGCCTGTCGGATTTCAAAACCAATGAATATGCCAGCCTGATCGGCGGCGCCGGGTTCGAGCCTAAAGAAGCCAACCCGATGCTCGGATTCCGCGGCGCCTCGCGCTATGCCCACCCGGCTTACGCCGCAGGCTTTGCGCTAGAATGCGAGGCGCTCGCGCGCGTGCGCAACGAAATGGGCCTCATCAACCTGCGGGTCATGGTGCCCTTTTGCCGCCGCGTCGTCGAAGCAAAAACAGTCATTGAGACGATGGCTCGACATGGGCTCAAACGCGGCGACAACGGGCTCGCGATTTACGTGATGTGTGAGATCCCCAACAACGTCATCGAGATCGATGCCTTTGCCAAGTTGTTCGATGGCTTCTCGATCGGCTCCAATGATTTGACGCAATTGACCTTGGGCGTCGATCGTGATTCGGAAATCGTCGCCTTCGATTTCGACGAGCGCGACCCCGGCATGCTCGAAATGCTGCGGCTCGCGGTTACCGGCGCCAGGCGCAACCAACGCCACGTCGGGATTTGCGGCGAAGCGCCGGCCAACTACCCGGAGATCGCGCAGTTCCTCACTCGGCTGGGGATCGATTCGATCAGCGTCAACGCGGCCAGCTTGCTGCCGACTTTTACGGCTGTGCACGCGGCGGAGCAGCAGTTGGCGGTGTCGGGCTCCCTCGCCGCTCAGTAACCCCTATAGGGGACCGGTGACGATCCAAAAAATGGAGCCCCTACTCATGGCTGCAATCGTTACCTTGACCATGAACCCCGCCTTGGACATCGCGACTTCGACGGACCGAGTGGAGCCGCACCATAAGCTTCGCTGCACGGTGCCCCGCTACGATCCCGGAGGCGGCGGCATCAACGTCGCGCGCGCGGTGCATGCCTTGGGCGGCGACGCGCTGGCAATATTCCCGATCGGCGGTCCGTCTGGAGAAATGATTCGGCTCATGTTGGAGCTGGAGGGCGTCGCCCATCAACCGGTTACCATTGGCGGGTTCACGCGGGAGAGTCTCGCTATCGCGGAGCTCAAAAGCGGAAAACAGTTTCGCTTTATCCTGCCCGGACCCGAGCTGTCGCGGAACGACCAAGCGCGCTGTTTCGACCAACTAGCCGCGGCGGCTTCCGGCGCGCAATACATCGTCGCGAGTGGCAGTTTGCCGCCCGGCGTTCCTGACGAATTCTATCGGCGGGTTGGCGAACTCGCCTGGGCGCAAGGAACGCGTTTTGTCCTCGATACCTCCGGCGCAGCGCTCAAACACGCCGGTCTCGGCGTCTATTTGATGAAGCCGAGCCTCCGCGAGCTTGCGGATCTGGCCGAGCACGAGATCCGCACGCCAAGCGACGAGGAGTGCGCGGCGCGCCAGCTCGTCGAACAAGGCCGTAGCGAGATCGTGATTGTTTCGCTCGGAGCGGAAGGCGCGCTGATGGCGAGCGCAGAGGGGTGCGAGTGCTTTGCCGCAATCCCGATCGAAGCAAAAAGCACGGTTGGCGCCGGGGACAGTATGCTCGCCGGCATCGTTCTCGGCCTGTCACGCGGGCGGCCCCTGCGCCAAGCCCTACGCTTTGGCATGGCAGCGGGCGCGGCGGCCTTGATGGGGAGCGGAACACAGCTGTGCTGTCGCGCCGATGTCGAGCGCCTCTATGCGGGGATGCCCGAAGTTTCATCTCTGCCGCAATAAATCAGCTGGCCAACGTGCGAGCGATATTGAACGTTGCCGACGATCGATCCGGCATCGGATAAAATTGATCCAGATCATCCACGTCCGATAATTACGAACCATAAAGTTCCTTCTCAATCGGGTCGGGAGAAAGTGGGATGACGAGCTACCGCGTGTGTTTCATGAACGAGTTTCCTAGAAATGATAAGCTTTTCCGCTGCTGTCAGCGATCGGTCCTCATTCGATCGGCGCGTAGTCGCGAGAGAGCACTCAAGGCGGCGAAGAAGCGGTTCGCCAGGCTCGAAGGCATTCCCCACTGGAAGATTCATGCATCATTCATCGAGATCGAACCTGTAGATATCAGATCGATTTCAGAGGCTGTAGGCCCGCAGCCGGAAGCTTCTGATCGCGCGCGAGGGCAACGTTCCGCCGAACGCATGCATAAAGCGAAAGTTGACTTAGCTTAACTGCCGATTTTACGAAGTTCTAGGCGGGCGACGCTGCCCGCTGTGAGCTGACGAGGTTGGCGACTATGCGAAAGGTGTCGGACATCGTGAGGGGCCAGGACCCGGTGATCCTCCCGCCGAACGCGACGGTAAAAGAGGCCTGCAAACGCATGCGCGAGCGCCGCGTTGGCGGGGTTCTGGTGATCGAGGAAGATCACCGCCTCGCCGGCATCTTTACGGGGCGGGATACGGTCTACTGAGTTTTGGCCGAAGGGAAGAGCGCGGCCCGGCCGGCTCCAGCCGAGATCATGACTCCTGACCCAACCACTATTCCGTCGGGCAAAACGGCGATCGACGCACTGCGCTTGATGACAGACGGCCGCTGTCGTCATTTACCGCCCGTCGACGGCGGCAAAGTCGGGGGGATCGGCTACTTTTCGATTATAGCGGTCTGGAACTGGACCTCTTCGACGAGGAGGCCGGTCTATGGGGGCGGAGTTGACTGCTGCGTCAACCGTTGCCTAAGTCGTGACGGCCACGCACACTCCCAATTTTCGGCGGATGCGTTCGGGACGAATATCGATGACGTTGGGATTTTTGGAAATTGCGCGACGCACGCGCCGCTATCTTTGTCACCATTCCCCCAATCGGCGATGGTGCCTCGCCTGCTCGGGCGAAGGTTCGCCATTCGCCGTTTCACTGTCGCTCGCTTATCACGATGGAACGTGCGCAGCGATGTCCTCGCTGGGACCGACATGCGGCGGCGTGAAACCAATCGGCGGCGATGCGACCGGCGTTGCGGCCATTACCGGCGGCTGCATCTGAATAAGCCTCTCCCACAGGATGTGAATGCTGCGATGGGTCGCCTCATTGATGTAAACGTGGCCGACCTGGTCGAAGCCAAATAAAGTGGCGTCGTGATTTTTGCAAACCTGTTGAAACACCTGATCGATGATCGTGAAACATTCGACGAGTCGAGATTCGGTAAGGCGCGTGTGGTGCATGATGTCGGCTATGCCGAGCGCATGCAGACTGGGATTACCATTCACGATCGGTGCACGCGCGAGCTCCAGAAAGATCTGAGCTGTCGCAAAGTCGCCCCGAATAGATTCGAACACCTGCAGAGCCTCATCGGGGCTGCAGGCAGCCAGCTCAGCCGGATGGCCCGGATGTTCCTGGTGGGCCTCCATCAGCGCCCGAAGGTCTGCCGCAATCTCATTCGCGATCCATTGGCGGACCGCCGGCGGCGCCGACCTCACTTGTTCCGGAGAAAATGTAAAGCTGGTCATCGATATCTCCCTTTGAACGCGTTCGCAGGCATATTGGATATCGATAGCGCTAAGCGGCTTTGATCCAGGTCAATCGCCCATCGCCGCGAAGTCGCGCGGAGTCTTATTGATGCAGGTCATGGCGCTGGCTTCGAATTTGCGAGATCGGTTCAGCATCTGCCGACCGGGGAAAAGCCGTGGAATATCACGCGGAAGTATTGACGGGAGGGAGATGGCTCCAGCGCCTCCCAAGCTGGCGCGATCTTGCCGCAGCACTACTGGTCTTGTGTATCGTGATCCTGCTCGGGGTCGGCGCGCATCAGATGGTGGCCCCATTCGTCGCCGCGCGGCAAGCAACGATCTCGCTGTCACCAACAGTACTCCCGTACTATACGCTTCATACAATAATGCGGATGCTGGCGGCACTCGTTGCGTCTCTGATATTTACCTTTACTTATGCAACGCTAGCGGCCAAAAATCGGCGTGCAGAACTAGTGCTGATCCCGATTCTCGACGTCCTGCAATCGGTTCCGATCCTCGGCTATCTCTCGTTCACTGTCGTCTTCTTTGTATCCCTATTTCCCGGCAATGCATTAGGGCCGGAACTTGCTGCAATATTCGCGATCTTTACCAGTCAGGCCTGGAACATGGCGTTCAGCTTCTATCAATCGCTGAGAACCGTTCCTCACGATCTCGACGAAGCAAGCCGCAGCTTCCGCGCTTCGGGTTGGCAGCGATTCTGGAGACTCGAGGTGCCGTTCGCAATGCCCGGGCTCATCTGGAACATGATGATGTCGATGTCGGGAGGATGGTTCTTTGTCGTGGCTGCTGAGGCCATCTCCGTCGGCGATGTCCAAATCGCTCTCCCTGGTGTCGGCTCTTACGTTGCGACTGCGATCGAGCACCGCGATCTCGCGGCAATCGGTTGGGCGATCGCAGCGATGACGCTCGCGATCATAATTTATGACCAGCTGCTGTTCCGGCCGATGGTGGCGTGGGCCGATAAATTCCGCTTCGAGCAGACCGCGTCGCAAGTTGTGCCGAGAAGTTGGGTGCTAGACCTGTGTCATCGATCGAGAATGCCGAGCTGCCTCGATGCACCGATCCGAACCTGGTTGCGTAGGGCGG
Source organism: Binataceae bacterium (SeqCode) (assembly GCA_035504735.1). Taxonomy (GTDB): domain Bacteria; phylum Desulfobacterota; class Binatia; order Binatales; family Binataceae; genus JAJPIG01. Next base: position 4,923 of record DATJRJ010000052.1, read on the forward strand.
CACGTGCTCGGCTGGCGCTCCCGGAGGATTTTCGATACTTCGTTTGTTGGTGGTTGTCGTATCGCGCCGGCGATGTGATCCGATACAGCCTCTTCATCGGCGGCGTCGCCTATGTCGGATCGAAGCTCATCGGTTCTGTCGGGTCAGATCTGTCCTGGGCCGATCTTCGGACAGCTATACTGAATGGCGGCCTCACGCTCCTGCGCGTCGTCGTCCTGATCCTGCTGGCGTCGATGATCTGGGTTCCGATCGGGGTCGCGGTCGGTCTGAGGCCCAAGCTGAGGGAGAGGGTTCAACCGCTCGCTCAGTTTCTGGCGGCGTTCCCGGCCAACCTTCTCTTTCCGGTGGCGGTATATTTGATCCTGCGCTTCGACCTCACCCCCAAAATCTGGCTCAGCCCATTGATGATCCTGGGAACGCAATGGTACATCCTATTCAACGTTATCGCTGGCGTCAGCGCGTTTCCGAGCGATTTTAGGGAAGCTGCCGCGAGTTTTCGCGTGCGGCCCTGGCGGTGGTGGCGGGAGGTGATGCTCCCGGGCATTTTTCCTTATTACGTCACCGGCGCGATCACGGCCTCCGGCGGTGCGTGGAATGCAAGCATCGTTTCCGAGGCGGTCAGCTGGGGACCGACCAGACTGAGCGCGTCGGGACTGGGCGCCTATATCGCGCAGATGACCGCGGCCGGCGACTATCCGCGGATCGCTCTCGGGATTGCGGTAATGTCGGTCCTCGTCATCGCTATGAACCGGCTGTTATGGCGCCCCCTTTATGTCTTCGCGGAACGTCGGACAAGGCTGGATTAGGGGTGCGGGATGATGCCCGAAGCGGCTCCGCCGGTCATGGAACTGCACAAAGTCTGTATGGCCTTCGCCAAGCCCTCGGGGCAGCCGCTGCCGGTGCTCGCCGACATCGACGTCATGTTGCATGATGGGGAAATCCTTGGGCTCCTCGGCCGGTCGGGCTCGGGGAAATCGACAATGCTGCGAATCGCCGGAGGGCTGATCAAAGCAAGTTCGGGGGACGTGCTTTACCGGGGCAAACCACTTACCGGTCCGGCGGAGGGTATCGCCGTGGTGTTCCAGACCTTCGCCCTCTACCCGTGGCTCACTGTCATCGAGAACGTCGAACTGGGCCTCGACGCGCTTCGCTTGCCGCTAGATGAGGTGCGCCGTCGGGCGCTGTCGGCGATCGATCTGATCGGTCTCGACGGTTTCCAGTCGGCTTATCCTCGCGAGTTGTCAGGTGGGATGCGCCAGCGGGTTGGCTTCGCTCGAGCAATCGTCAGCGACCCCGTCCTGCTTCTAATGGACGAACCGTTTTCGGCGCTCGATGTGCTGACGGCCGAGACGCTGCGAACCGATTTTCTCGATCTGTGGGGTGGGCATCAGCTGCCCACAAAGGCGGTATTGATGGTTACGCACAACATTGAGGAAGCGGTCTTGATGTGCGATCGCATTCTCGTTCTCGGCGCGAACCCCGGCCGTATTGCTGCAGAGCTGCCGGTCCCATTGCCCCAGCCGCGCAATCGGCTTGACGCGCCGTTCCACTCTATTGTCGACGAAATTTATTCGATACTGACATCGCGGATGGCCGAGGCGATCGGGGTGCAGAGCCGGATCCACGGCGGCTTGGCGCAGCAGCTGCCCGATGTCTCGATCAATAGGATCGGCGGGTTCATCGAGACCTTAGCCTCACCGAGTTATGGAGGGCATGCGGACATGGCCAAGATAGCGCCACCGCTCGCGCTCGAAATCAACGACCTTTTCCCGATTGCCGCGGCATTGCACATCCTCGAATTCGCCGAGCTCGAAGACGGTGCGATCAAGCTTACCGCGGCAGGTCGCGTCTTCGCGCAGAGCGGGACGGAGGAGCGCAAGCGCCTGTTCCGGGAGCACCTTCTCCGCTTCGTCCCGCTGGCAGCTCACATCCGCCGAGTACTCGATGAACGTGAGGAACACCGGGCGCAGCGGGCACGCTTCGACTATGAGCTACAGGACCATCTGCATCGGACAGAAGCCGACAAGACCTTGCGGGCTGTGATCGGTTGGGGCCGATATGCCGAGCTGTTCGCCTATGACGATCGAAGACGCATGTTCAGCCTCGACCATATCGCGCAATAGCAACGTTGGAGATGCCGCCTTGCGCCGTTGCCCTAAATTGGGCCTTTCTGGCGCGTCGGGTACCCCCGAAGTGGCCAGTCCCAGAAGTGCAACTTGGCGATTATTGATCAATCGATCGCGGAGGGGTAAGAATGTAGCTGGCGAGATCAGCCGTTTGAGCCGCCGTGAGGTCGGGGTATGGCATTTAGGCACAGTAATGACGATGAAGCAGAAAGGTCCAGCGCCAATGCGGTTATGTCTGGTTTATTCGCGATGTCACGGAAGCTCGGGGCGTAGTGAGGCAGCAGAGGCATAATTGCCTGGTTTGACACGACAACGTGACATACATACATCGCATACGCGAAGCGCGAGGTGACGACCCTGCCGTGGATTGCCCTGGTGTTCAGGCTGCTGTGCCCTCACCGCGGCAGCCATGAGCAACAAGGCCAAGACTACCATGAGCCACCCATGGTCATCGAAGCCATCCTCGGAGACCGGGAAACCGGCACGAGAACAGCACGATCTGTCGGTGTCGAACGCGGCTGAGACAGCGGGTCTGGCTTCACACTGCAGTACCTCTGAATTGTTGGCCGGTGGCGAGGTCGCCCTCTGCCACCGGCCACCTACTGGGATCAGGCGGCGGTCTTGACCTCGATCTTCTGCTGCTTCTGGGCCTGCGCCGTCTTGGGAAGGGTGATCGTGAGCACGCCCTTTGAGAGATTGGCGGCGATCTTGTCGCGGTCGACGCCATCCGGCAGTGCGAAGGAGCGCTGGAACGACCCGTAGGCGCGCTCCGACATGTAGCGGTTCTTGTCACTCTCGTCCTTCTCGTAGCGCTTCTCACCTTTGATGGTGAGCATGTCACCCGAGACGTTCACGTCGACATTCTTTTCCTCGAGACCGGGCAACTCGGCCGTGATCGTAAACCCCTTGGCGTCTTCGGTCACGTCAACGGCGGGAGCGGTGAAACTGAACGAGCTGTCGCTCCGCCAGGGGGCTCGAAATCAAGCAGTCGACGGAACGCCGGCAGACCAAAACCGCCGGCACACCGGTCGAACA
>DATJRJ010000053.1:0-9580 GCA_035504735.1 Binataceae bacterium (SeqCode)
CGGTCAGCATCACCGTGACCCATCCGCCCTCGTCGAACTTGAGCACCAGCATCAGGATCAGAATCAGGGCCGTGAAGACGCATCCGACACCGTTGACCATCAGCTTGTGCAGCCACCGCGGATCGCGTTTGCGCTCCTGCCACCAGTGCGTGCTCATCCCGAGTTGCGAGAGCGTGAAGGTCACGAAGACGTTGATCGAATAGAGCACCACCAGGATACCGACCCGTGCCTCGGTGCCGGCCAGGATGAGCCCCGCCGCCAACCCCATCGCCAGCACCCCGTCCTGCATCACCAACCGCGCGCTCAGGTTGGTGAGCCGCCGCGGCAGCCAGCGATCTCCCGCCATCGTGGCCAGTACGCGCGGGCCATCAACGAACCCGGTCTGCGCGGCGACGAACAGCAGCGCACCCTCGGTAATCAGCGTGAAGGTGATGATCGGCGTGCCGATCCGCAGGCCAAAAAATGTCCAGTTTCCCGCCACGCGGTCGAACAGCACGGCATTGAGGGTTTGACCACGGACCGGTTCAACCTTGTACAGCAGGTAGCCGACCAGGATTCCGCCCGCCAGCAATGCCAGCGAAACCGCCATGTAAATCATCGTGCGCTTGCCGGTCGCGGTGCGCGGCTCGCGCAAGATCGGCAGCCCGTTGCTCACCGCCTCGATGCCTGTATAGGTGCCGGCGCCCATGCTGTAGGCCCGGAAGAAAATTACGGCCAGCACCAAGAAGCCAAGCGTGTTGATACCGCCGCGAACCTGATTGATCGCATCGGTGGTGATACCGGGCAGTTCCGGGGAGCGGACCAAGAGCGCATCACCGACCAGCCACGCGTGCATCACCACGAAGGCCAGGAAGATCGGCAGCAGCGACAGCACCGATTCCTTGACCCCGCGCAGGTTCATCCCGATCAGGATCAATAGAATCAGGATGCAGAACCAGAGCTTATAATGCAGCCACGTCACCGGCAGGAAGCTGAAGACTGCATCAGCGCCGCTCGCGATCGAAATCGAAATCGTCAGGACGTAATCGACCACCAGGGCGGCTCCCGAAATCAGGCCGGGATAGGGGCCCAGGAGCTTGGTCGCGACCAGATAGCCGCCGCCCCCGGTCGGGAACAGGTCGATGGTCTGGGTGTAGGAGGCCGAGATGATAAAGACCGTCAGGGCGGTCAGCAGGGCCAGAAATACGGCCAAATATTGATGCTGGCCGAGCGCGAGGAAGGCCTCTTCCGGTCCGTAACATGATGAACTCAGGCCGTCCGAACCGAGTCCGACCCAGGCCAGGAAGGCGATCAGCGAGAGGCTGTGGAAGATGCCGGGATCGCGAACGTTGCGCGGCGGGCCGATAAGCACAGCGGCCAGAGTGCGTTTACGTTCCTCTGCGGAATCGTCTTTTGATGCCAAGGCGTTGCGCGAGCCTCCTTACCGAAAAGAAAAGCTTATAGGGAAACCCGTTGCTAAGAATAGGGCATGCGGCAGCCAGTCAAGATGGGTGGATCAAGCCGAATTCTTCATGCCGCACTCTATGAGGATCGGATCGTCGGCTCGTGCAAGGCCGCAGCCTCGGCTTCAGGCGCTGCCGCCGTTCACGCGTAGCACCTGACCGCTGATAAACGATGCCTCGCGCGAGGCGAAGAACGCGACCGCGGCCGCCACCTCTTCCATCCGTGCCGGACGCCCCATCGGAATTCGCGCGATCGCTCTCAGCAGCCCTGCCGGCGGATCCTTCTGGCTCAGGCGCTCTGCGGTCGATTCGATTAGCGTGATCGCCGGCGCAACCGTATTGATCGTGATCCCGGCCGGGGCCAGCTCGACCGCGAGTCCGGCACTGAGTCCATGTACGCCCGCCTTGGCTGCGTTCACCACCGCATGCTCGGTCAGACCGCCGAAGGCCGCGTTGGCCGTCACATTGACGATCCGGCCGTACTCCTGCTCGCGCATGAACGGCACCACCGCGCGAGTGCATCGAAAGGCTGCCCACAGGTTGTTCGCGAAGGTGGCCGCGATCTGCTCGTCGGTGAATTGCTCGTAGGGCTGTACGCCGCCACCGCCGGCATTGTTGACCAGGATCTCGATGCGCCCGAAAGCCCGCCGCGCATCGCCGATCAGCAACTCGGCGGTCGTCTGCTGGCTGAGGTCGCCCTGGAAGGGCAGCACCTGCACCTCGCTATGGCGGCTCGAAATCTCGCCGACCGCACGCCCGATGGTGGGCCTGACGTCAGCCGCGATCACGTTGGCACCCTCGGCCGCCAGCCGCTCCGCGATAACCTTTCCGATACCCTGGGCGGCGCCGGTAACGATCGCGCTCTGGCCCTCGAAACGTCTCGTCAGCTCTGTCATCGCTCGTCCTTGTTAGGCGCGGAAAAACCTAGCCCAGTCTCTCCCATTGCACGGCGACGCTGTCAAACAAGGGGCCGGTTCTGGCCATTTACGAGGGATACGCTAAACTTCGGCATGGCCAAAGCATTCCATAAGCTTTCTATCGATCTGAATAAGCCGCTGGCGGAGCAACCCGGGGTCGGGCACAACCGATGGCATCCGTCGATCGAGCCGCGCCTGTACGTCAACCCCGGCGATCGAGTGACCATCGAGTGTCTCGACGGCGTCGACGGGCAGATTACGAAGCCCGATCCGGCGGCCAACGGCCCGGTCGATGTCGACCGAGTTCATGCGTTGAGCGGTCCGGTTTACATCCGCGACGCCGAGCCGGGCGACCTGCTCGAAGTGAACATTATCGACATCGAGCCCGCGACCAGCGCCTTCACGACGATTCTGCCGCCGCTGGGATTCCTGAGCGAAGATTTTTCGCTGCCGTTCATCGCCATCTGGCGGCTGGCCAATGGTTTTGCCGAGAGTCAGCAGATACCGGGCGTCAGGATTCCGGCCGCCTGCTTCCCCGGCGTGATCGGCGTGGCGCCGTCACACGAACTGCTGAAACGGGCCAACGATCGCGAGGAAAAGTTGCGCCAAAGCGGTGCCGTGGCACCACCGCAGCAACGCCGCGGCGCCATCCCCGCCCTCGATACCGTTGCATCCGAAGGCCTGCGCACGATTCCACCGCGCGAGAACGGCGGCAACGTCGACATCAAGCAGCTCACCACCGGCGCGCGAGTCTTTATCCCGGTGTGGGAGAAGGGCGCCCTGTTCTCGATCGGCGATGGTCATTTCGCGCAGGGCGACTCGGAATGCTGCGGCACAGCGATCGAGATGGCAGCCACGTTCCATCTGGAATTCTATCTGCGCAAGGGCGAGGCAGCGCGTCGCAAGCTGCGCGACCTCTCATTTGCGCGCGACGGCTACTTCACGACGCCCGAGATGGCGGCGCCGCGGCGTTTCTATGCAACCACCGGGATGCCGATAACCGCGGCGGGCGAGAATCGTGCCGACGACCTGGCGCTCGCGGCACGTAACGCCGTGCGGCACATGATCGACTATCTCCACGAGGAGCGCGGCTATAGCCGCGAGCAGGCTTATGTGATCTGCAGCGTGGCCGTCGATCTGCGTATCAGCCAGGCGGTCGACATACCGAACCTTACGGTTTCGGCCCTGCTGCCGCTGGATATTTTTGTCTGAAACTTCCGTTCCGATCGGCCGCTTGTTTCAGGCCGGATCGTAAACCTCAAAGCGCATCGGCGTCGGACGGTCGCCGTTGACCGGCCGGCGCACCGGCGGCTGCGAGCAGACCGACGCCGCCCACAGCAAATCCATCTCGGCGCGCAGATCGATATGATCGCCGGCCTTTGACTTCGGCCGATTGACCGACCAGGTGCCGTCGGACTGATACTGCGCGTTCATGAAGATGCAGAAGCTCGAGATCTCGCGCAGCAGGCGCGGGTCGATGCCGTTTACTTTGAGCGCCGCCTGCAGAACCTCGCGGCAGCCGTCGTTGGAGTCGATGCCATACTTAATACGCATCCCGCGCGAACAATAACCGCCGCCGTAGTGGACCTGGACGGTATCGTCGACGATCGTCCATAACTGGTTCATCTCGTTGGTATAGATGACGTCGCCCTTGCCCCATTTCCAGCGGCCAAGCACATAGTTGGTATAGAGGCAGTCGAGATATTCGTACGGATCGCCCTCGCGCAGCCCGATCAGCGCGGCAACCTGCTCGCCCTCGAGGTCGATGACCCGCAAAGTCTGACCTTTCTTCAGATGGCCGGTTGCATACGCGCCCGGCGCGTAGGTGCGACCTTCGATCAGTTTTCCGGGAACGCTCATTCATTCCTCCGCGGTGCGCCGGCCTGGTTCAGGCGACACGCTTGCCTGCCGACGATCGTGGGTGCCAGATGCGATTGTCAAGCGCGGGCCTGAAGGTTGGGATTGCGCCGATTAGCGGTATACAATCCTGACCCGTTGCGCAAGGAGCTACCAATGAAATCGATTCTCCGCCGATTGCGCTCGATGGTCGCGGCCGGTGCAGTTGTGATGCTCGCGCTCGGCTCCGTACCGGCGCTGGTGAGCTACGCACTCGCGTTGAATGCCGCCATCCCGTACGTGGACAAAGATCAGAATTTCGACCAGCCACCCAACGCATGGCTGTTGATGGCGCCACCGACCACCACTTCCGGGCTGACCGTCGATAGCCAGGCCGGACTGGCTCAATGGATTACCTATGGCCGCTACTCCACCCTCCAGGATTGCAGCGCGACTATCCAGATGGTGCGTAACGGCGTCATTCCTAACTCCGGTCTACCCGCGCAGATGAGCACCGGCGCGATCTCGTTCGCCTCGGTCCCCGGTGGTACAGCGCAATTTGGTTATGGACCGATGCAACCCGGCTATCCGGGAGCGCAACCAGGCGGGTATCCGTCGATGCCGCCAGGCTACGCGGGAGCGCCTGGCTACCCGCCGTCGCAGGCGAACCCGGCGATGGGACAATCGGGTTACGCGGGTATGCAACCCGGATATCAGGGTGCACCGCCCAGCTATCAGGGTATGCGGCCGGGTTACCAGGGTATGCAGTCGGGCTATCAAGGTGCACCGCCCGGATACCAGGGTATGCAGCCCGGCTACTCCGGCATGCAATCCGGATATCAAGGCATGCAACCCGGATATCAAGGCAGCCCCGGCTACGGCGCGATGCAACCGGGAGCTCAAGGAGTCCCGCCGGGTTATGCCTCGAACCAGCCGATAATCCAGCAGCCGGCTCAATTGATGACGCGGCAGCAGGCCGATGAGGCCTACTGCTTCGCTGACAACGATCGGCGCTTGCAAAGCCTGATCGCCCCGCCCCCGGCAGTGACTCCGGGCCAGCCGGGACAGAGCATTCCTGGAGTCGGGCAGTAAGCGACGCTCACGAGCGAGAAATCGCAGTCAGCGCGGCGCGATAATCCTCGGGCGTATTGACGTTGCAGAAGCTCTCGAGCCGCGGATCGATTAGCCGCATCTCGGCTTCTTCGACGATCCGGGCCCGAATCTGATCGACGATCGTGTGTAGACGGCGCTCGCCCCGCGCCGCCATCGCGTCGAGCGCGCCAAGACATCGCCGCCGATAAACCGCGTGCAGCATCTGCAGCCGCCCGCCGACTCGGGCGATCACTGCGTCATTATCCTCCAGCATCACGCATAGCTTCAGTGCAACCTCGGCGCTGACCAGGGGCAAATCGCAGGAGGCGGCGAAAGCGTGATCGCCGATGCCGGCGCCAAGTCCGGCCCGCAGCGCATCGACCGGGCCCTGATATGCGGTCTGGTCGCGGATGAGGATGACGCGATGCAGGCTGGTGTCGATGACCGACGGTTGATCGGCCTCGCGAGCGGCCACCACGATGATCGGTGAGAAGGCGCGATGGAGTTCCGCGACGATCCGCTCGAGCAGAGTGGTATTGCCGAGCGGCAGCGCCATCTTATCGCGCCCCATCCGGGCGCTCCGTCCGCCCGCCAGGATAATCGCAAAGCCCCCGCTATCGAGTTCCATGCAAGTGCGCTCCCGCGGGCCATCATACTCCGCGCGCCACCACGGACGGATGGATGCTCGAGCCAGCCCCTGCTCAAATCGATGGCGCCCCGGATGCGGGACGCCATCGATGAGCCGGTGCGCGGAGTCCGCGGCTAGAGCTTCAGGAAGACGGTCTTGACCTGCGTGTAGAGGTCGACCGCATATTTGCCGAGCTCGCGGCCGAAACCCGACTGCTTGTAGCCGCCGAAAGGCGAAATCGGGTCGACCATCCCATAACAATTGATCCACACCGTGCCGGCCTTGAGCGCGCGCGCGACCTTGTGGGCGCGGCCGACGTCGCGGGTCCAGACTGCAGCCGCGAGGCCGTAGTCCGTACTATTGCCCTGGAAAACTGCGTCGTTCTCGTCCTTGAACGGGATCGTCGCTGCGACCGGACCGAAAATCTCTTCGCGCGCGATTCGCATGTCGTTGTTGACGTCGACGAAGATCGTAGGCTTGACGTAATAACCCTTGCCCTGGCCGGCGTCGCCGCCGATCGTAATCCGGGCGCCTTCTTTTTTCCCGATATCAAGATAACCCTTGACCTTGTCGAATTGGTCCTTGGAGACCAGCGGCCCCATCTTGGTCTTGGGATCGAGCGGGTCGCCCATCGTCATCCCTTCGGTGTACTTGGTGAGCTGCTCGACGAACTGGTCGTAGGCATCGCGCTGCACGAAGATCCGGGTGCCGGCCGCGCAGACCTGGCCCGAGTTGTAGAACACTCCCATCATGGCGTTGGGCACCGCCGCTTCCATTTCGGCGTCCGGGAAGATGATGTTGGGCGATTTGCCGCCGAGCTCGAGCGATACTTTCTTCAGATTGCCTTCCGAGGCATGCAGGATAAGCCGTCCGACTTCCGCCGACCCGGTAAACGCAACCTTGTCGATATCAGGATGCTCGGCGATCGAACTGCCGGCGCCGGGGCCGAAACCGGTGATGATATTGACCACGCCGTCGGGCAATCCGGCCTCGCATATCAGCTCGCCCAGTCTGAGCGCGGTCAGCGGGGTCTGCTCAGCGGGTTTGAGGATCGTGGTGTTACCGCAGGCGAGGGCCGGCGCGATCTTCCACGCCGCCATCAGCATTGGAAAATTCCACGGGATGATCTGGCCGCAGACGCCGATCGGCTCGCGCAGTGTGTAGTTGAACATCGCGGGGTCCGAGGGATTGGTCTCGCCGTAAATCTTCGAGCACCACCCGCCATAGTAACGGAAGGTCTCGGCAGCCGCCGGGATGTCGATCGCGCGCGCCTGCGAGAGCGGCTTGCCGTTGTCGAGGGTCTCGAGTTCGGCCAGTTCGTCAGCATGGGCGTTGATCAACTCGGCGATCTTGAACAGCAGGCGGGCGCGTTGATGGGGCCCGAGCCGGCCCCATTTGCCCTCCTCGAAGGCTTTGCGCGCAGCTTTGACGGCCTCGTCGACGTCGGCCTTGTCGCCTTCGGCCACCAGCGCCAGTACCTCCTCGTTGGCGGGGTTGAGAGTCTCAAAAGTCTTACCGGACTTGGCCGCGACCCACTGGCCGCCGATCAGGAGTTTCTTGGGGCCGCTTTTGAGAAATTCGAGAACCGCACTCTGCTTGGCGCCGCGCGCCGCAGTTTCTACCGACGGTGTCGCTGCCATGAGACTACCTCCTTGACGAATGCTCAGAACTTTTAGAGCGCCAACCGCACGGTCGCGAGTGGCGGGCCGGAACCGGACCCTAATCCAAATTCAAAAATAAGAGAAAGCAGCGTCGGTCCGCAAGCCGCCGTGAAGGACATGACTTTGCCCACGCGGGCGGCGGCGGTTATCCTTGACGGCGTCGATGCCGGTAAAGCAGACACCGCTAATCGCGCAGTACCTTGGCGTCAAGCAGAGGGTGCCCGACGCGATCCTGTTCTTTCGCCTCGGCGACTTCTACGAAATGTTTTTCGAGGATGCCGAAGTTGGCGCGCGGGTGCTCGATATCCAGCTTACCTCGCGTTCGAAGGATGGCGTGCCGCTCTGCGGCGTGCCATACCATGCCGCCGAACCATACGTCGCGAAGCTGCTCAGGGCAGGCCACAAGGTCGCGATTTGCGAGCAGGCGGCCGGCGACGGCAATCAGCGCGGCCTGATGCCGCGGCAAATCGTGCGCGTCATCACGCCCGGCACGGTCGGCGAGGAGACCGTGCTGACCGCGGGCGAAAAGAGTTTCCTGCTTGCAATCGCCAATCCGGGAGAGGGCTTCGCGATTGCGGCGCTCGACGTCTCGACCGGCGAGTTCATCGCAACCGGCGTGACCGGGGTGGCCACGCTGCGCGAGGAGGTGACGAGAATCGGGCCGCGCGAAATCCTGATCCCTCGCGATCATGCGCGGCTTGACGCGGCGCTGGCCCGGCTTGATTACCCGATCACGCGTCTCGCCGAATCGAACTTCGGGACGCCCGCGGCCGAAGCGATCGCGCTGCGCTTCGGAATCGGCGCGGCGGCGCTCGATGAATGGGTGGGGCGGGCCGCGGGCGCCGCGCTCGCTTACGTGGAGGAAAATTTCGGGCGTGACCTGAACCATCTCCACGCCCCGGTGCTCTATCGGGCCACCGAGTACATGACGGTTGACGAGGTGAGCCGGCGCCATCTCGAACTGGTCGCCTCAAGTGACGGTGGCCGCACCGGGTCGCTGCTGGCCGTAATCGACGAGACCATCACGCCGGTCGGCGCGCGTACACTCGCCAACTGGGTGGTCTATCCGCTGCTCGACCTGGCGGCGATACGCGAGCGCCACGATGCGGTCGAGGAGTTCTTCGATGCCGACCTCGGCGGGGCGCTCAGCGGCGCGATGGCACGTATCGGCGACCTCGAGCGGCTGGCCGGCCGGATCGGTACGCTCCGGGCGAGCCCGCGCGATTGCGCGAACCTGGGCCGCGCGCTGGCCGCGGTGGGCGCGCTGGAGCAGGCGTTATGGGGATTTCGCGCCGGGCTCATTCGCGCCCACGTCGCGCGGCTCCAACCGCGTTCTGAGCTGGTGGAAAAAATCGCCAGCACGCTCGGCGATGAACCGCCGGTCAACCCACGCGACGGCAACCTGATTCGGACCGGGTTTCATCCAGAAGTCGACGAACTCCGAGGGCTGGCGGTCGATGCACGCGGTGTGATGGCGCGGCTGGAGGCCGAAGAGCGCGAACGCACCCGGATTCCATCGCTAAAGGTACGCTACAACCAGGTCTTCGGCTATTACCTCGAGGTTACCAAGTCCAACCTCGATCGCGTGCCGGCCGATTACGAGCGCAAGCAGACGCTGGTCGGAGCGGAGCGCTTCACGACCGCGCGTCTCAGGGAGCTGGAACGGAAAATCCTCAGCGCCGAATCGGGCGTCAAGGAGCTGGAGCATCAACTGTTCATCAAGCTGCTGCGCGATCTGGCCGCCTTTACCGGCGAGATTCTTGAGACCGCGCGTGCGGTGGGCGAGCTCGACGCCCTGATGTCGCTGGCTCGGGTAGCGCGCCGGCGTGGGTATGTGCGTCCCGAGATGAACCAGGGCGTGCGGCTCTGGATTCGCGACGGCCGCCATCCGGTGCTCGAAGCCGGGCTCGGCGCGGGCGAGTTCGTGCCTAACGACCTCGACGCCGATTCCGATGATCGTCAACTGTTGCTGATAACCGGGCCCAACATGGCCGGCAAATCGAC
>DATJRJ010000054.1:0-9403 GCA_035504735.1 Binataceae bacterium (SeqCode)
GGGACCGAGCCGCCGCGCGATCTGCAGCGCCGCACAACAGGCTGCGCCCGAAGAAATCCCAACCAGCAAGCCTTCCTCGCGTGCGAGGCGGCGAGCATACTGGGTGGCATCTTCGTCGCTGACCTCGATAATTTCGTCATAGACCTTGGTATCGAGCGTATGCGGCACGAAACCGGCGCCGATTCCCTGGATCTTATGGAAGCCGGGCTCGCCGCCCGCCAAGACCGGCGACGCCTGCGGTTCGACTGCCACGATCAGTACATTGCGATTCAAGTTCTCGCGCAGGTAGCGTCCGACCCCGCTGATCGTGCCGCCAGTACCGACCCCGCTCACGAAGGCGTCAATACGGTTGAGCTGTTCGACCAGCTCGGGTCCCGTGGTTTTGTAATGAATCTCGGGATTAGCCGGATTATTGAACTGCTGCGGCATGAAGTAGCCAGGATTATCGCGCACCAGTTCCTCGGCCTTGGCGATCGCGCCATGCATCCCGCGCGTATCGGGCGTGAGCACCAGTTGCGCACCGTAGGCCACCAGCAGCGAGCGCCGTTCCTCGCTCATCGTGTCGGGCATGGTAAGGATCAGGTTATAACCCTTGACCGCGGCGACCAGCGCGAGTCCGATGCCGGTATTGCCCGAAGTGGGTTCGACGAGCGTATCGCCCGGCTTGATTCGTCCGGCCTGCTCCGCCGCCTCAATCATCGCGAGGCAGATCCGATCCTTGACGCTGCCGCCCGGGTTATAGTTCTCGAGCTTGGCCCAGACCTCGGCATCGTGAGGGCCGGGCATGCGGTTGAGCCGGATTACCGGAGTATGACCGATAAGTTCCAGCGGCGAGCGGGCGACTGAGGCGGGCATGGCGATGAGTTTAGCGGTAATCGCAGACCTTTGGCGACAGCAGAGGCCGCATCATCGGGGTGATTCACCAACATGAAGCCGCCGGACCGAGTCCTGGTGATCTTTCCGGGCGCGCTCGGCGATCTCATCTGCCTGACGCCGGTGTTATCGGTCTTGCGGCGACGCCATCGCGATGCCTCGCTGGAACTGATGGCGCGCGATGAACTGGTGCGTCTCGCGATCGGCCGGCTCGGCATCAATTGCGGCGAGTCGATCGATCGGCGCGAGGTCGGGCGCCTGTTTATCGATGCGAGTTTAACTGAGCGGATCGATCTCTTTCGCGGTTTTAGCCGAGTCTATTCATTCTTCGGAGCAGACGATTCAACCTTTCGCAAAATGCTAAGCGACGCCGCCTCCGATGCAACTGTGAGCTTTCACCCGTTTCGACCCGTAAACACAAGCCATATCGCAACCGCCTACCTCGATTCGATTGGCGCTCGCGCCGTTCCGGTCGAAAGCCGTCTCGATCTCCTCGACGCCGATCGCGGGGCCGCGACGAGCCTGCTCGCCGGTCTCGATCTCGATCCCGTGAATTTCGCCCTGGTTTTTCCCGGCAGCGGCAGCCACGCCAAGAATTGGCCGTATGAGAATTTCGTCGCGATGGCGGCTCGATTGGCGCGCAAAATTCCCGTGCTCTTCATTCTCGGGCCGGCGGAGGCGGAATTTGCGCCGCGTCTCAGAACCATCGGCCTACCGATGCTTTCGGGCCTCGAGCTCCCGATCGTCGCCGCGATCGCTGCCCAGGCGCGGCTGTTCATCGGCAATGATTCCGGCGTCTCTCACCTGGCGGCCGCCGCGGGTGCAGCCGGACTGGTGATTTTCGGCCCGACCGATCCCGCACGATGGAGACCGCTCGGCCAGGTGCAGATTCTTTCGCGGATGCCGCTGGAAGCGCTCGCACCCGGTGAAGTTATGGCGACAGCTGAATCATTGTGGGCGCGGCAAATCGTGAACGGCAGGCATGAAACCGCCAAAAGATGATTACATTGACTGTCAAAATAAGCGGGCGTAGCTTGACTGTAGCCGCCGGAATTCCTCGGTTTCGGTCATGAATCCATAGGCCCCAAAACAAATTCAGAGCAATCCAATTATGGGAAGCTTTCTCAAGACTACACTGCTGCTCGGCGCACTGACTGGGCTGATAATGCTGATCGGCGGTCTTATCGGCGGCTCGCATGGCGTTGCCTTCGCCTTCATCATCGCGGCCGTCATGAACTTCTTCAGCTACTGGTTCTCGGACAAGATGGTGCTGCGGGCCTACCACGCCCAGCCGCTGGACGCCGCTTCGGCGCCGGAGCTTTATGGGATCGTGACGGAACTCGCGCAGTCCGCGAGGATTCCGACTCCGCGCCTCTACCTGATCGATTCCGATACACCTAACGCCTTCGCCACCGGGCGCAATCCGCGCCATGCTGCGGTCGCGGTGACGCGCGGCATCATGCGCATCTGCACCCGCGATGAGCTCAAGGGCGTGCTCGGGCATGAACTTTCGCACGTCATCAATCGCGACATCCTGACCAGTTCCATCGCGGCGACTCTGGCCGGTGCGATCATGATGATCGCCAGCTTCCTGCGCTGGGGCGCAATTTTCGGAATCGGCGGCGGTGACGACGAGCGCGGCGGGATGCTCGAACTGCTGGCAATGGCCATCCTCGCGCCAATCGCGGCCTCGATGATCCAGCTCGCGATCTCGCGCACCCGCGAGTACCAGGCCGACGCCAGCGGCGCCAAACTCACTCATCATCCGCTCTACCTCGCTAATGCCCTGCGCAAGCTGGAGGCTGCCAACGAGCGGATACCGATGGATGCCGGCCCCGCCACCGCCCACTTGTTCATCGTGAACCCTCTGAACGCGGCGGGACTCACGCGTCTGTTCTCGACCCATCCACCGATCGAGGAGCGAATCCGGAGGCTGGAGAAGATGGCTGGGGGACAGGCCGCCTCCTGAGCAGCAGCATCATGAGCGAGAAAGAAGAAAGAGAGGAAGAGGCCAAGGGCTTCAAGGTTCAGGACCGGCGCCGCTTCTCCGCTGAAGGCGAGCTGAAGCCCGAGTTCAGCCAAGGCGCCGAGGAATCGGCGTCTGCGCCCAAAGCAGCGCCGCGGGACACGGGTGCGACTCAAGCGCCTCCCGCACCTGAAGCGGCGGAAGCTGCCGAACCCGAGGGCCTGCCCGAGATGACCTTCGCGAGCTTTCTGGTCGGTCTCTCCGCGCAGGTGTTGATCCATCTAGGCGAGGTTCCGGACCCGGGCAGCGGCCAGGTCCATCGCGATCTGGCGGCAGCGCAGCAGCTTATCGATCTGATCGCGATACTCGAGGAGAAGACCCGCGGCAATCTCGATGCGAGCGAAGTCTCGATGCTCAAAGCGATTCTTTTCGACTTGAGGATGAAATACGTTGAACTGGCCGGTCCGCATTCCGCGTAGCGGAGCGGGACGGACATTTGCGATGCAATCGAGTCGGTTCAACGCGCCTGCTTTGCGAGCCGGCAGGTTTTTTTTGGCCGGATTGATGCTGGCGGCGTTGGTTGGATCGGGTGCGCGCGCAGCATGGGCTGGCGCGCGATTATGGAGCCAGCTCCCGCCCAACGCGCCGACGGCGCGGATCGAACTGCCGGATTTCACTACCTTGGCGGCGCGTCTCAGCCCGGCCGTAGTCAATATTGCAGTCGAGGAACGAACGGTCGCGCCGGGGTCGGACGAGCTGCTGCCGGCGCCCGAGGCCGAACCTTATGATCAGCCCAATTCGCCCGGCGCCGCTCCCGAGGAAAGCCATCCGCACGGCGTCGGCTCCGGTTTTCTGATCAACAAGGCCGGCTTCATCCTGACCAACGATCACGTGGTTGCCAACGCCCGCGCCATCAGCGTCACGACCAGCGACGGAGAGCGTTACTCGGCGCATCTTATCGGACGCGACCCCAAGAGCGACGTGGCTTTGATCAAGATCGACAGCAAACGTCCGCTACCGGTCGCTCCGCTGGGAGATTCGGGCACCGTCAAGGTGGGCGAGTGGGTGATGGCGATCGGCAATCCGTTCGGCTTCGACCACACCGTAACGGTCGGGATCGTCAGCGCCAAGGGGCGTTTCATTCCAGGCAACTACGATGAGTTTCTGCAGACCGACGCCTCGATCAATCCCGGCAACTCGGGCGGTCCGTTGATCGACACGCGTGGCGAGGTGGTCGGCGTCAACTCCGCGATTTACACGCGCACCGGATCGAACACCGGTATCAGCTTCGCGATTCCGATCGACCTGGTTAAGCGCGAGCTGCCCGAGCTGCAGACCACGCACAAAGTCGTGCGCGGTTGGCTCGGCATCTATATCGAATCGCTCACGCCGGAGATGGCCGCAAAGCACGGGCTCGACGGGCCGCACGGCGCGCTGGTCGACGAAGTCGTTGATCCGAGTCCGGCCAAGACCGCCGGGCTGCAGAAGGGCGATATCGTGCTCGCCTTCAACGGCCACCTGATCGGCGACTCGCAGGAACTGCCGCTGATGGTCGGGGCGGTGCCGCTCGGCGAGCGGGCCATGCTGCAAATCATCCGCGGCAATGTGCGGCGTACGATCCCGGTGACGATCGCGGCCTCGCGCGAGGCTGAATTAGCCTCCGCCGCTGAACCCGGTCGGGCCGAGCCGCCGCTCGGGCTGGCGGTCGAGAACCTCGACGCGGGAATGGCGCGGGAGCTGGGCCTGGAAAAATCCGGCGTCTTGGTCGATACCGTCACGCCCGGCAGCGCGGCGGCACAGGCCGGTCTGCAGCCGCGTGATATCATCATCGAAGTCAATCGGCAGGCGGTGGGCGACGTGGACGCTTACCAGCGGGCGCTCAAGGAGGGAAGCAAGGGCAGAGCGGTTTTGTTGCTGGTGAAGCGCGGCAAGAGCGCGGTATTCGTCCCAGTCGTGCCGGAGCAGTGAGCGCGCCCGGCGCCCAGCGCATCCGACCGGCGGATTAGCAGACCGTCCCGGCATCCTCGAAATTGGTGAAACGACTCCTCAAATTTGCGCTCCTGGGCGTGTGCGGGATCCTACTGTTCGCGGTGCCGCCGATTCTCTACTACTTCTTTTCCTACTACTACTCCGTGCAGCGCGAGGTGATGCAGCGCTTCTCGGGGCGCCATTGGAACATTCCCTCGCGCATTTACTCCGACTCGACGCTGATCTATCCCGGTCTCGATCTCGACGCGATCGGCTTTTTCCAGCGTCTCGCCCGTCTCAACTACCATCCGGTGCAATCCGCCGGCCTGCCCGGGCGCGGTGATTTCCACTACGACCGCGCGCACGGGCGGCTGGTAATTTTCCTGCATCGCTTCTCCTATCCATACAACGAGTTCCCGGGCGAGATGGTCGAGTTGAAGCTGACCGGCAGCACGATCACCTCGATGCGCGATGTTGGCAGCGGCGCGCCTATCTACTCGATGCAGCTCGAACCCGAGCTGCTGAGCGGCATCTTCCAGGGCAGTTGGGAGCAACGCCGGCTGGTACGGTTGTCGCAGATTCCGCCCGCGATGATCGATGCGATCCTGGCCGCCGAGGACCATCGCTTCTACGAGCATCACGGCGTCGATCTGGTGCGTATCGTGAAGGCGGCCTACGTCGATTTCACCTCCGGCCACGTGCGCCAGGGCGGCTCGACGTTGACTCAGCAGTTGATGAAGAACTTCTTCCTCAACAGCCAGCGGACCTACCGGCGCAAACTCAAGGAAGTGTTGATGGCGTACATCGCCGAGCGCCTCTACAGCAAGGACGAAATCCTCGAGAACTACGTCAATGACATCTATCTCGGGCAGCGCGGGCAGGAGGGCATCTACGGCGTCTGGGAGGCGTCCGAGTTTTATTTCTCGAAGGATCCCGCCGATCTGACCATCGGCGAGATGGCGACTATCGCCGGGATGATAAGTTCGCCCAATCGGCTCAACCCGCTGCACCATCCCGACCTCGCGCGCGTGCGGCGCAATGAAGTGCTTGGGCTGATGCTGCAGGACGGCTATATCAGCAAGGCCGCCTACGATAACGCAGTCACCGAGCTGATGCAGCCGCGCGAGGTCTTCACCGAGAACAACGATGCGCCCTACTTCGTCGATTACGTGAAGCACGAGCTGGCCGAGCGTTATCCGCCCGAGGTGCTGACCGGCGAGGGCCTGCGTATCTTCACCAGCCTCGACGTGCACATCGAGAAGCAGGCCGAGATGGCGGTCGATCAAAATCTCGACGAGCTCGAGGCCAAGTACCCACGCCTACGCCGCAAGGAGGAGAAGGATCGGCTCGAATCGGCGCTGGTCGCGCTCGAACCGCCGACCGGCAAGATTCGCGCGATGGTCGGCGGGCGCAACTATCGCAAGAGCCAGTTCAACCGCGTCATCCAGTCACATCGCCAGCCGGGCTCGGTCTTTAAGCCCGTCACCTATCTGGCCGCGCTCAACGAGACCCTGTCCGGCGGCCCCGACCGCTTTCTGCCGACCAGCTATCTCGAGGACGAGCCCTTCACCTGGACCTACGGCGACATGAGCTGGACGCCGAAAAACTACAAGGATCGTTATTTCGGGCGCGTGACGCTCGAATTCGCGCTCCAGGAATCGCTCAACTCAGCGACCTCGCGGTTGGCCAATGCGATCGGCCTCGATAAGGTGCGGGCGATGGCGGTCAAGCTCGGCTTCGGCGATTTGCCGGCTTATCCGTCGATCGTGCTGGGCGGAATCGAGGTGACGCCGATGCAGGTCGCAAACGCCTACGCGATCTTCGCCAATGAAGGCCTCGAGGTTGAACCCTACGCGGTCACCGCGGTAGTCGATCAGAACGGGCACGTAATTCAGGGCCATGATCTTAAGGCCGCGCAACTGGTCACGCCGCAGGCCACCTTCATGCTGGATTTCATGCTCGAGAATGTAATCAATCACGGCACCGGAATCGGTGTGCGCCGGCTGGGGTTCAAGCGTCCGGCCGCCGGCAAAACCGGCACCACCAACGACTCCAAGGACGCCTGGTTCGCGGGCTTCACGCCCAATCTGCTGGCGGTGGTATGGACCGGCTTCGATCAGAAGGAAGTCCTGAATCTGACCGGTGCGGAAGCGTCGCTGCCGGCCTGGACGATCTTCATGAAGGCGGCGACCGCATCGCGTCCGCCGCTCGATTTTGCCGTGCCGCCTGGGATAGTTATCGAGGAGGTCGATCCGTTGACCGGTTACAAGGCGGGCCCCTACTGTCCGGTGGTGGCAGAGGGCGTCTTTCCATTGGCGCTTGCGCCGACTGAAGTATGTCCGTTTCATACCGCCAGCACCAAGAACGCCGCCGATCAGGCCGAAGACGAGCAGTATGCTCCGGCCGAGCCGAACGATTGAGCGGACGCGTGGGAGCAGTTCTTCGGCGGCTGGCGTTGGCAGTCGGCGTGGCCGTGATATCGGCGCTTGTGGCACATCCGGTATTCGCCGCCGGCCGCGCGCTGATGCTCGCGTTGAGCGAGGAAAATCTTCCCGCCACGACTCCGACTCCGAGCGCGACGGCCTCGGCGAGCGGTTCGCCGCTCCCCTCCGGGTCCTCCACACCAACGGCGCAGGCTTCGTCCGCTACATCGGATGACGCGCCGCAGCCGGCCGCCGCGGCGGCGGCTCCGGTGCCGCCGCCGGCCGATTTGTCGAACGTACCGATCAGCGCGCCGGTCAGCTCGTCGTCGTTGGATCCGTTGATCGAAAAGACTCTCGATCCGTCGCTCAGCGCCTCGCTCAGGATCACCGAGGAGGCGCGCCAGCAGATCGGCGAGAATCACGACGATGAGGCGATCAGAACGCTCGGGCGCGCGCTCTCGATCGACGCCAGCAATCCCTACGCGTATTTCTACCTTGGACGCGCGTGGCTGATGAAAAGAAATTACAACCAGGCGCTGACCTTCTTTTCGCGCGCCGAGATGGGATTGGAGTCGAATCCGGCGTGGCTCAGCGAGACCGTTGGCTTTGAAGGCGCCTGCTACGAAGAGCTGAATCGCGATCAGGATGCCGCGATGGCCTATCAACGGGCCGTGCAACTGGCGCCGGGAAATCTGATGGCGCGCGCCGGCTACGGGCGCCTGGCGTCGGCCCTACCTACGCCCCCGGTTCCGGCTGAAGAACAGCCGACGGTAGAGGATGCCGATCAGCCGCCGCCCGAGGAAAGCGAGGTCCGCAGCGTGCCCGCGGGTGAGCCGCTGGAATCCCCGCCGACCGACGAAGTGGCGCCGCCCCCGGAGGATAACGAGGTCCGTACGGTGCCCGAGAGCGAACCGCTGGAGACCGCGCCTCCCGAGCCACCGGCCCCACCCGCCGCTCCAGGAGCCAAACCCGCGGCGAATTAAATGCTGATTCTGGGAATCGAATCGTCCTGCGATGATGCCGCCTGCGCGGTGATCGAGACCGCACACGCCGGCCAGGTCACGCTGCGCGCCAGCGCGGTCGCCAATCAGGACGAAATCCATCGACGTTATGGCGGCGTGGTGCCGGAGCTGGCCTCGCGCAATCATCTGGTCACGATCCTGCCGGTCATCGAAGATACGCTGGCGGCCGCGGGCTGCGGCCTTCGCGACCTCGACGCGATCGCCGTGACGCGCGGGCCCGGGCTGGTCGGCTCGCTGCTGGTCGGCCTGATGTGCGCCAAGGGACTCGCGCAGAGCCTGGGCATCCCGCTGGTGGGCGTGAATCATCTCGAAGGCCATCTGCTCGCCCCGCTGCTCGAGTATCGGATCGCGATGCCCTATCTAGCGCTGGTGGTTTCCGGCGGCCATACCGCGCTGTTCGTGGTCGAGGATTTCGGCCGCTATCGGGTGCTCGGCCATACCCGCGACGACGCCGCCGGCGAGGCTTTCGACAAGGTCGCGAAGCTGATGGGGCTTGGCTATCCGGGCGGCCGGGTGATCGATGAGCTGGCGCGACGCGGCGATCCCAAGTGCGTGCGGCTGCCGCGGGCGCGGCTGCGCGGCGCGCCGCTCGACTTCAGCTTCAGCGGCATCAAGACCGCGATCGCGATGTTTCTCGCGAACCCGGATCATGCCGCGGTCCGCGCCGAAGACCTCGCGGCCAGTTTCCAGGAGGCGGTGGTCGATATGCTGATTAAGCCGACGCTCGCCGCCGCGCGCGGCCTCGATACCGAGACGGTCGTGATTACCGGCGGGGTGGCGGCGAACTCGCGGCTGCGGACCAAGCTCACCGAGAGCGCCGCGGCCGAGGGGCTGCGGGTAGTCGCACCGTCGTTCAAGTATTGCACCGACAACGCCGCGATGATTGCGCTGGCAGGCAGCTACAGGCTGCTGCGCGGCGAGCGCGATCCGCTCGACCTCGACGCCGAGGCGAATCTCGCGCTTTGAGCAAGCGCCGTCACGCCCTTCGCCGCCGCGCGGCTTCGGACCCCGCCCTCGATCTGGAACGGCCGGCTGCGGCGCTGATCGCCGCGCGAGTCCGTCCCACGAAGGCGCGCGGCCAGAATTTTTTGGTCCAGGCGCGGATTGCGGACCGGATCGTCGCGGCCGCCGAACTGGAGCCGGCCGACGAA
>DATJRJ010000055.1:0-2805 GCA_035504735.1 Binataceae bacterium (SeqCode)
CGCCGGCCTTCAGCTTTAATCACATCGTCGCCTTCGTGCAGGACCGCTATCTGTACCTGGCTTCATTCGCGTTCTGCCTATGGGTTGGGACCTGGCTGATCGATTTCGTCGGCGACAGCGTCGTGCGAGGCCGTGCAGTAGCGGTAGCGGTGGCTGCTCTCATCGCGTTCGACGTTGCCAAGCTATGGCGCCTGGAGCCGATCTGGCACGATAACCTGAGGCTCTTCACTCGATGCGTCGACGATTTCCCCGATTCGCCTTACTACCATCGGATACTGGCTTCGACGCTGATGAAAAATGGCGACTTCGCCGCCGCAGCCGGGCACTTGCGCTACATTTACAAACCAAAAACTGAAGAGAATAAGAAAGATAACGTCAAATAGAAGTGGCTAAGCTGGCAGGATGGAAGCGCTTGCGGAAATTGGGATTAGCGCTTCGTGCAAACCAACCGTTGGCACGTTCGTTTGCGGATTCGCCCAGTCAGCGGGATACTTGGAGCGCTCAAAAGGCTGAACAATCAAGTTGATGCAGATCCGTTTGTCAGGCCGCTACGTCACCGCTCTTAATTTCATTCTGATCGGGGCGATTGCTTATTTCGGCGCTTTATCCGCCGACGACTTGATCGCACGCAGTCTCGAGGCCGGTCCTCGATTCGATCCGCCGATACAATCCGCACAACCCGTCATCGCGCCTGCGTTGCCGCGCGCTTCTTATTCCATGATCGTTGAACGCGACGTCTTCAACTCGATTAAGGAAGTGGCGGCACCGATGGCTCCAGCGGTTGTTCACCTGCATGTCAAACTGCTCGGCACGTCGGAGCTGACTTTAGCCAAGCCTTTCGCGGTGATCGAAGACACCAGCGACCATCAGCAGGCGCTTTATCGCCTTGGGGACGAAATTCCGGACACCGGAACGCTGGTCGCGGTCGAGCGCAAACGGGTGCTGGTCAGCCGCGACGGAAATGTGACCGTGCTCTCGATCAGTGAAGGCCTGGCCTCTGCCAGCGCCCAAAGCGCGAGCGCTGCAAAAGACCAAGTGGCAGACGCGCTCGAAAGCGACACACCGTTAGTTCAACGAACCACGCCCTCGCCGTGGAAGAAGCTTAGTCCCGATCAACCAATCGATTGGAAGGAACTTCGGCGCCAGCATCCGCATCGAAGCCGCAGCCAGCTAATGGCTGGATCATGGGGTGGAGGCAGGTTGGAAACCAGACTTCAGCCGGTCTCGGGCACCAGCGACTGAACGCGTGCCGTGCCTAATTGCGGGCTCGCTCGAATCCGCAGCAGCTTGCTATTGGCGCGGTCCCGTCGCTCCGCCGGGCTCAGCCTTTTTGCGCTGCATCTCCTCTTTGCGACGCTGCGCTGCCCGCTTCGCAGCATTACTCGCGAGCCGCCGCCCGCCCCACCAAATCGCAACCGCCAGTGCCAACAGCCACCAGTTGATACCGTGGATCCAGTCTTTCATCCGCGATCCTTTGCACTGCGCGCGAGCGCTCGCGTCACGTGAGCTCCTTGCTGCTGTACTCGAGGATTCGCCGCGCGATGATCAGCAGATTTATCTGCTGCGTCCCCTCGAAGATGTCGTTGATCTTGGCGTCGCGCATCCACTTTTCGAGCAGAAAGCGCCGCGAATAGCCCAGCGGCCCAAGCAGCTCGACGGCTTTCTGCGTGATCTGAGTCACCGCCAGACCGGCCTTGGCCTTCGCCATCGACGCTTCCAGGCTGTTGCGCTGCCCCACGTCCATCATCCAGGCGGCGCGCCACGCCAGCAGCCGCGCGGCTTCGAGCTGCACTTCCATCTCCATGAAGTCGCGCTCGACGGCGCTCAGGCGCCGCGGCGACAGCCCGTAGCGAATCGCGACCTTTTGCTCGCCGAGGAAATCGCGCACGAACTCGAGCGCAGCGCGGCCCACTCCGATCGCCATCGCCGCCACGATCGGCCGCGTCGCGTCGAAGGTCGCCATCACGTCCTTGAAGCCACCTTCGCGGCGAATCTCGGCGCTGCCCAGGATATGATCGAGCGGCACGCGGCAATCTTCGAACACGATCGCGGCGGTGTCGGACGCGCGGATTCCGAGTTTGTTCTCGACTCTCACCACGCTCATCCCGGGAGTGTGATGCTCCACCACGAACGGCTTGATCCCGGCACGCCCGGCGGTCTTGTCGAGCGTCGCCCACACCACCGCCAGACCATCCGAGCCTTCGAGCGCCATCTGGCCCGCGGTGCAGAAAATTTTGGTGCCGTTGATCACCCAGTGATCGCCGTCGCGCATCGCGGTAGTGGTAATCGCGGCCGAATCCGAACCGCATCCCGGCTCGGTGATAGCCATCGCGCCCCATTTCGGCGCGCCTTCCCTGAAGCGCTTGAGGAACCGCTCTTTCTGCTCGGGATTTCCGGCCGCCGCGATCGCCGCGCCGCCCAGTCCAGGACCCGGCAGCGAAAGGAAAATTCCCGCGTCGCCCCAACACAGTTCTTCGGTCAGCACGATAGTGGAGAGATTGCGAAACTCAGGTGTCCTCTCGCCCTCGCCTTTTTCACCACCGTCGCGCGCGGATCCGCCGCCACGCTGCTCGCCTTGGCGCGACGCCGCCCACATCATCTCCCACAATTTGACCGGACGCTCGTGCTCGTGCTCGTCGTATTTGCGCGAGATCGTGCGGATCACGTCGCGCGCGACCGTGCGGGCCAAATCGCGACGCTGAATCAGTTCCGGGCTTAGTTCAAAATCAATCATCGATATTCCATCACGGCCGTCATCTCAGATTTTCCAAGCCGCATTTTCAAACTATCGCCAGCCCCTCGAAG
>DATJRJ010000056.1:0-4809 GCA_035504735.1 Binataceae bacterium (SeqCode)
TCAGATCCCGGCGACGCGATAATGTAATCGACTCCAAGGGCCCTGAACGCTTGCAGAATCGCCTCGCCCCCATCGCAATAGTTTTTCATATAAGAATTCTCCCGACGCTAATTTCGCCGGCCGCCTGCTGACCGTAAAAGAGGCCTGATCGGCTCCCGAAGCGATACCTATCACTAGATCGCGAAGTCATACAGGGTGCCCAGCATGGTCGCGATTTCCGCACCGCGCTCAACTATCTGAGCAGACTTCTATAACTTTCGTTTGATATGCCAAATCAACTGAATTTGTGAAATTATTTGCCGCTAAGGTAACGGCCGGTTCTCGGAGGGAAGTGTGTCGAAAAAGAGTAAGCTCGCCGCGATTATCGTGACGACCGGAGCTGTGATCCTTGTGAGCCTGGTGGCGGTCTTTCTGATGGGCTGGGCCTCTATAGATGCCAACGATGATGTGCTCAGCTACCACGTCGCAATCGGCCAGTTAGAGGGAACCCTGTCGACTCTGAAGGATGCTGAGACCGGACAGCGAGGATACCTGCTCACCGGCGAAGAGAAATATCTGCAACCCTACGATCGAGCCGTTACCCAGCTTCCTCAGGAATTGAAAGCGCTGCACGCCGAGGCGAAGACCGGTGAGGTGTCTGCAGACGAGATCGCCCTGCTCTTGCGACTGACCAGCCAAAAACTGGCCGAATTACATCAGGCAATCTCGGTCAGGCGTGCGCAGGGTCTGCCCGCAGCATTAGCCATCGTTGAAACCGATTTTGGCAAGAACACGATGGACTCGATTCGGGCAGTGGTGGCGCACATTACTGCTCAACAGGAGGCGGCGCTCGCCAGCGCAAATCGCAGAGCAGACCGATTCGTCGGTCTCCGCATCCTGGTGATCGGGTTAAGCGCCCTGCTGAGCCTCGTGGTGCTGATCTGGGCTTACCGGCGCATCAGGGACGAGAGCGCGAGCCGGGAGAAAGCCGCGATGGAAATATTGCGGCAAAAGGAATTGCTCGATGTGACGCTGGCCAGCATCGGTGACGGCGTCATCGTAACCGACGTGGCAGGCCGAATCACATTCTTGAACGAGGTCGCTGAGAAATTAACCGGTTGGACTTCGCCGCAAGCAGTGCAGCAACCCTGCGCAAAGGTCTTCAACATCATCAACGAAAGCTCCCGGCAGGTTGTCGACAGCCCGGTCGATAAAGTTCTGAGCCTGGGCAGGACGATAGGGCTCGCCAACCATACGCTTCTAATTCGCCGGGACGGCAGTGAGATTCCGATCGACGACAGCGGAGCGCCGATCAAAGAACCTGACGGAACGATCCATGGCGTGGCTCTTATATTCCGGGATTTTTCGGAACACAAAGCCGCCGAGCGCAAGCTGATCGAAGCTAACCATGCGCTCGAGGCCGCCAATCAAGCCAAGGACCAGTTCCTGGCAGCATTGTCGCACGAGCTGAGGACACCTCTCACACCGGTGTTGGCCACGCTAACCAGTTGGGAAGCCAGCGACGAACTACCGGGCTCCTTTCTGGCCGATATTCAGATGCTCAGGCGCAACATCGATCTGGAGGCGCGTCTCATTGACGACCTGCTGGATCTGAATCGAATAGTAAAGGGCAAGCTGTCGCTCAACCTGGAACTGGTCGATGCACATGAGCTTGTGAAGTCAGTGGTCACGATGTTCCAGAGTGAGATCAACGCCAAACAATTGAACGTTTCGATCGAGCTGAAGGCCGCGCGCCATTATGTCAAAGCCGACTCAGCGCGTTTGCATCAGGTTTTCGGCAACATCCTGAACAACGCGACCAAGTTCACCGAGCGCCATGGCCACATTTCCATCGTCAGCAAAGATGATACCGAGGGGCGAATAATCCTTAAGCTCAAAGACGACGGTATCGGCATGAGTCCGAAAGAAATGGACCGGCTCTTTCAACCATTCGAACAGGGCGCGGACATCAGCAATCGCTATGGAGGTCTAGGTCTCGGCATGGCGATTTCCAGAGCCCTGGTCGAGCTTCATGCCGGCGTGATAACCGCTGAGAGCGAAGGTCCGGGCCATGGAGCGGAGTTCACGGTGACGCTGCCGTCAATTCACGCATCGACAATGAAGCTGCCGACGATGACTGGATCGGGTCTTTCCGCGCGTGCAGATTTGCGCGGCATACGCATCCTATTGATCGAGGATCATAAGGATTCGGCGGAAGTGATAAGCCACCTTTTGCGCAACAAAGGCTATTTTGTCGAAGCCTGCGCGACGGTGACCGAGGCGTTGAAGATCGCGAATGAGCGAGAATTCAACCTCGTCCTGAGTGACATCGGGTTGCCGGACGGTACCGGTATCGATCTGATCCGGCGGCTCCGTCAACGATCCTCGATTCCGGCGGTAGCCTTGACCGGGTTTGGCATGGACGAAGACATCCACCGATACAAGGAAGCTGGTTTCGACGCGCATCTGACGAAACCGGTCAATTTCCAGAAGCTGGAGATGCTCATCCATCAGTTTTTCAGCGAGAATGGCAGATAGGATGCGTTGCGGATTCGGTCATTTGCGAGGATGCCGCGGGAGCGGTTAAGAAGCGACGCTGACCTGGCGAGTCATTTCTATCGCATCCGGCTCAGGCGATAGCCTGGAGAGCTAAGCCGATAGACGATTTTATGTAAGGGCGCGGCGCGGGTGACACCCTTCAACTCCAGTGACAGGATCAATGTAATCGTTGTCGGCGCAGGCGTGGTGGGCTGCAGTCTGGCGTTCCATCTCGCGCGGGCTGGCGCCAAGGTGCGCGTTTTCGACAAGAGCGGAATCTGTGCCGGCATGTCGGCGCGGTCGGGCGCACTGCTCAGGATGCATTACACGTTTTTGCCCGAAGCTGACCTCGCCTGGAAAAGCCTCCGCTATTTTCGGCATTGGAGCGAACTGGTCGGTGGGCGGTGTGGTTTTGTAAAGACCGGTTTTGCGATCGTCGTGGGAGCCGAGAACGCGGAAAGACTGCGCACCAACCTCGCGCTCCTTCGCTCGCTAGGCATCGACACCTATGTCTTGGAACCGGCGGAGCTGAAAAAGCTCGAGCCTGACGTGAACATCAGCGACGTGGTCCTCGCGGCGTACGAACCTGAGAGCGGCTACGCCGATCCGGTCGCAACTACGGAATCATTCGCCGAAGGAGCACGGCAACGTGGCGCGAGTTTTGTGCTCAACACACCGATCTCCGCTGTTCAGATCCGCGGCGGGCGCGCCGCCGGGGTCGTCGACGCTGCGGGCCGCACACATGAATCTGACTCGATTTGTATCGTGGCGGGTCCCTGGACCGACCAGCTTTTACGGCCGCTCGGCGTGCAGATTGGAATCAAGGCGCAACGCGCGCAGATTGCCTTTTTCCAACGCCCACCTGCACTCAAACATTGCATCTATATCGATACGATCGCCGGCAGCTACTTCCGTCCGCATGGTCACGATCTGACGCTCGCGGGGCTGGGCCAGATGAAACCCGAAGACGACCCCGATCCCGACCGCTTCCGCGAAAGCAACGATAAGGATTTTGTTCACGCAATTGCCGAGCGGCTGGCGAAGCGGATTCCCCGCTTGAAGGGCGCGCGGTACGCGCGCGGGCATGCCGGCATCTACGATATGAGTCCCGATTCACGCGCCGTTCTGGGCCCGGTGCCCGGTATCCCTGGGTTGTATGTAGCGGCAGGCTTCAGCGGCACGGGTTTCAAGACTTCACCTGCCGTAGGAGCTGCGATGGCCGAGCTGATCACAGCGGGCGCCGGCGCAACCGCCGATTTGACGCCATTCGGATTGGAACGATTTCAGCGCGGAGAGCTTATCGAACCGCCCAACGAATATGTCTTGGGCGCAGGCCTCGGCCACAAATTGTGATCGGTAAAACCGAAGCTGGCCGACGCCGTCCTGTTTCTGATGGAAAGCGATGGGGTCGAAGGTTGCGAGGAATTTGGGGGAAAGATCGATAAGTCTCGCGATACGGAGTCACCGCAGCAGATGGTCGATACTGAATCGCCCGCCACCGGTAATTACGAGAACGAGAGCCGCGCCGAAATACAGGAACGCGAGCTCTCCGTTATGTGGACCAAACATGCCAAACCGATGGACCAGAGCGAACGCCACGGCCAGGTTGATGACGATCAGCAGCGCGGCGAGCCGGGTGGCGAAACCAAGGATAATGAGTATCGAGCAGATCGCGTCGCAGACCAGCGCAAAAATTAGACCCGCGTGAGAACCGATGTGGATGGGATCCGGAAAATACGCTGCCATCTGCGAATATCTGGTCAGCTTTTCCAAACCATGCTTTAGGAACAGGCTGAATCCGATCCAGACCCGTAGAATCAGCAGGCCCGCGTCGATGCTTACGGGCACGCGGCTCAGGGTGAGAGTCCTGCCGATGGAGGCGCTCATTCTAATCGCGTTTGGTCGTTATTCCCGCGGTCGCAAGATTGGTCCGATCGCAAAATACAGGACGCATCGCGAGACGGTCAATCATTGCTGAACCATGAGTGAGCGCCGAACCGGCACGATGCGCCGTCTGGTAATCGGCGCGAGTCTAAATCAAGATTGAAATGAAAGTTCGGGGTCAAAGGAAGTTGTATGCATAAGCCTCGTCAGTTGCGCCTCGGCGCTTTCATGCGGCCGGTCAGTATCCATACCGCGGCCTGGCGCTATCCGGGAGCCTTCCCCGACGCGAACTTCAATTTTCAGGATCTGACGCGCTTTGCACAGCGGCTTGAACAAGGCTGCTTCGACGCTTTCTTCATGGCCGACAATCTGGCTGTGCTTAATATGCCGATGAAGGCGCTTAAACGC
>DATJRJ010000057.1:0-22087 GCA_035504735.1 Binataceae bacterium (SeqCode)
AGTTCTTCTCCGGTCCGACAAAAGTGCACGGATGCATGTCCGCATCGTGGGCACAGCATCCCCCCGGAATTCCGGGGTTCTGTTGGAATCGAGATGCCCTGAGCGGTTTGTGCGGGCGAGTCAGTCGGAAGGCGGAGAACGTCCGTTCGGGCTCTCTATAACGCCCGAATCGGATAAACGAACGCAGCTAATGTCTTGGAGCCCGCGGTCGGCGTCAGACTTCGACTTGAACGCCTCTGAGGGCAACGGGCCCAGAACGATCCTGGCAGAGGCAACGAATTCAGTTGGGCCAACCGGAATAACGGGCCGTGCCTGCAGGTTTGCGCCGAGCGGCACCAGTCTGGTAGCGAGCGGTAAAAGCACCGGGGCGCGGTTCGCCGCGACGCCAGCCAGGGGCAGCGCGAGCAAAACCAATGTCAGAACGAAGCAGCTAAGTTGAGCAAACCCCGAGTGGCGGCTATAAGAAGGCATGCAGAAAGCCGCAAGTCTTTTGCTGATACTAGCCTTCTGCTTCATCGGTTGCAGCCGCGCGCCTTACGGCACCATCACTCATCGTGATTCTAAAGGACGCCCCGATCAATGGGTATATGGGGTCGACAGGGACACCTACAAGATCGAGTTAGACACAAATCATGATCAACGGCCGGATGTCATCAAAACCTACGAGCACAATCAGCTTATCAAGATTGAGAAAGATAGGAATTTCGACGGCCGGGTCGACCTCGTACAAAATTACTCAGATGGGATCCTGACGCGAGAGGTTCACGACGACAACTTCGACGGCAAACCTGAAATGATAAAAGTGTTCAGGCGCGGCAAGCTCGCCATGGTAGAGCTCGACTCGGACGAGTGCGGTCATGTCGACGTCGTTAAGTATTACGATGACACCGGCAGGTTGATTCGCCGCGAGGTTCGAGGAAAGCGCTTAGAATCAACTGACCCCTCGCAGTCCCAGATTATAGGTAACCACGCCGGCTAGCGGCGCGTTCGGCCGGTGAACCTCGCCGCGAGCTGCGGCGGCAGGAAAGTTCGGACCCAGCGTACGTAGCTCCAGGCATAGAGCCGATCGGCCTTGATTGCGGTGGCGAACGCGCGCCGGGCGCTCGCGGCATCGCCGCCGCGTAACGCAATCAGGCCCGCGTGGTTGAGGCGGTGGCGTGCGAGGCGCTGGGGGCTGGGTTTCGGAATGTCCTTCAAGGGGACAAAGCCGCTGAAAAATGGCACGAAATGAAAGCGGTCGCGTTGGACCTGGTGGAGGGGCTTACGCCATGCACCGATTTCGGCGCGCTGCAGCCGGCGGATCCGATTGGCGCGCGAACGTTTGCTCATTGCCGGATACTGCGCCACCGGTTCATAACCGAGATTGGTTTCCGCCCAACGGCTGGTCAGGTAGATACCGTCAAACAGCACGTCATCGAAGATCACCAGGCCGCCGGGCTTGAGCAGCCGATCGACGTAAAAGAAATCGACGAAGCCCGGATCGTAGCGATGGTCGCCGTCGATAAATGCCAGGTCGAATTGCCGGCCGGTCGCGAGCAGCCGCGGCAGCATGATTTCGGAACGTTCCGGGTGGAATTCGATCATCGATTCCGCCCCAACCTCGCGGACCAGGCGCAACGCCGCGTTGCCGAAGCGCGGGGCCTGGAACGGATCCATCACCACGTGCGGCTGACCGGTTGCTGAACCGCGAACTTCGGCCAGCGCCGCCAGAATGTAGAGCGTAGAGAGTCCCCACGCCATCCCGATCTCGAGCGTCGCCGACGGCCGCTCGGCACGGCACAGGCCGGCGATAAACGACCCCCGTTCGGGCGTGACCGCGATCGGCAGGACGCTGTGGCTCGTGCCGCTCTCATCGAGCACACTCTGCTCGGCATAAATCCGTTCAATCGATCGGTGGATGGCTTCTGCACTCGGCATCGGCCGGTTCGTTTCAAGATTCATTTGATAATTGGACTCGTCCCGGCATCGCGGCGGCTTTCGTCCCGCCCTGCGGCTGCTTCCAGGCCGACAGGTCGCGGCCGATCAATTCCTCCAGGTCGTCGATTTCGGGACGCAGGCGCTCACGCAGGCGTCTGGCGAGGTCCGGTTCAAGCGGCGGAAACTCGGGCCCCCCGCGCAGGCAGAATCTCCACACGCCCAGTTTGCGCAGGACCTTGACGGTGCGGTTCAAGCCGTTGCGGCTCAACCAGTATCTGAGCTCCATGGCGTTGCGGGCGAGCAAGGCGCTGCGCGCGTCGGTGGATACGTGATGCACCTTCTTTCTCGCCAGCGGCGAGTCGGCGATCGGGATGGGGGCGATACCCATAAAGTCGCAGATTGGATTGAGAAAGCTTTCCGACGCCGCCGCCAGGTCGTCATACAACATGACCAGGATGTTTGACCCGCCAAACTGCTTGCGCCATTGCCGCAAACGAAACCCATAACGGTTGGCATCGGCGACTTCCGGGATCGCGACGTATTCGGAAAACGGCTGCCGCGTCCTACCGTCGTGCCGCATCAACTTGTAGTACGAATAGGAACGCTCGATCGGCTCGCGCAGCGTGCAGATGAAGCGGCAGTGCTGCATGTGGCGCACGATACGCTCGAACGATTCAGTGGAACCGAAATAATTCGGCGACACTTCGACGATCGGCCGATCCGGCTGACAGTGGCGAAACTGGTCGACATACCAATCAAGTCCGCGCTCGTAACCACGGCGCCAGAAAAAGTTGGTCTCCTTCGCAGGCCCGCGCTGCAGCCCGACGTGATCCTTGAGCACGCGATGGAGCCAGGTTGTGCCGGTGCGCGGCGGACCAATTGCAATGAAGTCAGGAAGCCGTCCGATAGGTGTGTCCACTGCAAGCCCCGGTCGGTCAGTGTGCTTGAGCCGCACGAATTCCGGAAAACAAATCAAGCAACAGGTTGGGGTAAGGGCGCGGGCTCATAGATTGATCAGAATCTCGTCGCCTTCGATGCGCACCGGGAAGCTCGTCACCTTGAGCTTGGCGCCGTTGACGCAGGCTCCGGTTGCCAGATCGAAACGAAAGCCGTGCCACGGACAGCTCACGCAGCCGCGCTCGACGTCGCCCTCGCCGAGCGGTCCGCCTTCGTGCGGACATTCATTGTCGAGGGCGAAGAAATTTCCGGCCAGATTGAACAGCGCGATAAACCGGCCGGGGCCGACTTCAATGATGCGGCCGCTGCCCTCGGCGACTTCATCGCGCCGCGCTACTTTGGTTAAAGCCAACTCTGCCTCCCTGCGCCGCTGAATCGGCTAGGTCGTGTATTCGGCGTTTATCTTAACATAGTCAAAACTGAGATCGCTGGTCAGAACCACGGCCTGCGCGCGGCCCTGCTTGAGATCCAGGACGACGCGAAACTCGCGCTCGCGCATCCGCGCCTGGGCCTCGCCGAGCGCGTCGACCAGCAATGCGCCGCGCGCCGCGATCGGCACACCGGCGACCTGTAATGCCAGGCGTGCCGGATTAATCGCGACCCCGCAGGCGCCGGCGGCCGCGATAATCCGGCCGACGTTCGGATCGCAGCCGAAAAACGCGGTCTTGACCAGCGGCGAGTTGGCAATCTGACGCGCCACCCGGAAGGCCTCGGCGCTGGTACGCGCGCCGCGTACTTCAATCGGGACCAGCTTGGTCGCGCCTTCGCCGTCATACACCAATTGGCGGGCGAGCGAACGCGCGACCTCGCGCACCCCAGCTTCGAACGACGCCAGCTCCCTGGGCGCGAAGCGGCGGTTGCGGGCCGCGCCGGACGCCATCATGATCAGCGTGTCGTTGGTCGACATGTCGCCGTCGACCGTGATCGCATTGAAGCTGACCGGCAACACCCGCTTGAGTATGCTGCGCAGCACAACCGGCGAAACCGCGGCGTCGGTCACGATGAACGCGAGCATCGTAGCCATGTGCGGCTGAATCATTCCGGCGCCCTTGGCCACTCCCGCAATCGTCAAATCCGCACCGCCCAGGCGCATCGCTACCGAGGCCAGCTTGGGACGCGTATCGGTCGTCATGATCGCGCGCGCGAAATCCTCCAGGCCGTCGGACGAAAGTGCCGCGGCCGCTTCCCGAGCGCCGCGCTGATATTTTTCGAGATCGAAGAGGTGGCCGATCACGCCAGTCGAGCACGGCGCGACGGCTTGCGGAGCGCATCCAAGCTCCCGCGCCACGGCTGCCGACGAAGCGCGCGCAAGCTGGAGGCCGGCCCGGCCGGTAAAGCAGTTGGCTGAACCCGAGTTGGCGGCGATCGCGCGGAGCCGTCCGCGCCCGACACGCTGCTCGGCAATCACGACCGGCGCCGCCTTGACGCGATTGGTAGTGAACACCCCCGCCGTCGCGGCATCCGTATCGGCAACGATAAGTCCGAGATCCCTGACGCCGGCGCTGGTCTTGAGTCCGGCGCTGACGCCCGCAAAGCGAAACCCGCGCACCGCCACCGGGCCTGTCCGTACCTCCATCGCCATCCTCCAGCCGCCGATCTATACGCGGCGGCTTGGCGCATGCGCAAGGCCGGCGCAGCTCGCGCGCAACCCACGCAGATCAATTATGTGCGGAGAGATTACTTGCCGTGGCAGCGCTTGTACTTCTTGCCCGAGCCGCAGGGGCAGGGATCGTTGCGGCCCACCTTCTCGCCCCCACGCTTGACGGTCGGCGCGCTCTCGCTTTCGGTTTCGCCGCCATGGCTCATCACGACCCGTTGCGGCTGTGGCTGCGGCTGCATCTGCTGCACATCCTGCTCGCGCGTCACCTGGACCGAGAAAATCTTCTCGACGATATCGCCCTGCATCGTCCCCATCAGGGCCTCGAACATCGCGAACCCTTCCTTCTGGTACTCCACCAGCGGGTTTTGCTGGGCGTAGCCGCGCAGTCCGATACCCTCCTTGAGATGGTCCATCGCCAGCAGATGGTCCTTCCACAGCGAGTCGAGGGTCTGCAGCGAAACGATCTTCTCGATCTGCCGCATGACGGGCAGCGTGAATTGCTGCTCGCGATCGTCGTAAAGCCGGCGCACGCGCTCGCTCGCGATTTCGGCCAGGTCGTCGGGCGTGTCGATCGCCTTGCCGTTGAGATTCTGCATGAAGTTAAAGCGACACTTGAACTGCTTGTAGAAGGCGTCTTCGAGCGCCTTCCAGTCCCACTGGTCGGGGTCGGCCTCCCGATCGCCGTGGGCCTCGACGATCGCTTCGACCAGCGCGTCGCACATGTCGAGAATGTCATCCTTGAGTGGTGCTTCGCCCAGCAGTTCGCGGCGGCGATGGTAGACCACCTCGCGCTGCTTGTTCATCACGTCGTCGTATTCGAGCAGATGTTTGCGGATGTCGAAGTTGTGCGCTTCGACCTTCTTCTGCGCATTTTCGATCGCGCGCGAGACCATCCGATGCTCGATCGGTACGCCGTCCTCCATCCCGATCCGGTTCATCAGGCCCTTGAGCCGGTCGGCGGCGAAGATCCGCATCAGGTCATCTTCCAGCGAAACGAAAAATCGCGACGAACCCGGGTCGCCCTGTCGTCCGGATCGGCCGCGCAACTGATTGTCGATACGCCGCGACTCGTGGCGCTCGGTGCCGAGGATATGCAAGCCGCCCGCCTGCAGCACCAGCTCGCGCTCGGCCGCGCATTGCGCGCGATACTTCTCGAGTGCCGCCTGGAACCCGGCATCCGCGGCATCCTTGGTGCCGGCCTCGGCGGCGGCCATGAACTCCGGATTCCCGCCCAGCACGATATCGGTGCCGCGGCCGGCCATGTTGGTCGAGATGGTGACCGCCTTGTGGCGTCCGGCCTGGGCGACGATCTCGGCCTCGCGCTCGTGGTTCTTGGCATTGAGCACGTAATGCTTGACGCCGGTGCGCTTGAGCTGATTGGCGACCCGTTCGGATTTCTCGATCGAGACCGTGCCGACCAGCACCGGTTGCCCGCGCTCGTGGCAATCCTGGATCTCCTCTATCACGGCGTCGAATTTTTCGGCCTCGCTCTTGTAGACCAGGTCGTTATTGTCTTCGCGGATCATCGCCTTGTTGGTCGGAATCACCGTGACGTCGAGCTGGTAGATCTCGCCGAACTCGACCGACTCGGTATCGGCCGTCCCGGTCATGCCGGACAGCTTCTTGTACATCCGGAAGTAGTTCTGAAAGGTAATCGTCGCCAGCGTCTGATTCTCGGATTCGATCTTGACGTTTTCCTTGGCCTCGATCGCCTGGTGCAGCCCGTCGCTCCAGCGCCGCCCCGGCATCAGGCGTCCGGTGAACTCGTCGACGATCACCACCTGCCCGTCCTTCACCACGTACTCGACGTCGCGCTTGAACAACACGTGCGCCTTGAGCGCCTGGTTCACGTGATGGAGAAGCAGGATGTTGCGCGGGTCGTAAAGGTTCTCGACGCCGAGCAACTCCTCGACCCGCGCGACGCCTTCCTCGGTGCAGGCCGCGGTCTTGAGCTTCTCATCGACCGTGTAATGCTCCTCGGCCGCCAGGCGCGGGATGACGCGGTCGACGACATGATAAGTATCGGTCGACTCCTCGGAGGCGCCCGAGATAATCAGCGGGGTGCGGGCTTCATCGATCAGGATCGAATCGACTTCGTCGACGATTGCGAAGTTATGCTCGCGCTGCACGTAATCCGCGAGGTTGAACTTCATGTTATCGCGCAGGTAGTCGAAGCCGAACTCGTTGTTCTGGCCGTAAGTGATATCCGCGTTGTAGGCCGCCTGGCGCTCGGCGTCGCTCAAGCCGTGTACGACCACGCCGCAGCTCAGGCCCAGATGATTGTAGATGCGGCCCATCCATTCGGCGTCGCGCCGCGCCAGGTAATCGTTGACCGTCACGACGTGCACGCCGCGGCCGCCGAGCGCGTTCAGCACCGCCGGCAGGGTCGCCACCAGGGTCTTGCCCTCACCGGTCTTCATCTCGGCGATCTTGCCGTGATGCAGCACCATCCCGCCGATTAGCTGGACGTCGAAATGGCGTTGCCCGAGCGTGCGCTTGGCGGCCTCGCGAACCACCGCAAAGACCTCCGGCAACACTTCCTCCATCGCCTCTTCGCGATCCTCGTCATCCTCGATGGCGCTGAGCTTTGCCTTCCAGGCCGCGATTCGGGCGCGCAACTCGTCGTCGCTTTCCTTGGCGATCGATTCTTCGGCCCGGTTGATAGCGTCGACGGAAGGACGCAGGCGTTTGATCTCGCGCTCGTTTTTCGAGCCGAAGACCTTGCGCGCTATTAACGAAAGCGATGCACCCATGGTTTATCTGAAATTCCCGCGGCCCGCCGCTCGATTTTGCGGCATCCGGTTAAGTTTACCCTATGCGAAACAATTTTTCAGCGCTCGATCCTGACCGCGCTTTCGACCTGCGGACCCAGGAATCGCCGCCCGACCCGGATGAACCGCTCGGGCGTTTCGGTGACGAAGAAACTCTGCCGTCCGGCCCCCGCGCGTCGCCCGAGGCCGGACTCCGCCAGGCGCTCGCGCACCGCCGCCGCGGTTGCGGTCGCAGAATCGATCAGCCGCACCCCTCGCCCCAGCACGCGTCCGAACAGCGCGCGCAACAGCGGATAATGCGTGCATCCCAACAGCAGCGTGTCGATACCGCTGTCCTTGAGGCTGCCGAGGTAGTGCGCCACGGTCTGCTCGGCGATCAGGTTATCGGTCCAGCCCTCCTCGACCAGCGGCACCAGCAGCGGACAGGCGCGCGTGTAGATTTCGGCGCGCGGCCGCAGCCGCTGGATCATCCGGGTATAGGCGCCCGACGCGATGGTGGCCTCGGTGCCAATCACCCCGATCTTGCCCGCGCGCGAGGCTTTGACCGCGGCCTGCGCGCCCGGCTCGATCACCCCGATCACCGGCACGATCGTGGCGCGTGCGATCTCCTCCAACGCGACGGCACTGGCGGTGTTGCATGCGACCACCAGCAGCTTGATACCCTTGGCCAGCAAAAATTCCGTGTTCTCGCGCGAGTAGCGGACAATTACTTCATTCGACTTGGTGCCGTAGGGCAGCCGCGCGGTATCGCCGAGGTAGATGAAATCCTCGTGCGGCATCAGCTCGACCAGCGCCTGCAGGACGGTCAGGCCGCCGATCCCCGAATCAAACACCCCGATCGGACGGCTGTGGTTATCCGCGAGCAACGAGCGCGCCGGTGAGATCACGCGGCCATTGGCCGCGGCGCTCGCACGCGCCCCTTGCCGCCGACGCATTATTCCCGCTCCTGCGCGAGGCACTCGCCGATCATTCCCGGCGAATCGGGCCGGGCTCCAAAGACGTGCTGATGTACGCTCGCGGGTTCCATGCATAGATAGACCGGCGCCGAGACCCCGGCGCGCCGGATTCGATCGTTGATCGCGCGAAACAGTCCGACTCGAAGCGGCGTGAAGGCCCGGAAGCGGCCGTCGGGCGCCAGCACCTCCTCGCCCACCATCAGGTGATCGTCGGGAAACCGCCGCCGAACGATGCGGCGCAGGCCGGGCGTCATCCGCAGGCCGCCGAGGCTCATAAAAGCGATACGCGGCGGTGCGATCGTGTTGAACAGAGCTTCGAGCAGCGCGGCGTAATCGGCTGCCGCATCGGGATAGGCGATTATCGGATCGAGATGGAAGGCGACGCGATAACCGGCCTCGAGCACGCGGCGCGCCGCCGCGATTCGCTCCGCGGGCGAGGCGGTGGCACGTTCCGAAGACTCAAATACGGCCGGCGGAGAGAGTGTCCATGAGACCAGCGTGCGGCCGCGCGGATCGACCCGCAGCAGATTCTCGATCTCGTCGGTCTTGGTCTTCAATTCGAGCAGCAGATTCGGCTGGTGCGCGAAAAACTCGATCAGGTCGGCGCTGATTCCGGTCAGGCTGTCGAAGGCCAGGGAATCGGCCCGCTCGCCAGTCCCGATTCGCAGGTTGCGCCCGGCGGCGGCGCGGCCGATTCTGTCGAGCTCGTCGAAAGCATCGCCGTAGTTCGCGTAGACCTGGAAACCGGGATTATCGGCGAGGTACTCCTGCAGAAAACAGTAGCTGCAATCCATCGGACAGTTCGACGCCAAGTTCATCACCAGGTAGCCACAGCAGGCAAATTTCGACGATGCTGCCGGGCAGGCGGTTACGAACCCGCCGCGCTGGCGCATGACGATCATGCGGCGCTTTCCCGCGGCGAAGGGATCCGCCGCCGATCGATCTGCGAGCGCGGCCGCGCGGGCGTCGCCGATATAACTGACCGCGACGCTCCCAGCGACATGCGCACGAATCCGCCGCGCCAGAGCGCTTTCGCGGCACGATTCCTCGATCAACAGCGCATCCAGCTCAAACTTCATCGTCGCCGCCCACCAGCCGCTCGACGATTCGGCCGAGCTCAGGTCCGATCCCTTCCAGCGCTTTCAAGCCCTCCTCCAGTTCGGCGCGCGTGCGGGCGCGCAGCTCGAGCGTAAGCTCATCAGAGGATAGCTCGCGGGGCAACCGCACCCGCAGCATCGGCGGGAGGCGGAGATCGCGGATACGCGCTTCCAATTCGCTCCGAATCCGGGTCAGGCGCGGATAGCGGATCGCGCGCAGCGCCTCGAGCATCCGGCTCGCGCGAGCCGGAGCCGAACCGCCGGCGGCGATCGCATTTCGTATCGGATCGCTTTCGAGGATTCCTATCACCGCGCGATTTTCCCGCAGCGCGATTTCATCGAGCAGTTCGAGCGCCATCACCAGTTGAGCGGTGCGCAGCCGAAGTTCCCGCGCCAGCGCAAGCAGCGCCGCCCGCGCCACCTGGTCGAGTTCCAGCCAGCGCGCGAGGGCTGCCTCAGGCAGATGCTTATCGGCAGCCCAGCGGCGGATCGCGGTTTCGGTTTCAGCCGGGCTCATCGAACGAGTTCCGCAACCGGCGCGGCGACCTCATCGGCGCTGACCAGAGTGCGCATCAGTCCGATCGCTTCGTGCAGCGCGGCGTCCGCGCAATGCCGCCAGCTTCCCGCCGCGGCGCCGGCGATCGAGCGGCACAGCCGCGCTGCATCTGGACGCCCGCGCCGTTCGAGCCCGCCGCCGTAGATTCCGCATTTCTCGATCAAGACATCGCAAGCGGCGGCGCGCCGCGACGCCGTCAGCCGCAAGTCGGTCAGGATTTTCATGATCGCGATGATTCGAAATCGATCGAGCGCCGGGACCGTCGCCGAAAGCTGGCCCCGATGACCACTGCGGCGAATCACCAGCGGCTCATCGATCAAGCCAATCTCGCATACAAGCAGCACCCGCAGCCACAGGTCGTAATCCTCGCAGGCCGGCAGGGCTTCATCGAATCCGCCGAGCGCGCGCAGGAAATCGGTGCGCATGATGGCGGCCGAGGGACTGACGAGACAGGTGCGCAGCGAATCCTCGAAAAGGTCGCCGGCACGTTTGCGATGGCGCCGGCCTGGGTTCACCGTGCGGCCCTCCCGCAGCCAGCGTTCATTACATTGCGCGACCCGCAGGCCGGGATTCGCGCGCATGAAGGCAAGCTGGCGCGCGAGCTTGGCGGGCATCCACAGATCGTCGGAATCAAGGAACGCCACAAACTCGCCGGTGGCGATCGCGACGCCGCGGTTACGCACCGCCGCGGGACCGCGGTGCGGCATGCGGAGCAGCCGAAAACTCGTCGGCTGCCAGTCATCGGCTTGCCGTTCGAGTTCAGCCTG
The DNA here is from genome assembly GCA_035504735.1 of Binataceae bacterium (SeqCode). Lineage (GTDB taxonomy): Bacteria > Desulfobacterota > Binatia > Binatales > Binataceae > JAJPIG01. Next base: position 10,622 of record DATJRJ010000057.1, read on the forward strand.
CGTGTTATCCGTCGAGCCGTCATCAATGACAATCAGCTCGAAGTCTACGTCGCGTTGCGCCAGCACCGACGCGATCGCCTCGCGCACCATCGCGCATCGGTTGTAAGTCGGAATGATTACGCTGACAGAAGCTGCCACGGATTTGGTTGCGCAGCGTTAGCCGCGCGCGTTATCGCCGGCTGCGGGGCGAGCGGCGTATCGAAGGAGACGGCGGCGGAGCTGGTCGATACCCTGGTCCTTGTGCGCCGAGGTCAGGATCGGCTCGAGGCCGAGCGGCGCAAACAGCCTGGGCAAGGCGGCGCGCTCGGCGGCGCGGAGCTTGTCGCATTTGGTCGCCACGACGATCAGATCGATTTCGCGACCCGTGACGATCGCTGCCAATTCGCGCTCCTCGGCGCCGGGGCCGCGACGCGCGTCGATCAGCATCACCAGCGCGGCCAGATTGCGGCGCTCCGTCACGTAGTTTCGCAGCAGCGCGGCGATTCGTTCGGCCTCCGTGTGCGCGATCGCCGCGTAGCCATAGCCCGGCAAATCGACCAGCGCGAGCGTGTCGCCCAGCTCGAAGAAGTTCAGGGAGCGCGTGCGTCCCGGCGTGCGGCTGGTACGGGCCAGGCCGCGAACCCCCGCCAGCGCATTGAGCAGCGAGCTCTTGCCGACGTTGGAGCGGCCGGCGAAGGCGATTTCGACACGCTCCCAGGGCGGGTTCCCAGCCGGCGTGAAAGCCGAGCTTACGAATCGCGCGGTCAGTTTCATCGGCAGACGCTGCACCGCTATCGAAGCTAGCGGGCCGCCGGCGCCGCGCGCTCCGCCAGCACCGCGGCCGCTTCGCGCTCGACCGCGGTGCCCTTGAAGAAGTCCGGGTTCATCCCGCCATGCAGCCGGACCGGATTCGCGAAAACGAAGTCGCGGAACTGCGCTTCGTCGATCACGCCGTCGGCGACCAGCTCCCAGGCCTCGTGAGCCGCATCGCGCATATCAGGCAGATCGAAATGTCCGAGATCGGAACCATAGATCGCATTGAGCTGCGCGTGAAACGGGTTCAGTTCGCGGCGGAAGGCCAGACCAGTCAATGGGTCATCGCCTTCACAACCGAAGAAAAAATTCGGCACGAACAAATCGCGGATATCCTCGGTCCGCCCGATTTTGCAGCGCGCGAACTCGTCGAGGTCTTCAGCCTTTTCGGGCGTGCCCCACATCACCATCGAGACGTCGCCGGGCCGGATCGGAAATTTGTCGGCATATCGCTGGCCGCCGTAACGCAGCGCGAGGTCGCGAAACAAAGCCTGATCGAGCCGCGCGGGATCGCGCGTCGCGACTGCACCGGGGTTGCGGGTCTTCCAGTGGCTGACCAGATCGCCGAACAGCGCGCGCGCCCATCCGACACCGCCCTCCTGGAACGCGAACCGAAGTCCCGGAAAGCGCCGCGTCACGCCACCCAGGAAGATCGCCTTGCAGATACCTTCTGCCGAGTAAGCAAAGTGGCCGATGTGGTTATAGGTGAAGTTCGAGATCGAGACCCGGGTGCCAAATCCGGTACCGCGCGAATGGAAAGACGGTGCGACCCGCAACTCAACGCACTTGGCCCACACCGGATCATAATCGTAGTCGCTGTCGAGGCAATAGGTGTCGAGCCACGACAGATGATTCGCGGCCTCGGGCGCCTTGGCGGCGAGCGCCGGAATCGGCCGGCGCACATACGCCGGCATGACGATCGCCTTCATGCCGAGCGTGCCGACCGCATAGTCCAGCTCTTCGAGCGCCTCCGCAGGAGTATGCATCGGAATCACCGCCACCGGCGTCAGGCGATCGCCAAAGGGGCGGAAGACCTCGGCCTGGTAGCGATTAAAGGCGCGGCAGGCGGCGCGGCGAACCTCGGGATCGCCGATATGCGACGAATTCAGGTTGATACTCGGGTAGAGGACGCAGAAATCAAGGCCCATCTCGTCGATTCGTTCATACATCAGCCTGGGCAGCGAGCTGGTGGCGCGATCGAGCGTATTGCTGGTCGGATGGCCCCACCAGTTGGGACGCGGGATGCGTTCCGCGCGGCGTTCGGCCGGGGTCAGCCGATGCCATCGGTAGGAAAATGGATTTTCGGGCAACGACCGGTAGCGTTCAACGATTCCCGGGCCCCCGATTTCCCGCAAATAATCGAACAATACCGGTTCGAATTCGGCGCAATGGCCATCCACGTCGATGACGGGATGCGAGAGGCGGGCACGTACCGCGGCGGATCGCGATAAACCGTTACTCGAGTTCATGATTCGTTAACCTCTGACCATTTACGCTGCGAAATTGGTGAACAGAAATCAAACCATGCCAAAATTGTTTTCTCTTGCGCAATTCGACGACGGTATTGGGCTGGCCGCGAAGCCATGCTAATACTTAGGCGCTGTTTTTTCTAAAGCTATCCGTAGGGGGCAGAGTAAGCTTGCGTTTAACTAACCAGTATCGGCGCAATAGCTTCAAGATTAATAGTACTGCACCGGCCGCAATCCTGCTCGGCCTGTCCTTTATCCTCTGGACCTCGATAGCGAGCGCCCAGGCGGTGGGGAAGGTGCAAACCTACGCGGGTGACGTAAGGCTGGAACGCGCCGCCCACGCAGTTCCGGTAGTGACGGGATTGGACGTTTTCAAGGGCGATCGCTTCACCACCGGACCCAACGGGCGCGTAACCATCCTGCTCAACGATCAGAGCAGCCTGGATCTCTACGAGTCGGGCGTGCTGGTGCTCGACGATCAAACGCTGGGGACGAACGGCCAGGCTACCACCCGAGTCAGCGTCTTTGCCGGCATCATGCGTTCGCTGGTGCATGTCACCGCAGGCGGAGCGCCGCCGAATTTCGAGGTGCACACGCCCAACGCTATTGCCGCGGCGCGCGGGACCGATTTCGATACCGGTTATCATAGCGGCATCCATCGGCCCGGATACGAGAATTGTTTCAATTTCACCGACGTCTATACGCGCCAAGGCACGGTGCAGGTCACAGGCCTCGGGGACCCGACCAAGCAGGTGACACTGAAACCCAACCAGAGCACGACCGTCGCCTGTAAGGCGGCCGCCTTGCCGCCCAACCCAGGAATGGGTGCGATCGCACTCTATGCGACCGGCGCGGCAGCAGTGTTGGAGGGCGCAGCCTTCGGTGGATACGCGGCTGCCGGCGGCTTTTCTGGTCCGCCGTCCAAGCCGTCAAGCTCGTTCCGTTAAAACTCGGGACCTCCTTCTCGATGGTTCCGACGCGGCCATCCTGCCCGCCGGTCTATGCGGGCACGATGGCTCTTTGCCCGCCGATTAGCGCAAGCCGGCCTGTTTGACCAGCGGCAAAGTGCGTTCCTTAAACTCGCGCATTCCGGCTTCATAGCGCGGCCATGAGAGCAGCGTGCCGTCGAGTCCGAGCCCGGACATCATTTTGAGGCCATCGACGATCTGCTCGCGAGTGCCTACCAGCGGATAGCCGCCCCATCCACCGATAAAGTTGGCCTTCATGGCACGCAGGATTTCGGGCGTCATGATGCCGGTCAGCGCGCCCATGGTCTCGACCAAATTGGTGGCAGCCACCCAATCGCCCTTTTCGTAGATGTAGTGGTGATGGAAGTCGCGCGCCTCCCGCTCGGTTTCAGCCTGCACGATGTAAGCATTGCTCCAGATCATAAGCTCGCGACCGTATTCTTCGCGCGCGTAGCGGCGATAGTCGGCGACCCGCGCCCGGGTCTCGTCAAGATCCTGGGTGTTGCAAGCCACGAATGCAACGTCGCAATGGCGAGCCGCGAAGTCGCGGCCCTTGCCCGAGCCGCCCGCGCACATCACGACCGGGTATGGCTCCTGGAGCGGCTTGGGCGCAAGCCATCCCTTGCGTACCTGGTAGAATTTGCCGAGATAATCGAACTCTTCTTCGGCGGTCCACAGGCGCTTGAGGATTTCGAGCCACTCGAGGGCGCGGTCGTAGCGCAAATCGTGATCCATCAGGGTCTCGCCGAACATGTCGATTTCCCCGGTGTACCAGCCGGTCACGATATTCAGCGCGAAACGGCCGCCGCTGATATGGTCGATCGTCGTGACCTGCTTCGCCGCCATCACCGGATGAATCGTCGGCACGTGGGTGGTAGAAAAAATCCCGCAGCGGCTGGTCGACGCTGCGATTCCTGCCGCCCACGACAGGCACTCAAAGCCCGCGGCGTTGAAGTTGGTCACCCCGCCGAAACCCTTCCAGCGGCCGACCGGCACCAGCGCCTCGAACTCCATCTCGTCGGCCAGCCGCGCCAGGGCCAATGTCTCGGGCCAGGTGGCCTTCAGCACGCCGTCGATCGTGGTGATCGCGCATCCGCCGCTCAGGTTGCTGCTGAAGGTGCCGAGCTTGAGCTTGTGGTCGTTATAGAGCGGATTAATTTCGCGCCGGTCGCTCATCGTGCTTTCCACCCGATTACTGGTTCGTTGCCGCGGGTAATCTGCAGCCCATCGGGCGACACTCCCGCGAGTCTATAACTCCTAAACGTCGTAACGTCAAAAGAGTTTCGGCACGGGGTCAGAACGGGTCCCGCTGAGTTAGTCCTAGCGCGCGAACTCTCCGCTTAATTCCGTCGTCGCAAGCCGATGCGCGAAGGCTTTGCTCTCGACCTCTTTCGCACTCGCCCCAGGCCTAAGATTGAGCGTCGCATCGAGCGCCGTCAGCTCGAATTTGTAATGGTGCACTCGCCCGGGCGGCGGACACGGTCCATCGTAACCAATTCTGCCGAAACCGTTGGTTCCCTGCGGAGGCGGCCCGCTCCTGCTGATTCCCTGCTCGAGCTTGTGAGTGCTGCCCGGGATATCGAACGCCACCCAATGGATGAACTCGCCACTTGGCGCATCCGGATCCCTCAGGATGAGAAGGTACGATCGGGTTCTCGCCGGCGCGTCGCGCCATGTCAGCGGAGGCGATTGGTTATCTCCGCTGCAAGTAAAAGTCGAAGGAATTTTCGCATCGTTCGCGAATGCCGGACTGGTAATCGTGAATCCTTGCGATTCGGCGGCTTGTGGCGAGCCCTGGAGGATGGCATTGCCGGTCGCGACGAAAATCCCCATCCCGAAAATGACGATGGCTTGCAAGATTCGTCGATGAGCCAAACTCATCGCGGCGCATTTCTCAGTTATCTCATGTTGAAGTGGCACGAATGCACCGTTTTCGACCCTTTTGGTCCTTGTTGGACACCCTACTTGATTGGCTTTGATGCTTAGTCAATACTGAGCATAAGTTAGTAGGGGTTAGCTTCAGCGTGGATGTAAGGATAGCCGGAAGCAACAATTTTCAGGTTTATGGGGGGTGTGGTCATGGCAATCGATAAGAATAATTACAGTATGCCACGCGTGATGACGGTCAAGGAGCTGTCCTCGTATCTACGGGTTCATCCTTCGACCATCTACAAACTGCTGCGACGCGGCGAGCTCCCGGGGTTCCGGATCGGTACCGACTGGCGCTTCAATGCCGAAGTTATCGATCGTTGGTGCCTGGAAGGCAACCTCAAGCCCGGTAGCAGCGGTTCGGGCGAAGAAAACTAACGTTTCGTCGGAAGCGCGGGAGATCTCATATAAGAGCATCCCCGCACGTCGGTTGTGTTACAAAACCCCCCTGTACATCTGCGCAGTTAGTTGCGCGAGACCAAGGCTGTAGCCAAAAAATAGTTGCTTCGTCGCCCCCTGCCGCGCCTTCGATGGCCGTGGCACCGTGGAGATCGATGCCCTCGCGAGAGCCGGCGGTCGATTCAGCGCCGTCCGGTGAACCCGCGAGAGCAAGTTAACGCGGCGTTACCAGAACGCCGCGTGCTTCTGCGATAGTATCGACGCTCGATAAGAGACGACCCGCGTAACTCGGAGTCTCGACGTGGCTTGATCGATTACCCGCAAGTTCCCGGCCGTTTTTACGATCATTTCGTTCGCGATTGCGATCTGCGGATGCGCCGCCTCGCCGCCCTCACCGCCCGCGACGCTCTCCGCCGCCGAGCCTTTCGATCCAACCGGCTCATGGGCGGGGACCCTGGAAGCCGGATGCCTTCATTTCCGACCGTTGACGGCCCATACACGTTGCCGCGAGGTCGATCATATCGCGCTCACCATGCTTGACGCACCGTCCGGCATCAGCGGTTTCTACAAGTGCTCGATCGGCAAGATGGAATGCAGCAATCGGAGCGCCAGGGGAAAATTCGCCGATGGCTCGATAACCGGTACGCGCCTAGCGTTGCGGATCGCGATGGAAGACGGCTCGAGCTGCCTCTTCGACGGCAATACCACCGGCGCCAATCGGATCGAAGGTAACTACGCCTGCTACCAGAGCGGCATACTGGCGGAGCGCGGCAGCTTTCAAATCCAGCGCGACTATTAGCCGATCATCGGCCGGCGTGTAACTCAGCGGCTCCCGCTCCGCGCCCGATCGGGTGTATCCTCCTTGGCAGTGTCACCCCGGCGAGCCCTGCGGGAGACGACGCACGATGAAAGTCGGGCTCATCTACGAACTCGAATCGATCAAGCCGCATGCGCCCGAACACGAGTACCGCGTGTTCTGGGACACGCTGGCGCAGATCGAGCTCGCCGATCGGCTGGGCTTCGATTCGGTGTGGGCCGTCGAGCATCACTTTCTGAACGAGTTCTCCTATTCGTCGGCGCCCGAAGTTTTCCTCGGATGCGTCAGCCAGCGCACCAGCCGGATTCGGATCGGGCACGGCGTCGCGGTGCTGCCGTTCAACCATCCGATCCGCGTCGCGGAGCGGGTCGCGGTGCTCGATATCATGTCCAATGGCCGCGTCGAATTCGGCACCGGCCGCTCGACCACGATGGACGAGATGCTGGGGTTCGGGATGCTGCCGGAGGAGACTCGTCCGCGCTGGCGCGAAGCGATCGAGATGATCCCGCGGATGTGGCGCGAGGATCCGTTCACCTATCGCGGCCGCTTCTGGAGCGTTACGCGGCCTGTATCGGTGATTCCCAAGCCGCTCCAAAAGCCGCATCCGCCGCTATGGGTGGCGGCCGTCAGTCGCGACACATTCAAGCTCGCGGCCGAGTGCGGGCTGGGCGCGCTCGGTTTCACGCTCGGCGTCGAGCCGGCCGAGGTTGCCAACCGGGTGCGGCTTTATCGAGAGGCGGCGCGCGAGGCCCGGCCGCTCGGCGCGACGGCCAATAAGCAGGTTTCGCTCAACCTGATTTGTATGGCGGGTGAGGATCGCGTGGCGACGGAACGCGATGCGCGCGAGGCGGTGCTATGGTACGCGCGGCGCGGACTCGAACTGATTCAGGAAGTGGCGCGCGGCGCGGTGAAGAACGAGCAGTCGTATCATTACCTGCACAACGCTGCGCGGGTCGATCCGGCCGACATCACCGCCGACTACTTCGAATACATGAAGGCGGCCGACCTGATCGCGGTCGGCAGTCCGGCCGAGATTATCCGCGTCGCGGCACGCTACCACGAAATCGGTGCGGACCAGTTGTTGTTGATGGTGCAATACGGCGGAATATCCCATCAGCGCGTGCTGCGCACGATCGAAATTCTCGGCGCGCACGTACTCCCGGAATTGCAAAGCTGGTCCAGCCCCGCTGCCGCTGGCTGAGGACATACTTAAGTCGCCGGGAATAAAACGCAATGACGGATGGGAGCGCTACCCGCGTCCTCAGCCGACGCGGCCGAGGATCACGCCCACGACCAGGCCGCTCAGTACGTAAGCGGTAAACACCACGAACATCCAGTCGCGCTCGCGCAGGAACAACAGAAAGCAGAATGCAACCCGCGCCAATGGCACCAACGTCAGCACCATCAGCCCAACCGTGACGATCGCGTGAGGATCGCCATGCAGGGCCTCGCTGAACCTCTTCACCAGCGACTCGTTCGAGTAAACCTTGCCGTGCACGATCGCTTCGAAGCGTGCGACGTACGCGCCGGGCTGCCGCGTCATAACGATCAGCCCGATCACCAAAATGATGGCCGCGGCGATGAGAATCGTGCGCAGCAGAACCGGCGTCCAGTGGCGGAGAATCCGTTGCTCGTCCTGCAGCACTTCGGGCGGCAGGGTTTTCGATCGCGAGGCTTGCGGCACGTTGGCCATGGTTCAGATTCCGCTGAGCGCCCGCCATCCCATCTCGAGCGCGATCAGTATGAGAATCGCGGCGAACATGTTTCGCAGCGCGCGCTCGTTGGCGTGGGGCAGCACCCAGCTCCCGAACAGCGCGCCGGCGGTGACTCCCAGAGCGACCGGTGCCGCGATCGAGCCGGCGATCGCGCCGCGCGACAGGAACACCAGCGCGCCGGCGCCGGCGGTCACGCCGATCATGAAGTTCGAGGTCGCGCTCGAGACCTTGAGCGGCAGATGCATCACGTAATCCATCGCGATCACCTTGACCGCCCCGGCGCCGATTCCCAGCAAACCCGACAGCGTCCCCGCCATCAGCATCAGGAGGCCGCCACCCGGAAGATTGTGGACCCCGTAGTGAAGCGGATGGCCGTCGTCGCCGGGCGCTTCGCCATCGAGCTTGAGCCACGCACACAGCGAATCGCTCTCGCTGAGCAGTTCCGAATCGCGCTTGCGCAGTGTGAAGTAGGCCGACTGGAGCATCATCAGCGCGAACAGCAGCTCGAGAATCCAGGGCGGGATACGGCCGGCCAGGAAGGCGCCGCCGACCGCGCCAGTGACGGTGGCGCACTCGAGCACCATCGCGACGCGCAGGTTGGTCCAGCCGTCGCGCACGAAGGCGACCGAGGCTCCGGCGCTGGTGGCGACCACGGAAATCAGGCTCGCGCCGATCGCGGCATACATCGGCACGTGGGCGACGATCACCAGACCAGGTACGATAAAAACCCCGCCGCCCAGCCCCGAGAGTGCACCGACGAAGCCGGCACCGAGCGCCAGCACGAGCAATCCGCCCAGGACAGTCAGCATGATCGCAACCCGCCGGTACCGATCATGGAAGTTGCGCGCCAGCGGATGCGTCAATTCGTTTCATCGGGTCAGGGAGCGAATCTAACTGGAATGCCGAGTGCAGCACAATCGATTTCTCGCCGCGGCGAGAAATCGTTAACTGGTCCGCGGGGAAAGGAGCTCGAGGGCAGCGCGCGGCCCCGAACGCAGGCCGCGCTCCATCTCTTCAAGCAGTTCGCGCACGGCGCGCAGCGGTTCGGCGGCGCGCCATACCAGCGCGCCGATCACCAGGTAATCGGCGCCGAGGCGCATCGTTTCCGCGGGTCCAGACATTTCGCTCCATCCGTTCCATCCGGGCTGCGCGCCGCAGCCGGAGGTGACGATTAGAAAACGCCGGCCGCAGGCCGAACGGACCGCCGCGGTCTCGGCGGCCGAGGTCAGCACGCCATCGAGCGCGGCGTCGGCGGCATATTCGGCGAGCCGTACGGCGCAGCGCTGCGCGGCGGCGGCCGGCTCCTGATGGTTGAGGCCCGCGAGCATCGCCACTGCCAGGATCAGCGGCCGTCGCAGCCCCTCGCCGCGACATACGCGATTAACCTCGGTGCGCACCCGTTCCATCGCCTCGCGGCTGCCCGGATGTAAATCGAACATGCGCACGCCGAGGCGGCAGGCCTCGATCGCCAGCTTGCAGATCGAGGCCGGGACGTCATGGAACTTGAGATCGAGGAAGACTTCGCCGCCGCGCCGGCGGATTTCGCGGATGAAATCAGGGCCGCCATTGCGATACAGCAGCCGGCCGACCTTGAAGAGCCGCACCGCGCGGCCAAGCTCGTCAACCAGGTTGAGTGCCTCGCGCGGGCTGCCGAGGTCGAGCGACACGATCAGCCGATCACGCAAGGGGCCCGGGCGTGTCAGGCCCGCGAATGGCCAGTACTGATTCATCGTCGCACCGCGATTCTGGATCGCGAAACCTCCGGGTTTGCGCGCGAGGCCGCGCCGGTCGACGGACCAGCTCATCACTGCTGTCACAGCGATGCTTAATTATGTCTTCAGGCGGTGGCTTAAAGTAAAGGGCTCCGCACGCAGATCGATTTTCATGCGCCCGGCGCGGGCTTTCGCCCCATCGAGGCGAGGATCAGCGGCGCAGCACGTTCGACTCGCTGATCGGCAGGCCGAGCACCGCGCGGCGAATCCAGTCGAGCGCGATTTGCGAGGTCCACAGCTTGACCCAATCGCGCGTGCCGCGCAGTTGATAAACGCGCGCGACGCTCTGGCCCTGGCCCACCAGCGCTATGCAGACGGTGCCGACCGGGCGGCCGGGGCTGCCGCCGTCCGGCCCGGCAATACCCGAGGTCGCGATCGCGAGGTCGGTCCCCGCACGCGAGCGCGCACCCGCAGCCATCTCGAGTACGCATTCTTCGCTGACCGCGCCGTGCTCCTTGAGGGTTTTTTCGCTGACGCCGAGCAGGGCCATTTTGGCGGGATTGGAATAGGTCACCAGATCGGCCATGAAGTAGTGCGAGCTGCCCGGCACGTTGGTCAACCGATGACCGATGAGGCCGCCGGTACACGACTCGGCGATCGCGAGCGTTAACCCCTTCCCGCTCAGCAGCCGGCCGACCACGCCCTCCATCGTTTCGTCGCCCTCGGCATAGATCCATTGAGAGATTTTCGCGCGCACCCGTGCACTGAGTTCCTCAAGCTTGTGCTCGGCCGTGCCGGGACGATCCTCGACCGTGATGCGCATCGAGATTTGCGGGAACGAGGCCCGGAACGCGACGCGCCCCTCCTCCGGCGCAATCAGCCCGGCGACCTCTTCATCGAGACCCGACTCGCTGATGCCGAAGGTCTGGAAGACACGCACGGCAAAGACCGTATCGGTGCCGCGATTGGCAACCAGCCACGGGATAACCGTGTCTTCCATCATCGGCTTCATCTCGCGCGGCACGCCGGGCAACACGATCACTTCCGCGCGAAGTCCGCCCAGCGCGATCGGGATGCGGAAGCCGGGCGCGGTGCCGACCGGATTGGGGACTATCACACCGCCTTCGGGCAGCAGCGCCTGCTTGAGATTGTTTTCGGGCATCACGCGCTTCATCGCGGCGAAGAGTTGCTTGATTCGCTCGACGACCGCCTCGTCACGCCGGAGCCCGACGCCCGCGATGCGCGCAACGGTTTCGGTGGTGAGATCGTCGGCTGTGGGGCCGATTCCGCCGGTCGAGATGACTACGTCGCCCATCCCGATCGCCGTGCGCCACGCCCATTCCAGGCGCTCGGGCACGTCGCCCACCGTCATCACCGCAACAGTATCGATACCGATTTCGGCGAGCTTCCCGGTGAGGTAGTTGGAATTGGTATCGACCACCCGGCCGGTGGTCAGTTCGTCGCCGGTAGAGAGAATCACCGCCCGCTTAATCATAGGACTCCCTGGCGCGGAATGTCGCCGCAATCCTTCATATCAGGCGCGAGACTATTTGTAGCACCAAATTAGCGTAGATCGCCGCCGCCAGATCGTCGAACATCACGCCCGCGCCGCCCCGCATTCGGCGATCGATGAGCCCGGCCGGGAACGGCTTGAGGATGTCTAAC
>DATJRJ010000058.1:0-6835 GCA_035504735.1 Binataceae bacterium (SeqCode)
CGAGCGAGGAATCGGGTTTTCGTTTCTGATTTCGACCGGCAACGAAGCCGTGGTTGATATATCCGAATGCATCGACTTCCTTGCCCAGGACCAGGATACGCAAGCTATCTGCCTGCTGGTCGAGACGATTCGCCGCCCGCAAGCTTTTTTTGAATCTGCGCGCCGGGCGCAGGAGGCGGGAAAGCCGATCGTGGCACTCAAGAACGGGCGCAGCCGGCGCGGCCGCGAAATCGCGACTTCGCACACCGGGGCGATGACTGATGAGGCCTGGATTTATGAAGCTGCCTTCAAGCAGTACGGTATCGCGATCGCCCGCGATCTAGTCGAGCTGATGGACCGGGTGGTGTTGTTCGATCAAATCCCTCCGGCGCGATGGCCTGCGGCTCGCGGACTTGCCGTCGTCTCCGGTTCGGGCGGATGGGCTGCGATGGCCGGCGATCTCTGCGAAGAGGAAAAGCTCGCGCTCCCGGTGCTTTCCTCGCTGCACGACCGTATCGCTCGTGTAATCCCCGAGGTCGCCACGGTCAACCCGCTGGATCTTACCGGCGCGGCGATGACCCGCCCGCAAATCCTGGAGTCAGTGCTCGAAGATTTTGCGGGTTGCCCTGAAGTCGACGCGATGGTGGTGCTATGGCCCGTGGTGGCGGAAACGTTGCGCGCGGGGAATGCCTTTGTGGAACCCGCCCGCAAGATCGTCGCGCTGACGGATAAGCTCGTGATGATCAGCTCGATCGAAGGCGGTCAGCCAGGTCCGTTCGCCGGCGAGCTTATCAAGGAAGGAATCGGCGTCGGCCGCGGCCTTCGGAGCACGCTGCGGGCAATCAAGACGACTGGGGATTTCGTACGCCATCGCGCGCGCCAGTACGATGCCCCGGCCGAATGTCCGGCACTTCCGCATCCCGACGCATCGGCGATCGCTTCGCCCGCCGGTCCGATGCTCTCATTTTCCGACACCATGGCAATGTTAGCCGAAGCCGGAATTCCGATTGCGCCCTTTGTGGTCATCAAAGGCGGCGCGCCGGTCGCTGCCGATGCGGTAGAATTTAACCCGCCATTCGTTGTCAAACTTGCCGATGTTCCTCATCGCACTCAAATTGATGCGGTACGCCAGTGGGTTCCGGCGGCAGATCTCGCGCGAGTAATCTCAGAACTTCGTCTCCTTGCAGCGCATTACGGCTCGCCCGCGGACATCGTCGTGCAGCCGCAACTGAAGTTCGACGCCGAACTCTTCATGGGCGTGAAAACTGATACTGCTCTTGGTCCCATAGCCGTCTGCGGCGTGGGCGGTATCCTGGTCGAATTTCTAAAGACCATCGCCGGCCTGCTCGCACCATTTACGCTGCGCGATGCGGAAGATCTGCTGGCGGAACTGGAAGACACCGGTATGTTTGCCGCTGGGCAGACGAAGCGGCGATGGGAACGGAGCGAGTTGGCGGACATTCTGGTCAAGGTCGGACACCTGGGCGTCGGTGCGCGGGCCTGGATGTCGTCGCTCGACATCAATCCGCTCGGCTTCGGAGCAAACGGATTCGTGGCGGTCGATGGGCTCTGCATCCTCAGGACGCCAAGCCGCGAAACCGCGTCGACTTGAGTCGGAATACCAGTCAGATTCGATTGCCGGAGGCTGCAAATCCATGACCACAGATAACAAGTTTGTTCACGTTATTTACAAGGTTGAAGACCGAGTGGCGACGATTACGCTTAACCGGCCCGAACGGCTCAATGCCATGGATCATGGACCCGGGAGCATGCAGCGCGAGGTCATTCAGGCGCTCGAACTCGCCGACCTCGACGCGAACATCGGCTGCGTGGTGGTGACCGGCGCGGGCCGCGCCTTCTCATCCGGTGGCAATCTTGGAAACGCAGCACTGCCCGTCAGCGCGATCGACTATTACTGGTTTTTGAGCCAGGAGGACGTGGACAACGAGCGCATCTTCGAGTTGCGCAAGCCGGTGATTGGCGCGATCAACGGCCTCTGCTATGGCGCGGCTCTGATGATGGCCGCGCATTTCGACATCTTGATTGCTACTGAAGACGCAACCTTCGGTCTGATCGAAGCTCGGATGGGCGGGACGGGCGTCGATGCGCTTTCCTACCTGATCGGCGCTCAATGGGCCAAGTTCCTCGTGCTCAGCGGAGAGTTGATCAGCGCCGCAAAGGCCAAAGAGATCGGCTTGGTGCTGGAGGTATTTCGCCCGGAGATTTTTGAACAGAAGGTCTACGACCTGGCGCGCCGCATCGCTTCGATGCCACGCGAGGCCGTGATCCTCAACCGCCGTCTGGTCAACGCCTCGCTGCGCGCGATGGGTTGGGATGCGCAGAAGCAGTTGGCACGGGCGCTTAACTCGGTTGCAAATTCGGTCGGTGAAGAAGCGGTTGCCGCCGATGGACAAAAATTTTCAGACTTGAGAAAGCAAGGCTGGAAGGCTTTCAAGGCAGCGCGCGATGCCCCGTTCAAGAAACCGTGGCTGGAACGCTGAGCGCGGCGGAACTTAGCGCCAGAGCTCCCGGCTGGCGAGAGCCGCGCCCTCGGCCAGCGCCTCGAGTTTCGCCCAGGCGATCGATGGATGGAGCCGGCCGCCGAGGCCGCAATCGGTGCCGGCGATGATGTTCTCGCGCCCGGCCAGACCGGCAAATCGCACTATCCTCTCTGCTACCAACTCAGGATGTTCGACCACGTTGGTTGAGTGGCTCACGACGCCGGGGATGAGAATCTTTCCGGCCGGCAATTTGACGTCCTGCCAGACCTTCCATTCGTGCTCATGACGCACGTTGCCCGCCTCGACCGAGTATGCGCCGGCACGAACACTCAGCACCAGGTCGACCACGTCTCGCAGCGGCAGATCGGTGGTATGCGGGCCGTGCCAGCTGCCCCAGCAGATGTGATAACGAATCCGGTCTTCGGGCAATCCCCGCAAGGCGTGATTCAACGCCTCGACCCGCACCCGCGCGTATTTTTTGTACAGGTCGAGTGGCGGTTCGGGAATGGCTGCATCCCAGGTATCCGGCATCCCCGGATCATCGATCTGCAGGATCAGGCCCGCATCCACGATCGCTTTGTATTCCTCGCGCATCGCCTCGGCGATCGCGGTCAGGAAATCCTCTTCGCGCTGGTAGTAACGGTTCTGCGCGCGCTCGATCACGCCCGGTGAGGCTGCGCACATGAAAGCTTCGTCGACGTCGTCGGCCGTCATCGCGGCTTTCAGGTTGCGGATGTCCGTTTGCACCGCCTGCTGACCGGCATAGCTGAGCGGTTCCGTGCAGACCGGTATCTTCCGGGAAGTGATGCTTCCACCGAAACCGATCGCCTGTGGATTCTGATAGAACTCGCGGAATTTGCCGAAATCCCGCCGTTCCAGGAAGCTGCCGAACGTGATGCCGCCAGCCTTGAAGTGCATCGCCTCGGCCATCGGCACGCCGCCGGTAAATCCTTTCAGTCGTGGATAGATGTAGGTGAGCCAGGGAGCATAGTCCGTGGTCTGACCCGTCGACTTGCCGAACTCGCCGTCATCCGGAATGTCCACGCCTGCCTGCTTCTGGTGAGCGAGCACTTCCGCTACCGCCGAAGTGCAGCGGCTCGACAAGAGCCCGGGAGTCCTGGACTCGCCCGCTTCCTGTGCTCGATAAAGTTCGAGCAGATCTGTGGGACGCGGCAGACTGCCCGCATGAGTGGTGAGAATCCTGTTAATGCTGCGCTTCATGAAAATTCTGCCCCAAGCTGCGATTCACGTCCGCGAGAAAACTCGTCCCGGTCCCACCGTTATCATTTCAGCAGACCTTGCGCGGTTCCCAAGTTTCTAAGCGCCGCCGCTTTCGATCTGAGATTCTCTCGGGCGACCTGAACCTTCCTTGAGGAGCATGTGGTGACCGCCCTTCGAGATCGCAGGAAGTTCCGCAATCCTTCGCCAGTTTTCTCCTTCGTCATCACTATAGAAAATGTCGCCGTTAGTATCGCCCAGGAACAGCGCGCAGGAACCGTTCCAAGCTTCGAGTGTCAGAGCCTCGAAGTTCGCCTTCATCGGCATGGGCAATCCCCTCATTATCAATTCCCATGTGGTGCCGCCGTCGCGGCTGCGGGCAACCGCAGAATCGGCATTTTTGCTTTGGAGCCAGAAGCCGGGATTTTGCCGACCTCCAGCAATGAACATCAGATCTTCCCGCTTCGGATGAAAAACCAGTGGATCGGGATAGCCGATCCTGGAAAGTCGCTCTCCTTCATTCTTCCAGGTCCTCCCGCTATCGAAGCTGTGGAACAGCCCGAAGCCGGTCGGCATGAAGAACTCCTCAGGGTGCGATGGCCGGATGATAAGCCGATGAGCATCGCCCTCGGACTCCTTTAAAATCCCGCCAGGGCCGAGCAAGTCCTGCCAGGAGGCTCCGCCGTCGGTGCTCCTGAGCAACTCTCCTTGTTCCACGCATGAGTAGATGCAGTCGGGATTATGCGGGTCAATTGCGATGACCTTGACGTGTGCGACATGAGGCGGCGCCGGAAAGTTCCATTCATTCACATTCGCGACCGACCTCATCGAGGCCAGCTCCCTCCAATTCGCTCCTAGATCTTCGCTGACAAAGATATGGGCGGGCTCGGTTCCGGCGTACATTCGTACTCGCCCGCCGGCCTGCGAATAAGCGACCGAGTAGGCATTCAACGCGGTGAGACCCCGGTTGCAGAAATCCCAGTTTCGGCCGGAGTCGCGGCTGACCGCCACGCCTCCATTATGCGTCGCAGCGAATATTGCGCCGCTTGAAGGCTCGATCAGCATCGAGCATACGTGGTAGCCCTTGAGCGATTGGCGTGCGGTGTCCCAGGCCCCGCCGTTTTTGTCCCGCGTGAGGAGAAAAACTCCATCGGTGGTGCCCACAAACACTTCGTTGGACGGAGCGTTGGACGAATAAATCGCGTCTCCAGAGTGCGACAGACAGATTGCCATGGTTTTTGCCCTCCCGCAGCGTCGCTTGTAGTTTGCTGACTGATTCCTTTGCAGTCCTGCCATCCTTATAGCGAAGCTTGGCGCGAGGTAGAAACAGTCGCCAAGCGTGGCGGCTCAGAACGAAGCCGTTAGACATCCTATCTCCTGACGTCCGGGCATCGAGATCACGTCAGGTAGGCGGGAAGATCCTTCACCAAACGGCTCAGTTCGATCCCCTGGCCAATTGGTAGAAGCATCGATTGTATGTGCGGTTTGGCTCGGACTGCTGCCCGGTAGGCGCGCGCATCATCGTGTGCGATCGGTGGGTAAATCATATTGTCCGCCACGATCACCGCGCCTGGGGCCAGCTTGGGATAGAAAAGCTCGAGGCATTGGACGTACAGTTCTTTCCACAAATCGAGCAGCACCAGATCGATCGGGCCGTCGATAGTCTTGAGTATGTCGAGCGCGTCGCCATTGCGAAATTCGACCTGGTCGTTCAGTCCCAGCGTTGAGAGCCGGCCGCGCGCATACTCCTGCTTGGATTGCTGGAGGTCGATGCTAATCACCCGGCCTCCGGTTTGGCGGGCGGCCTCGGCCAGCAGGATCGTCGAATAGCCGTACGACGTGCCAAGCTCGAGGATTCGCTTGGCCTTAAGTTCCCGGGCGAGCATGTTGAGCAGGAGTCCAACCTCGCGGCCAACCGTGAGCAACATCCCATCGCGGGTCGCCAGCATCTCCTCCACCGGAGCCGAGCGTATTCGCTTGTGCTCTTGCTCATTGCGTGTTTCATATTCAAGAAGAACGATTTCGATTGCTGAATCCATCCTCATTTCCTCCAGGGATTTTCTGCATTGTCGGAGAGAACGAAATCAAGCGCAACGGATGCGCGCAAATTAAAATGATCTGTGCAATGTCGAATAGGATCGGCAGTTGTTCCCGCAGGTCATGAGCCGATCGACTCCGCAGCGCTCCGCCGCCTCGCGTTGGGAGGGGACTTCAAGCAATTAACTGAACGGCACCGATCGAGCCAGAGGCCAGTTGCTCAAAAGCTCCGGCTCAAGCCCTTGCAGCTGACACCCTCGACAGGTTGAATTTTCTGCCGATATGCATCCACCACGCCGTCGAACAGCAGCCACCAGGCGATAAGGCTTTCGACGATCGCCTCCCCGACGCGATCCCAGGTCCGGTCATCATCTATATAGTCGTCCAGAAGCTCGATGACCGAGCCATGGTCTTCGTCCGCGACATCGTGGCCGGTGAACCAGGCGACATCTTCGTTGGACCAACCCAAATCGCGTTTCAGCCGGTTCGCCTCGAAGCGGAAGTAGCCGCTCTCCTGCAGAACGCGTTCGTTTCCCGACGCCAAGGCAATGCCTTCCTCCCATGACCGGTTGGCGATGCCGTAAAGAATGTCGAAGGTCACCAGGGTGGTCGGCAACGGGCGCACTTTTTCGAGGTCGGCGACCGTCTGCCCGCTGGCTCTGCCGAGGCTCGCGGCGAGCAGTTGCCGATGATTCATGCCGACGCGAGGATCAACGACATCTTCCTCGCGCACAACTTCAAGCAGCTTGAGCCGCAGCCTGGGATGCGGACAGTTCGCGTAAACGTGGCCGCGGACCTTGAACGCGGAACGCGTCCATAGCGACATCTGTTGAACCCAGAGCCGAACGAGATCCGGCTCCAGTTTCTCGAGGTTGTACCATTTGCTGGCTGCCATGTACTGGAGGCAGCGCTCCTTGTACGGCGGAAAGGCTTCGGCGAAGCGGCGCAGTTTTCGCGGCGTCGGCGCATCGACGTTCATCGGCGGGCCCCCTTAAGTTCCGCCTTGATCTCGTCCCAATATTGCGGAGGAGCTAGCGCGGCGAGATTGGGACGGGCCTTTAAGAGCAGCATCGCACGGCAGTAGTTATAGAGGCCCTCGT
>DATJRJ010000059.1:0-8638 GCA_035504735.1 Binataceae bacterium (SeqCode)
CTGCGAGCGACGTCAACCTTCTCCTTAAGTTTGGGGCCCAACGCTATCGAGACTTTGTTCTGATTAAACCGCAGCCGCCATTCAGACCCGGTAATATTTTCATCCATCACGAGCTCGAAAATCGATGTAATCGGTTTAAACACATCTCTATCAACGTAAATCGCCTTGGGCTCATCGAGGGCGAGGACGACGCCGGGTTGGAACGAAAAGGGCCCTGGCCCAAACTCCTCATTGATCAGTTTGCAGTTGTAGGCGTCGATCCTTTTACTGCATACGATATAAGAGTTAGCGAAAACCTCTCCTCTTAGAGACCCGCCGGGAAATAGATATTCTATAGAATGGTCTTGTCCGAAAAGAGCTTCGCGGTAGTAGGTTTCGCGACATGAGACCACGACGGCAAAGCTGGCCCTCCCTGCTTCGATCTCGTGCTCAATTTCAGGAACGCTTAGTGCGTAGCGGAAATTCGCAAAAATGGCCAGATCTGAGTCGTGTGGTCGGAAATCGACCGTAACCTGGAAGTCTCCGTCGGTGTAATCGTCGACGTCCGGACGAAGCACCGGGTGAGGAAAGGCCCTCTGATGATCAAATTGCATTTGCAATGACTTTTATCGCGCCACGGAGCTGCCTGTCGAGCTCGACCTCGAAGACGCACCGGCTTCCGGCTGTAACCTTGATTTCCTCCAACCTACCGCCTCTGACTTTGCCGAGGTCGGCCGCGATGATGCCGAGCCGATAATTCCTGTCAGCGCCGGAATCTTCTAGAGTCACCACCAAATCGCCGGAATGTTCGGGGGTGAAGGCTATCTTTCGTCTAGTGTTGGTAAGCGGAACCGCGCGAACATTTAAGAGATTCACGCGCACCGAAGCTTTGCTGGCGTGGCTATTATTCCGTTGAGCTTTGTGGTCGGTTGCACTCGACCACCTGCCCTCGATACCCCCGGCGCCCCCATTACCAGAGGGATAGTCCCCATCTGTATCGTCACCGGCAATTTCTGCCTCGTACTCGTCCGCACCGTTTGCGACCTCGTAAGGCGCGGAGTTTTTCTTCGGTCTCAATGGTCTCGCTCGGATCTTCAGGTGGCCTGCTGGATCTTCCTCCCCAATGCGGTTATCGGTGCGTCCTTCACCCTCGTCCGAAAAGTATTCTGTCATTTCATCGATTGTGGTGACCTGCGATACAGGATTCTGAGCGTGCCGCCTGAGCATGTCCCTGACCCACTTGGACAGTTCTCTGAGTGCCAACCTCCCCTTGCTCTTATCCTTTTCCGTTGAGAGACGATCCGGCTCGAAATCGTCATGGCGAGGAGGTTCCATTGCACGAAAAAGTTCATTCCCCTTCGTACTCTTGCATTCGAGAACTGCCACGAATTCCTTGAAATCACCGAACTTGCGGAGTCCCTCAAGCTCCTCCGTGATCAGCATACCGTTCCTTAGTACGGCTACCCGCTTGGGAAGAGTCTCACCAAGCAGGATTCGCAGTTCGCAGTTTCCGAGATGCAAATTCTCCGTCTGTTCGACGATTACGTTATCACTCTTCGCGAGAGCGTTCAGATAAAGGCCCACCTCATCGAAATGCTCGGGTTGACCCTTCATATGTTCAATCGCCTTCCTAATGTCATTATCTGAAAAGATCTGCTCTATGTTGTCGTTGTTGATAAAAATTTCTCCCTGAATCACGACATCCAATTGACCGCGGCTAATCGCCCCGAAGAAGTTCTCAGCTATAGATGCAGCTAGGATGCGTTCCCATCCTTTCTGGGCAGGAAATCCCAGTATGCTCAGGGTCGTACCAACGTTACGAGAGAGGTCGTGGTCGAGTCTACCACGCAGGAGCCAGTCTGGAACCACGCGCTCGTTCGTCGGCTCCACCGGAAGACATCGTTCCTTGATCCCCAAAAGCCGACACCTTCCCGCGTCTTTCCATTATTCTCTTTATGGGACATCAGTATGGATTTGCCCTGCACATATTGATGACAGGAGCCGTTGTCCTCCCAGACGGTTGTTACGAAAACTGTTCGTAGCGCAGAAACGGCGAAAGGCGCGTATTTGCCAATCCCAAAAGATCCGGCGGCAGTAGTCTGATTCTTTTTACTCTGCCCTGACGCTTTGAGAAGAGCAAAATACGGCGTCCCATTCTCACAGGGTCCGCGTACGCCAGTGGTATTGTAGTCGGAGATTTTTAGAACAGCTATCTTGTTTTTGCTCAATAGTTCGAGTGCATTCTCGAAGAAAATCTGTGCCTTTTCGCTTTCGTTCTCAGCTGCAAGCCGACATGCAGCCAGGGTGCTACGGAAAGTCGGTAAATCCGGTATAGAGCCGGTAGGTACGTCGATTACCTGTATCATAATATGCGCCGGGGCCGATGTGCCTTCGGGCCTCGCGTCCAGGGTGTTCTGAACGACTTCCCGGCCGAGATGCACGTATGGATCTCCTGAGAAGTGCTCGATCCCCGAATCGTTGAACCCGTCCCATTGATCGCTCTGATCATACGGAAATCTGAATCCTATTGATTGCGTCACCGAAGAATCTCCCGACGGAACTTTTCGACAACCCGCTGTGCGACAAGCTCGGCGACCGGCACCGTTACGGCGTTTCCAACCTGAATATACCGGCGAGCTCGAGGTACCTCATCGGGGAATATGAACTCTTTGAACCCCTGCAATTTCAAACATTCTTGCTCAGTCAGCTTCCGCAACCCGCGTCGATCGATCACAAAGGGGACGTTGTGACCGCCTAGCCCCATGTTTGCGGTCAGCGTCGGGCAAACTCCGGGGTCCTTTGCCCGGACCTCGTACTTGCGGAGCTGGTAAACACAATTCTTATCGCTTACCCGGCGGCTGATCATCCTATGATATCTGTTCTCGTGATGCAGATAATATTCGTCATCCTGTGAACCGTAAAAATCGATGTAATCTTCAAGTCGCTTTGGACCTGTGATTTTGTTACTCGGAAAAGAGAATTTGCCGCTCCTGAAATGCTGCGTGGAGAACGCAACCATAAACAGCCGGACCCGCTGTTGCGGGAGGACGGTAACATCGTACGCATCAAGCTCGGCACAATTTGCCTCGCGAAACCAATAGCCTGCCTTCTGAATCTCGCGTTGCAGCTCCAGGAACCACGCGCCCCCTTCCCCGTAGCGGAGATACGGAGCGTTCTCCAGGATTAGGGCCTTGGGCTTACGGTCTCGGAACTCCTGGATGATGCGAATGATTTCGTAGAAAAGCCGACCACGGGGATCATCAAATCCCCGCCGCCCGCCTGAGAGAAACTCTGACAGGGAAAGCCGGCGTGGAGAATTTCGACTGGTTCCAAATTCGTGTCGCCGAGACAGACGCCTCGAACATCGCGCTGCAACGTGTAAACGGTCGGAAAGTTTGCTTTATATGTTGCTACCGCAAACGGGTCCATTTCTACGGCCCATGCGGTGGGAACACCCACCCGGTGAAATCCCATGCAAAAGCCGCCGATCCCGGAGAACAGCGCCCCGGCGCGCATGCTTTCCTCGCACAGTGGCTTCGTGGCTCCGATCGGGTTATCCATTTTGATCCATGTTATGGTTTGCCCTGCACAACCGCAAGCTGCCCGAAGCTGCTCTCCGTTTTCTTGAATGGATTGACGGCCTGCAGTTAGGAGGCGTCCTCGCCATTTAGGTCAAGGCAACGGCGCAACAAACATGCGACATGATCTCGGTCGTTAGTCTCGCACTCCCAAATTACCTCGGCGCGCCACCCTAAGACAGCCAGTGCGGTATTGACCCGTCGGTCACGTTGCAGCGTTCTGTGGAATTTATCCTCCCAATACGCGGTTCGGGTCTTTGGAGTGGCTGCGCGCCTGCATCCCTCATGGCGATGCCAAAAACAGCCGTTAACAAACAGCGCAACGCGGCGGGACGGGAAGACGAGATCCGGCGTTCCGGGCAGATCACGACGATGCACGCGGAACCGATAGCCGAGCGCATGCGCGATTCGCCGCACGGTAATTTCGGCGCGCGTGTCGACCGAGCGCACCCGACTCATATTCCGGCTCCGCGTCGCCGCGTCAATTCGGTCCATCGACCAATCTCCCGTTCAGGTGCGACTTTGAAGGGCGGGCTGTCTTCGGGCGAATCTTGCGGTAGTCGTAGTTGCGGACAGTGGCGATATTGCCGCGGCCGAACCACTCCTGACCTTGGGGATGTCGGCCTGGTGATCGAGCGTAATGGTTACGGCCGTCGCGCGTAGCGCGTGGGCGCCGATCTTGAAGCCGAGCTCCACGGAATATTTTCGCACCAGCTTGTAGATCAGCGGGAGGGAGCGCCGTGTGGGCGCCGCGCATTTGAATCGCCGCGTCATATTATTCGCGCAGAGTGATGCGCCTGCGCGTTCGATACCAATCGGCGAAGGCCCCCAGCACCCGATTGAAGAACCGCGGCGGCAGAAAGCCGTAATCGTAGCGGTCGGTATGGGGGAGCTTGCGCAAGTCGTAGCCTGGCCAAAAGAATTCATTGTCTTCGCTGACGATGATCCACGAACGATCGTCATCGAGGCCGAGATGGCGTTTGACCGGCATCGGAATTTCGACTGCAGCTGCAGGACCTCTTGGGGCGGTGTGCGTGATCGGCAAACCGGTAACGAGCGTGGCGCCATCGGATTGCGCTCGACGGCGAGCACGATGACGCTCGGCCTGTCCTTTTATCCCTCTTCCAGTCCGGCCCGGTGTTCGTGTTGCCAGAGATAGGCGTAGGAGATAACGAGGCCCGGTTCCGGATTGGGGATCGGCATGGGCCTCCGCTATTTGGGATCGAGCATCTTGTCGAGATGCGCGTGGCGCGGATCCATGCGCGAGCTGCGTATTGCCTCGAACTTCTCCTCGGACAGCTCCGCAGTGGCGAAACTGCGGCGGCTCTCGCGAAAGCGCTTGAACTCCTCATATTCATCTGGACCGACAAAATAGCCCGTGATCTGGCCGTGGCTCGAGACGGCGACCGCCTCGCGCTGGGCCCGCATGCGGTAGCGGCCGAAGTTGCGGGTGAACTCGGAAGCCGGGACGGCTTCGGGCGTGTCCATGGGACCTCTCTTTCTCAATCCGAATATACGCTATTTACGTGAAAAGCGCAGGTTGCGCGGCGGTTGATTTAAACGATGAATTATTCTAACATAAAGGACGTTATGTTAGAATAATTCGCGATCCGGGGGAGGTCCGATGCAGCAGATCATGGGGACCTTTTATAAGGTGTGGCGGTGAGCGGCGATCGCCCCGGTCTGCCGGCGGTGATGGAGCATGCGGCGCCGGTCACGGCGTCCACGCTGCGCAGCGCGCTGATCGTACCGGTGATGATCGCCGAGGCTGGCGACCGCGCTGCGCGGCGCTTTCTCGATTTCTTTGCCGCCGGAATCGAGAACGACAACACCCGGATGGCCTATTACCGCGCTGCGTGCTCGTTTTTCGCCTGGCTCGACCAGCACGGCATCGGCGAACTCGCCGATATCGAACCGTTCCACGTCGCCGCTTACCTCAAGGCATTGCGGGTGTCGGAGGCCGGCGGCAGCACCATCAAGGCGCGCACCGCCTCGCGGCCGACCGTGAAGCAGCATCTGGCCGCGATCCGCATGCTGTTCGACTGGCTCGTCGTCGGCCAGGTCCTCGCGATCAACCCAGCGCATGCCGTGCGCGGGCCCAAGCACGTCGTCAAGCGCGGCAAAACGCCGGTGCTGAGCGAGGAGCAGGCCCGCCGGCTGCTCGCCAGCATCAAGGTCAGCAAAACGATCACGTCAGAGGACGGGATGGAAAAGGAAGTGCCGCTGGTGGTCGGTCTGCGCGACCGCGCGTTGATTGGCGTGATGGTCTACAGCTTCGCCCGCATCAGCGCCGTCGTCGCGATGGAGGTCGAGGACTATTTTGCCAACGGCAAGCGCGGGTGGCTGCGCTTGCACGAGAAAGGCGGCAAGCGCCACGAAATGCCGGCGCATCACAAGCTCGAGCAGTTCCTCGACGAATATCTCGATGCGGCGGGCATTCGGAACGCCGGCAAGACCTCCCTCTTCCGCTCGGCGCTGGGCCGAACCGGGTTGCTGACCGGTCGGCCGATGCATCGGATCGATGCGTACCAGATGATCCGCCGGCGCACCGCCGAAGCCGGCCTCAAGGGAAAGCTCGGCTGCCATGTGTTCCGCGCGACCGGCATCACCGCGTATCTCGAGGCCGGCGGCACGCTCGAAAACGCGCAGGCCATGGCCGCGCATGAAAGCCCGCGTACCACCAAGCTTTACGACCGCACCAACGACGCGATCACACTCGATGAGGTCGAGCGGATCCAGATTTGAGGAATCGGCCGCTTCCGGACGACCATCTTGGCATTTCGACAAGCCAGCGGGGAACCGCTAAAAGGGATTTGGAGCGTTCCATGACTTCAAGCACGCAAACCCTTCGCAAGGATACAAACCGCGTCACAGCAAGGTTCGCGCTCTATCTGGCACTCGATGATCCCCATCGGCACAGCGATCCGGCAAGCCTAATTTCCTGGATCTCCGATTTGAGTCTGATGGGCCTTGCGGTTGAGGTTCTTCCGATTGTCGGCCATCGGCTGTTCGAGCATGCCACCGATTTTTTACTCGATAAGGCGGTAACGCTTAAGACCCGGTTGCTCGCGCTGATCCGTTCCGGACCTGACCACCCGGCCCCGGCCGAGCGGCCCGGATCGTCTGATTTAGAAGCGATTATCGCAGCACTGACCGCAGCTCTAGCACGCTGCGATAACGAGGAGCTGTCGAAAGCGCTTACCGCGGGCGAAAACGCCTTGTCTACATTGGCGAAAGCGGAACTGCACTTTCCTGCCGAAAAGGCGCGCGAATATTCGGTTGCCGTCACCCGCGAAATCCGCATAGCCGTCACCGCCAAGTGACCGCGATGCGCCAACCGGGGACCCTCCAAACGTTGCATTCGCGCAGCCAGCAGGCTTGGCGCGTGGAGGCCGGTCTGCGCTTTCTTTCGATGGTCACTCCCGCATACGCCGAAGCAAAGTGGGTCGCAAGGCAAGCGCACCGGCGGGCGGTCGCCGATCTCGTCACCTTGGGTAAACTGTCGTCGGGTTCGTACAACATCATCCAAAAAGAGCCGACCGGGGAGACGCGGTACATCACACATTTCGCCTCCGGAGCCGGTCGCAACTGGGACGGCGGCTTTCCACCTGAGGTGGACGCCTTTGAGACGGTTGAAATCGACCTCACCCGCGCGGCGACCGGTACCACCGTGGCTGACGCCGTCGCCGACGCGGCCCGGTCGATCTCTCCAACGGCGGCCAAAACCGTCGCAGCCAAAATCGCCAAGCTGGGGCCAGCGCCAGGGGAACCGCCGCTGGCCGCGCTTAGCATTCTTTATTGGGGTGCAGATCAAACGGGCTTCCAATCCACAAATATGAGCTCACTCGCTGTCTGGCTGGTCGAATTCTTTCAGCAAGCGCTGATCATCCGCAGCGATCAGCGGAGTGAGCAGGCCGACGCTATCGAGAGATATGGAAACAATCTTCTCGCCCAATACCGTGACCACTCCCAACCCGGCCTCAAAGTCGTATATCTGCTGCTTCTGCTTGAGATCTGGCGCGCGGCATTGCCAGACTGGCCCTTCGGGGGAGTCAACTGGGTTTGCGGTGCCATGGATTGTTCGCATCCACTGTGCGCCGCGCATCGTAACGCCGCGCATCGTAACAATGTCTTATCGGCCACGCGATCTCTGCCCGGGTTCCTCGGCTCTGGCCCGGCGATGCGCGAGGTTTACTCCTACACCCTCAAGAACACGGCCACTGTCGGCGGCGTCTTTCACGCGATCCTGGCGCAGCCGCATGGATCGCGTTGGTTGAGTCGCGCCGGAACGGCAATGTTGCGGGCGGCCGAGGAGCTGCGCGGCAAGCTCCCTCAGCCGGCATCAGCCGAACGGTTCTACTCGATCCAACATGAGATCATGGTCTTCGCGCCAGCGGCCGAAGTTGCCTTCGACCAGATGTTAGCCGACCGTAGCCATACGGCGGGGCCCGAGGTGAGCCGCTTTAAACACGCTGCCGATGAAATCAAGGCACGCGCCGGAAACGCTGTTGGGCTGGATTTCGAGAATGCGATTAATTTACGGCCCATGTTTGAATGCCAAGCCGATCTACTCGAACTCCGCAAGCGATCGCCCGCCGACGCAGAGGCACTCCTGCAGAAATGGCTGCATGACGAGACGATGTTTCCCATTCTCTGGGAACCTTTCCTTTCGGGTCTGACCGACGAACTCCCGTTCGCAGATAAGGGGCTCGGTCCACGGATGTTGAGGAGCCTCTCGCGCGCAAAAGAAGTAATTTCGCGGCTCGTTTTAAAAGACGGCAGCGGATCCGGCGGGTCATTAACTGACTAAGAGCCTCACTCGCATGTAGTCGTGATCTGTGGCGAGTGAAAATAACATTGTATACCAAAACCGTCGAACCAGGACGTAGACTCGTGCTCGTTCGAAATTGCACTACAGATACAGGACGTTATCATTGGTGATGCCGGGTCGGGCAGGGTGGACCGGACCTGAACCGTATCGAACGTTGCGCCTACGGACCCGGCATCCTCGCGGTTCTCCGCGCTAGACGGAACCGACGCGGGCCTTGAAGGCGCTCGGTTGCCTGCCATATACCATCCCG
>DATJRJ010000060.1:0-5716 GCA_035504735.1 Binataceae bacterium (SeqCode)
GCCCACTCGCCCGTCTGCGGATGAATTCCCCGACCCTTCAAGATGTAGAATTCCGCCGGAGCGAGATGTCGATGACGCGGGAGGATGCTGCCGGCCTTGGCGTGCAGCATGATCGTGAACTGTCCCGACTCCTCGCTGTACCTGATAAGCCGAAAATCGATCCCGGGTGCAAGCGGCTTCCATTCAAGCGTTCCGGTTTTTATGCCGTAGCCGGCGTCCTGACTCATAGCAGACCTCCCCAGACTGGTCTTATCCCGCGTTCATCGAATTGTATGGCATCTCGACGATCGAATCGCAACCGCACGCCCGCGGCATTGAGAGGTAGACTGGCGATGCGTTCAACATTGGGCGGCTGTCTGCCAGCTTCATCAATACGTAGCGTTCCGTGAAAATGCCGACGAGCCATTCGCCTGCGACGACGTTGCATAACTGCGTCGCTCTTCAGACATCAGCCGTAGAGCGAGGGCGAGCGCCGCGTCGGGGCATACGACCAGGTGCGGGTCGCGCAGGACCATCGCGAAACGTCTCGTCGCTCAAAGCGGATTCGAGGTTAGGACCGGTACGCCCCTCGTAGTTCCGTATCGTTCATTACTTTGGTTTTCGACGGAACCGCTTTCAGCCGGAACCAATGCGCAGGCAAACACTCTGCCCGGCGGATCGCGAGCGCGGCGATCGTCAAGCCGATCGGGACTGCGGCGGCGGTTCGTTTAACCGCGTGAGCCGGCATGGGAAAGCACGCAACGGCCACGCACCCATGATCGGGTCGCATGCTTCCAGATCGTTGTCTATACAGGCGTTGATGTTCGTTTCGAGCACTCCGTAGAACGATGGCGCGGCGGCTTCGGCTTCCGGGTACCACCATCGATCCGCCTGAATGACCCGCGCGTGCACGACCTCTGTCAGATGCGCCCGATGGGCGACACGGCCGGACGGGGTCTCAATTAAAACCCAGTCGCCATCCCGGATGCCCGCGGCCGCGGCGGTTTCAGGGTGAACCTGGGCGGTCGGATGACGAAAGCGTTTGCGGAACGCCGACATCTGCTGCGCGTTCTGATGAAATCCTTCGATCACGCGTCCACCGGTCGTGAGTACCAGCGGAAAGTCGCGCGCGTGTTCCCGAAATAGGCTCGATTCCTCGTAGCCGGGCAGCGCGTCCACCCCAAATCGCTCGAGCAGTTCTGAACGCAGTTCGACTTTGCCGCTGACCGTGCCGTACGGCCGCTGGCCATTTCCGGTTGTCATATTTGGATCGCGCCACGGTCCGCGCCGGTGCTCGAGTTCGTCAAGGGTTATGCTCGCCGACCCAAGCCACTGTTCCCACAGTTGCTGGACGCGATCCGGCCATTCAGCCGACTGATCGAGGTAGCGCCCTAGATCGCGCCAGAGTTCGTAGTCGGTCCGATGACCGTGCTCAGGAGCGATCGCGGCTTCGTTGGCCTCGGCGTAGTCGCCAATCATCCCGAGGAAGGAGAACCCTTCCGAGAAGTACGGCTTTTCGAGCCAATGCGCGGCTGGCAGGATGTAATCGGCAAGCACGGCGGCAGGGCTCTTGAAGAGATCGTGCGCGACGGACAGTTCGAGATTCGGATGCTTTAGGGCCGCGGCGACCTTGTGTGCGTTCGGACTGCCGCCGAGCGGATTGTGATATTGCGTGATCAACGCCTTCACCGGGTAGGGCTTCTGGTCCACGATTGCGTCCCACAGCATCGGCTCGTGAGCGGAGGTGAAGATGCTGAAGATGTGCCGCTTCCCGAACCAGGCCCGGCCAAGCGCATCCGCGAACAGCCGATAACTATCTCCGTTCAGCAGTGTGAAACGATCTGCTCCGAGCCGCTTGTCGCGTTGTGCGTCGGACAATCTATCCATCATGATCGCGTCGCCGTTCGCGACGATCTTGTGCGGCGGACCGATGACCATATGGCCGCCGCGGCGATTCAGATTGCCCGTGATCGCAACGATACAGGCGAGGGCGCGGGCCGCCTGCACCGAAGTTGCCCCGATTTGGCACAGGCCATTGCCCGGAGCAAGAATCGCGGGCCCGGAACGCGCGAACGTGCGGGCCGATTCGACAATCAAGGATTCCGGCACCCAGGTGAGTTCGGCGACGCGGGCTGGCGTGTACTCGGCCGCGCGCTCGCGCAAGGCCTCGAAGCCAATCGTTTCGCCGGCGACGAATTCGCGATCATACAGGCCTTCGCTGATGATGACGTTGAGCCATCCTAGCGCCAGCGCGCAATCGCTGCCCGGGCGCAATTGCACGAAAAGGGCCGATTGACGCGCCTCGAGCGTGCGGAGCGGATCGACTACGATCAGCTTGGTACCGGATCGCATAGCCTGCACGATCTGTTTCCAGGCCAGCGGTTTTCCCGCGGCCGGACGAAATCCCCACAGCACTATGCATCCCGTTATGCCGGGAATCGGCGGTGTGTAGCCGCTTGGGCCATAGCCCGATGTCAGCGCCTCGCCAATCGCGATCGGTCCGGTGCAGACCTTGTCCTGCCCGACCATGTTGGGGCTGCCGAGCAGGTTCAGGAACCGCTCGCCCATCCCCCAGTCGGCGCCGTGCAGCGTGCCGGTCGAGACCGCGATGCTTTCCGCGCCGTAGCGATCCCGTAACTCGCGAATTTTGCGGGCGATCTCTTCGATCGCCTGTTCCCACTCGATCCGCTCCCATCGATCTTCGCCGCGCGCCCCAACTCGTTTCAGCGGCCAATGAACGCGATCGTCGCGATAATGGAACTCCGGAGCTTGACTGCCTTTGACGCAGATGAAGCCCCGGCTCACCGGGTGTTCCTTATCGCCGGTAATCCCGGTCACGCGGCCGCCCTCGAGCCGCACGATAACGCCGCATTGCTGGCTGCAGGCCACGCATATCACCGGCTTGAACTCCGCTCCATTGCGCGCGTCGCTCATAGTGCCTCCCGATACTGACAATCACGATTCTCAGCTATCGCGAGGTTGTTAGGCAACCGGCGCACCCTAAGCGATTAAACGGCTTGCGGCCGAGGCCGGTTCATATATAAGCGTTCGAATCGACTCAGCTCCGCCACCGAGTCCAAGGAATGTCTTATCTCCGGCAGTTATTCGGAATAATTTCGGCTACGAGATTTGGCATCTACCGCGTTGAACGAGTGAGCGACCTCTTTGGGGCAACGTTTTGTCGGAAGGTGGTGCAACGTCAAGGTAAAGTGACGGAAACGGACTCGCGCCGCTGCGGTGTCAGCCTCCTCGCAGTTTGCCGAAAGCGCGTAGTTTTTTACTTCGGCTTGACTCTTGTCCACAGATCGTTGAACTCGATTGTGTCAAAGAACGCGATCACATCAACGATCTTCCCATCACGCATCTTCATGTACCAAGTATAGGTATTTCGGTACGGCTTGCCGTCGTGAGCAACCGCTTCAGCGTCGAACAGCGCGATTACCATGTCCCCATCGCCGTAAAGACCACGAACAGTGGGAATCAGCCGCCGCTGCAGGCGGGCGTTAAACGGGTCGATTACAAGGTCCAAGAATTCCTGCCTACCGTTGTAAGTCTTCGACACGGTTGCGTTCCCCACGATTGTCCACTTTGCTTCGGGAATTAACAGGTCAAAGGGGCTGCCCGATCCTTCGTGCCATGCGTAGAAGCCGGCTTGCACGGCCTCTTTGTTCTTTGCCTCAATGGCTTTCTCTGATGCCATCGTGTTTCCTCCCATGAAATGTATACAGAAAGACTGCGAGTCCGGTCGTAAGCGTATGGCGAGTATACGTGACGTGCCTCCTGTTCGTCATCTTTGCCTGCCATTGTCGCTTCCGCTGCTTTCCGACCAACGCGTTTCACACCTTCGCCAAACGCAATAACGGCACGCCCGATGATATCGCCGTCGCGCATGAGTTCGAGGTTCTCGTTGATATCTTCGAGGCGGATGCGCTTGATCGAATATTTAATTCTGCCTTGCTGTATGATCTGCATCCGACCAAAGTCGTTATCATGCCGGCTCGTCCGAAATGTTTAAATGCGAGAGCACGAACGTGGCTACGGTCAGGCTTTTAAATACGCGTCATGTTGGGGAGTGCCATCACAATAGCTCAGGTGGTCGTTTACCCACTCCGAGCCGTTCTTAAATCGGTTGACACTCATAGACTTATCGCAGTCAACGAGGCTGGCTAAAGTCGAGCCCTCGGGAATAAAAAACTCACCTGGAAATTTACGGTCGTTTGCTCGGTCTGGTTGGCGAATTGCCGGTACACCATCCACTCGCCTGATATCGATGTGTCCACTGCAAACCCTGGCGAAACTCTCCAGACTCTACCGAAACCAGCACTCAAAGGAATCGTCGTCGAGGTGTCGTGACGCAGGTTGAAGGTCCAGGTTGCATCGCTCGATTTCAGGTAGCATCCCCGGCCTAGTTGATAGCTGAAGATCGGCTGGAAGGTCAGCGAACTTACCGGCTTCGACTGTGAGGAAGTATAGGCGAACGAGGTTGCTTGCTGGACCAAACCTGCAATCTGCAGTCCAGGAATCCCACGGTATCCGAAGGCAGCAGCCGGTCCCATTTGCCAAGCGCCCTGGCCGGTAAGATGGCTTGTTGAAGTAGGAAAGACGAGATATGGTCCGATGCCCCACCGAAAGTGCGTCGTCTCATAGTTTGGCCAGGGCATAACGAATAGATCGAGCAGCTGCATGTCATCGTACGCACTGGAGGTGGTTGACCCCTTTCCTGTAGGAGCAGTGACGACCCTGATCGTCGGCCTGACGAGTTGCTCCAAAAGAATGAGCGAGAGACCACTAATTGCAAGTATGGGCCTGATCTGTACGGTATTCGGCTGTGCATTGGTACCGTACTCGGCAGGCGTATAAATATCCTTGATCTGCACCTGCGTCAGACTCGCTGTCGGGTCGTACTCTTTTTCGCTCAGCGGCTCCTCGGCCTCTGGAAGACCGGCTGCGGCCTGCTGAGCGAGCGCGAGAGAAGGCGAAGTAGTGGTTTCCAGAAGGCCGAGCGCGAGCTGCATGCATATCCAGATGAGAACCGGACTTCTCAAAGCATGAGCAGCTTTTCCTTGAAGGAAGTTATACATCGGCGCCATTACATGATCGGAGCGCCGAGTTGTTCGAGGCGCTGCTGATAAATCCGAGCTTGTAGGTCCTTGCCAAACCAGGAAGTGGCATAGCCATTTTCCTGCAGGATCCGGCCGATGGTCGCTTAATTCTCAGGGATGACGCTGTTGTAGCCTGGGAACCCGTGGCCTCCTCCGAGACTACCCCAAAACCCACTGAATGATGATTACGGCCCCTGATCAGCGCGGCTCGGCGAGCAGAGCGCCGTCGAGTTCATGTTGGTGTAGCGCAATCCCATCTTCGCTGACCGATCGAGGGTTGGTGTCGGAATCACGCCGCCAAAGGTGCTGGCGGCTCCGAAGCCAGTATCGTCGGTCACGATTAGCAAGATGTTTGGCGCGCTTTGGGCGGAACAATCCGCGGCGGCCACCACGGCTTGGACTGGGCAGCATTGCGCTTGATGACCCCGCCGAATTTGAGCGCTGGCGCTGGCAGTACTTTTGAGTTCGAAAAGTACATTGCATCCTGCGCGCCCGGTGTACCGTTAAACCGCTGGGCCTCGCTGGCACTGACCATAGCAAAACTGGTCGAAATAAGAAGCACCAATTTAAGCGCTGCTAAGCGGGTTTGTTGCGACGTCTGAGTATCACCAAACTTTTCTCCAGTGCGCAGACTG
>DATJRJ010000061.1:0-6079 GCA_035504735.1 Binataceae bacterium (SeqCode)
GAACAGAAACCTCCGGAAGCCGAACCCGCCGGGTTTATTGCCATCTTCCACGGAAGGGCGTCTCGAACCATTCCCGTCAGTCCGGGTCCAAGACGTTGCGATAGTCGAGCTTCAGCGCCGGATCCTGTCGCTCCTTCCGGAGCAGACAGTGGCCTACGGCCAGCACCTCGATTTCGGTGCCCATAAAACAGCGAAACGCGTCTTCCTGCATGCAGGCAATCGGCTCACCGCGCACATTGAAGCTGGTGTTTACCAACACCGGGCAGCCGGTCCTGGCCTTAAAGGCCGTAATAAGCGCGTGGTAGCGAGGATTACTCTCTCGATGAACGGTCTGCAGCCGGGCGGATTGGTCGATATGGGTAACAGCCGGGATTTCGGACCGCACCGCATTGACCTTGTCGGTTCGAACGAGGCTATGCCGTAGGCCCACTCCCAGCAAAGGGTGCTGCGCATAGCCCAGCAGCGCCGCCTCCATCGTGTTGAAGCGCATGAAGATTTCCGATGTCGCTCCAAAGAAAACGACCAATAACGGCAGGCTAAATGCCATCGCTGCGATCGCAGTAACGGCGACCAACATCACCATCCGTCGGGAGATCAACATTGCTCAGCCTCCGCGGAGGCCGTCAGAGGTCTTCAAAGCAACAGAAACACGGTTCAGCGCCAGAAAAGATCAGGCGTTTCCTGAAACACTGAATGGGTTAGTCGGCCGGAACCGCCACGCGATCCGCAAGACGCCTTCGCTCTTCCAGGAAAACCTCATGAGCGGCGCGCACCCCGCAGAGATGAGCTCCGTCCTGTCGAAAGACCGTGCACTTGTCGCAAATCGTTTCGATTCGATCCTCGGTCGGCGGGCTCTTTGAG
Source organism: Binataceae bacterium (SeqCode) (assembly GCA_035504735.1). GTDB lineage: Bacteria > Desulfobacterota > Binatia > Binatales > Binataceae > JAJPIG01. The sequence goes on from DATJRJ010000061.1 coordinate 862, forward strand.
AAAAGCATCCGTGCGGACCTGTAGGTCTTGTTGTTCCAGATCTCCGACACGGAGTTGTTGTAAAGGTTGCCGAAATCCCATTTGTCGTCGTGCGCGAAGCAACACGGCGTGACCCCGCCGCCCGGATAAATAAACATCGACCGATAAAGATAGAAGCAGGCTCGGTCAAATACATATCCCCGCTCCTCAACAAGTCTCGGATTCCGCTCCCAATACAAAGGATTCCTTGGCATCCATTTTTCTTGAAGCTCCAGGTTGTGCATATCCTCTGGACCCACGCCGGGCGATATGAAACGCAAAAGGTCTACCCCAATCTCCGAAGCCAACTTTCTCGCCGCGTCCACTTCATGTTCGTTGTGCTTGAATACGATGAACTGCCATTCAACAAACGGTGTCTTGGACTTGAGGGCCTTCCTCGCCGAAAGCAGCCGCTTCAGGTTGTCAAACACCTCGGTAACATCGCCGCGTACTCGGTATTGCTGGTAGGTCTCCTGCGTCACGCCGTCGAGCGACACTGTCACGTAGTCCAGGCCACTGCGTATGAAATCGTTGATTTCAACTGGTTGCGGCCAGTTGAAGTTGGAACTGATGTTCGTTCCAACCCGATTTCGATGGGTGTGTTCGATAATGGAGAATATCTCGGGGTTAAGTAGGGGTTCGCCGTGATTGTACATCGAGACTACCAAAGCGTAGTCTTTTATCTTGCCAAAAAATTCTTTGTATTGATCAAGCGAGAGCACCGCCTGCTTCCGGGCAATCGTGGTATTGCCGGTCGGGCACAACGGACAGCGCAGGTTACAGACATTGCAAACATCGATGAAATAATAGTAGGGTAGGCATCGTAAAGTGGTTTTTTGCTGGCGCAATTCCCACTCCGCCAGCATGATATTAGCCAGTTTTTTTGGCGTGCCATAATTGATGATCTTCGGCACATGCCGACCATGCCGTTTCATCTTGCGAATAAACTGCTTGATCCTAGGCTGGGAGCTTGCCGCGTCCATCTCATTCTCCGTCAGCACAAACCCGAGCTAGCTACCGCGTGACAGTCTAGCGAATCCGTTCCTTTTCGACCAGGACTTTCGCGATCAATGTCGATAGCGAATTAACTTGTCCGGTTTTGGTAGCACATCAAATGTCCGCTTCTTCTGCTTTTGTTCTTCCTGTGGGATTTAAGCGGCGTCTTTGGCGTCGCGGATGGCTCCCGTGTCGTCGTACCTGCCGATGCAGCGCGGTCCGTGAAAGACGGCGTGTGAGCCGTCAGGATAGAGGTGAACCTTCACCCTCGCCTTGACGAAGTGCGGGCGCAGCGGGCTTTCCGGGATCTGCAGTTTGAGCGTTCGGGAGGACACGCAATTGTCGTTGCCGACCTGGCGCTCCTCCTGCACGCATAGAATCTCGTCGAGGTCGACGCCCGGGATCGGACTGAAGGCCGAACCCGGCTCGGCCGCCGGCGCGGCGAAGCGCAGATTGTAGGCGGGCAGATAGAGGTCGCGGAGGAAGGCGTTGGCCGCCTCAACCGACGTAATCCCGGCGAGGCCGAACTCCTTCACCAGCCGGTCCTGCAAGGTCTGGAAGGCCCGCTCCGAACGTCCCCGCGCCTGTGGCGAATAGGCCCCGATATGCTCGACGCCGAGCTGCTCGAGTGCCCGGCCCACCTGCGTCAGACGGCTGCGATCGATCTTGCCGCCCGCCTCGGCGGTATGGAAGTAATGCGACCCGCGGTCCGTGTAGAGGCTCATCGGCAGCCCGTGGGCGCCGAACGTCTCCTTCAGCGCCCTGAACGTCGAAGCCGTGCCCTCCTCCTCGGTGAGGAACGCCGAATAGATCGCCCCCGTCGAGTCGTCCAAGGTGACAATCAAGTCCAGCGCCGGCTGGCTCTGAAGCCAGACATGACGCGAGCCGTCCTGATGCAGCATCATCCCAGGCATCGGCCGACGCTCCCGCTTGCGCCGGTGCGCGCTGCGCCGCTTCGCCTTTTCCAGAAGACCCTTCGAATGAAGAAACGTCTTCGTCCAGGTATAGCCCCAGGAGAAGTTGTGCCGCGCCGCAAGATGCTCATGAAAATGCTTGGCGTGAAGCCCTTGTAGCGCTCGCGGTACAAAGCCTCGACCTCGTCCGCACGATCGACCGGAACCCGCTTGCCCGACGCCTTACCTAGCCGGCGATCCAAAAGTCCCGCCTCGCCGTCGTCCTCGAACCGCTGGCGCCAGCGCCGAAACGTCCGCTCGTCGACCCCAAGCAGCTCGGCTGCCTCCATCTGGCTGAACTCCGCCGCCTCGTAGCGGCCCAAAATTCCCAAAAACCTCATCGCACGCACACCCTGAAGGGCTTCCGATCGGCGCATCCAACCCCCAAAAGGGCCAGACGCTACCGGACAGATCGCGTGCTACCTAAACCGGACATATCGTCTGCTACTGACAGGACTTTCGCGATCAACCCCGAGTGTGCCCGGCTTCCCCGCGTGTGCGGCGATGGAGCCGCGTGCGGAAGATCGCCGCGATCTTGTCGGCACCGAGCCGCTACAGACACCCTAAGCGCGCGCGCCATCCGGTTTAGCCAGGGCAGGGCGTCCTCCTCCTTGCGCAACCCTTCTCCGCCCACTCGATCGGGATCAATGATTGCGCGCATAGGCTTCCAGCCAGCGCTGATAGTCGTTCGTCCGCTGGCTCAGCGCCTCCTTGCTGACCTCGGCGACGCCGACGATGTCGCGGAAGAAGTGCACCACCAGTGGCCGCGACAGCGCGGTCAGATAGCCGTGAATGACAGTCCGGTCAAAGCAGCCAACGAGCGCCGGCGGCGCATCATTATGAATGAAAACGCCGGCGGCGGGCGCCAGTTCGTTCCAGTCTCGGCTCGGGCGATCATGTCGAATCTCTGCGGTGGTTTGATCCCGGTAAGCAGTCCGATCCGCGTCGCCTAAATTTAAAGGTACCATTCTTTGTCGCACTCGGGAACGGGGAGCACGTGTGGCAGTGTCTCGAAGTACCTCCGGCGTCACGGTCGCCGTCTGGTGGCAGGAGGCGATGATCTGGGTGATTATTGAGCGGTGCTGGATTGGACATGCACAAGGAGACGGTCGTGTCTTCTGATCGGCGCGTCCGGGGATCGACCGACGAAGGAGGCGCGCCGATTCCATACTGTGACACGAGACCTCGAAGCCTTGCGAGAGTGGCTCCCGGCGGTGGTGACGCATGGCGGCATGGAAACTACCGGCGTCTACTGGCGGCCAGTTTATGCCGTGCTGGAAGGACATTGTTGACCTCATCGTCGGCAACGCTCGGCGCATCCGCAACGGGCCCGGTCGCAAGACGGAGGTGAAGGATGCCGAGTGATCTCCGGGTAGACGTCGGTGACGCCCGAATCTATAACAAGCGCGCCTACACCTTGTACAAGTGCGTGGTGAGAGTTGTACGCTTGCAGAGACAGGGGTGCGGCAACATGACACAAGAGCTTGCGCTGAAGCCGATCCGGCGGGCAGTCGACGTTTTCATCAACTGCCCGCTGTGCGGATCAACGGACTACCAGCTTGTTCTCGTACACCAGGAATGTGGCAACGTCGTTCGCTGTTCGCAGTGTTATCTGAAATATGTTCGCAGCCGCTGGATATCGGAGCTGCTGCAAAGTCCGAAACCAGTTCCCGACGCGATCATGCAGAAGGAGGAGGACCAGACTGATGACTTCCAGGACATAATTAAAACGATCAAGCGCTATCAACCCAACGGAAAGTTGCTCGAGCTCGGATGCCTCACTGGACACTTTCTCGCGCTTGCGCGCGGCGCCGGGTACGAGCCCACTGGGATTGAGCCCAATCCGGTGGCGGCCGGATACGCGCGTCGTCAGTTCGATTTGAGCGTGCACGAGACAGTTATCCCCCAGCTGTATTTGGAAGATAGAAGCTTTGACGTCATCGCAATGTTTCACGTTATGGAGCATCTTACAGAGCCGATGAAAACGCTGGTGAATCTGCGTCGAATCCTAACTGAGACAGGCCTGCTCGCGATTGAGATACCAATAATGGATACGCTCATCCCATTGATCATGGGCCGGCGTCACCGACACTATTGTTTCGACCACACCTTGTTCATGTCCCGAGCAAGAGCCCTTGAATTCCTACAGAAGGCGGGATTCAAGGTTCTGCGTACGGAACTTACCGGCCGCCGCATTCGCCTTAAACGTCTCGCCTCAAGGCTGGGTGAGAGCTACGATTCCCTCGGGCAATTCCTTGAACGGGCATTCAAGACGCTGCATATCGAGGAGCGGATTGTGCACGTCAACGCGCGGGACAACTATCGGATCTATTGTCGAAAGGCTTTCCACTAAACCCAGCCAAAAGTCTTCGAAATTTCAAATCTTTGCGATTATAATAGCAGAGGATGTTAAGACGCGGCGGCTATGGCGATCGGTGTAGGTCACCGACTCATAAAGCGGAACCATATTCGTATGGCGGCGAGTTTGACGAGGGCGAGGTAGTTGACGTCGTGCTTTTCGTAGCGCGTCGCCACCGCCCGGAAATGCTTGAGCTTATTGAAGAAGCATTCGACGAGGTTTCGGAAGCGATAGAGATAGGCGCTGAACGAGGGGACGTTCACCCGGTTGGGCATTGGCTTGATGTTGCCCCCTGCGCCTTGGCTTGCGAGTTGCTCTCTCAACGCGTCGCTGTCGTAGCCGCGATCGGCCAGCAGGATTTGACCTTCTCCGAGACCGTCGAGCATGTCGGCGGCGCTTCGCCCGTCATGAGCTTGGCCGGCCGTCAGCTTCAGCAGAATGGGCAAGCCGTTGGCGTCGACAAGGGCGTGGATCTTCGTGGTCAGTCCGCCTCGCGAGCGCCCCATGCAGCGGCTTCCAGCGACGTCCCCAGTGGCGGACAACGTTTCTTCAGACCCCCCTTTTTGCCGTTCGCACCCTGCTGGTGGACGCGGATCGAGGAACTGTCGATCATTTGCAGGTCGCCATCGTAGGCTTTTGAGATCGCTTCGAATATCCGATCCCAGACGCCGATCTTGGCCCAGCGTACAAAGCGATTGTAGCAGGTCGTCGAAGGCCCGTAGCGGTCGGGAATCTCCGCCCACGGCGAGCCCGTTCGCAGCCGCCAGTCGATGCCATTGAGCACCTTGCGATCATCCGAGCGCTTCACGCCGCGCGGCTTGTTCGGCAGCAGCGGCTCAATGATCGACCACTCGAAATCAGACAGTTCGTAGCGCCGCGGTGACATGTTCGC
>DATJRJ010000062.1:0-2094 GCA_035504735.1 Binataceae bacterium (SeqCode)
CCGCAACATCCGCAACGCCGAAGAGCTCGGCTTCGATTCCGCATGGATTGGCGAGCATCTAATCATTCCCGTGCAGTCGGAGTCGAAATATCCCTACTCCAAGGACGGCAGCTTTCCGGCTCCGCTCAATGTTCCGTTCCACGATCCGATGCTGGCTCTAACCTATGCGGCTGCAGTGACCAGCAAGATCAAGCTGGCGACAGGAGTGTTCGTCGTGCCGCTACGGAATGCGATAGCGACGGCGAAGGCGGTCGCCTCACTCGACGTTCTGAGTAACGGCCGCGTCATCTTCGGAATTGGCGTTGGCTGGTGGGCAGAGGAATTCGCGGTAACCGGTGCGAGCTTTAAGGATCGTGCGCTCAAGACGCGCGAATATATCGAATTGATGAAAGAGCTATGGACCAAAGACGAGCCTTCCTATCACGGCAAGACGATCTCAGTTGATGGTGTTCGCTTTTATCCCAAGCCGATTCAGAAGCCGCATCCGCCAATAGTCGTGGGCGGCACCAGCGACCTGGCGATTAAGCGAGCGGTCCGTTATGGCGACGGCTGGTATGCGGTCGCGCGCAGCTTTGAGGAAACTCGAACTCTAATCGCGAAGTTGCGCGAGACCGAGCGCGGAGCTGATCGCGCCAAGCCGGTCGAGATCACCTTGAGCCTTCGTACTGGCCATCCGCTGACGCTAGACGAGGTGCGCGAATTGGCTGAACTAGGGGTCGAGCGCACGCTTTTCGGAACGCCGTTAGGAGCTGGGAGCGAGACCGAGTTGTCGCGCTTCCGCGACGAGATTATGGCGAAGGTTTGAAAGCTCGCGTCTCGGATCGTTATCCGCTCAGGTCGCGGCGGCACCTTCGAGTTCGCGCGTGAAGCGGCGCAGATCAGCGGGCCGCCCGGACGCGACGACGGTATCGCCTGCCTTGAGCCGGCGGTCAGGCGCGATCGGCGCAAAGCCCGAATCTGGCAGTTGGCCATCCTGAATTGCGAGTACGCTGACCGCAAACCGCGCACGCGGATCGAGGTCGCGCAGCGACTTTCCATCGGCCGTCGCCGGGATGGTGATCCGGCTGACACGATAACCGCTGGCCCAGAAGATCCCTCGATCACCCTGTTCCATCGACGCCAGCGACACCGTAACGCGATTCAGCGCCTGGGCAATTGATCGGCGCGACACTAATGCCAGGAATTTGCCGCCGCCTGGCGTGGCGGTAACCGGCAGCTCCTCAAGCGCTTCGTATTCCATCAGCTGCGCGGCCTGATCGAGATTTGCGTCAGGCGTGACTACGGGAGGATTCGAGCGGCAGAGATCGTACGCGTTGACTAACGGGCCCAGCTCGGTACCCGACGCCAGGATACCCAGCAAATCCCGCGTAATGACGATCCCCGCCAAATCCCCGTCGCTGTTGACGACCGGCAGCGTCGCATGTTCTGAGTCGCCTGCGATGCGCAGCACATCGGTTAGCGAGGAATTCTCGTGGAGAATATCGACGTTCTTGGTCATCACCGACGCTACTGGAAGATGCGTCAGAAGCAAGCGATCACGCCCGATTTCGAGCGTCTTGCCCTCGCGCGCCAGGCTGTAAGTATCTATCGATTCGGGTTCGATTGAGCGCGCCACCACCAGCGCGGCGATCGTCGCGATCATCGCGGGCAAACCGACCGAATAGTTGAGCTGTGTCATCTCGAATAGCAGAAACAGCGCTGTCAGAGGAGCATGTGTGACCGCCGCCAGAAACGATCCGAGGCCGACCAGCGCGTATGATCCAGACGGGCCGGTGATGCGTGGCAGCAGTAGATGAGAAACGCCGCGAAACGCACCGCCCGCCATCGTTCCGATAAAGAAAATCGGGCCGAAGACTCCGCCTGCGGCGCCGCAATCCAGCGAGATCGCACTGGCGACGAATTTTGCAATTGCTAATGATGCAAGCAGCCATAGCGCTAGCTGGCCTTTCATCGCCAAATCTATGTAAGGATAGCCATCTGAAAGATTTTGTGGCAATCCGATAGCGATCACACCGACCACGAACAAACCCCCGAGCAGCTTGGCCCATGGCGGATAAGGCAGTGCCCGGACAAACCGGCCAAGGGCGTGGAAAA
>DATJRJ010000063.1:0-8538 GCA_035504735.1 Binataceae bacterium (SeqCode)
GTTACTTAACGCATGATTTCTGACAACCCCCGCACGCTGCCATAGCGTCCTGAGTCGGTCAGGTTGAGGCCGCTCACGTTCGCGCAGTCGGAGTTGGCGCGGAACGGTCCGCTAGGCCCCGACAGATGCACAAAGCTCTCGTGCATATTCTGGACGTCGATAATGGTGCCCCAGGCGGCATTGGTCCAGTAGCTGCCCTCGCTGGTCTTCACCATGCCTTGCGGGTCATAGAAAATCTTCCAGAGTTTCATGTTCTCATCGTACAACTCGGCCCACTTGGCGTTGTGCGATTCCTTGTCACAGTAGAGGATCCGCTTGCCGTAGCAGTAGCCGGGACGCAACGCGGGTATGTGCCGCGCGTCGATTATGTCGACGTCGCGCACTTCCCATTTGCCGATGTCAGGCTTCGGAAAGAACAGCGGCGGCAGAAACTGGCTCATATCGCCTGATTTGATTACGTCCGGGTTCGGCTGCGCGATCACCCGGCCGTCGCCGAGCCAGGTCGCGTCGAACTTGGTGATATTACCGTTGAAGGCGCCGTGCCGCGTATCATCGTTGGTCGCATCGGAACCGAATACCGGGCTGCAGCGCGCCGCCGACGACAGGCGCAGCGTCCGGCGCAGTGCCGGCACGAACAGGAAAGTATCTTCGTTCTTGGTCTGATCGCGATAATAAACGGTCAGAACCGCGGTATAGCGGGCCTGCTCAGGCTTGGTTAATTCGAAATATTCGGTGTAGTAGACCCCCGCCTGCGAGGGATCGCTAACCCCCATGCCGGCATCCGCGATGTGATCGTAGATCCGCAGCACGATTATGATCTCGTTCGAGGTCACGTTGCCCATCCGATCGCGGAACACCTGCCCGGAGGTATCGTTGCAGATGATATGGGGAACGTACGCGTACCAGTCGTTGGCCAGGATCTTCCAGCCCTTCATCGGCTCTTGCGGATTCGGGAACGGCAGGCCGGCGACGTAGTTCTTCAGAATATGACGGCCGTCAGGCAGGGTCTCGATCTGGACCTGCGAGGCATACTGTTCGGTCAGCTTGGCGTAGGTCGGCGGTGGGGGATAATGCAAGGTCGGCCCGATCTCCATCGAGTAATCGGGACCCAGCTTCCATTCGTAAGTGCCGGCCCAGAGCGCCTGCAGACCCGGGTTCATGAACTGCTTGTACTGCTCCCAATTCTTTTCGGTGATTACGGTTCCGGGAGGAATACTGGCTTCCGAACCCGCGGCTTGAGCAACCGGCAAGCGCGTCGCGCAAGCGATTAGAAACCCGAGCAAAAGAACCAATACTTTCCGCATTTTCCGGACTCCCTTTGCTGGCCCCATGCGGCGCCGGTGATTTGGCCGGTCGCGCCGTGTGGGTCGTGCCAATGGGCGAAAGGTGCAGCTAGTCCCCTCGCGCGTTGATGCCCTTAACTTCTTGAAATCTAAGCGGTTTTAGCCGCTCCTCAATCAGGTGTCTCGGATAACATTCACTGATACTTCTGTCAAGGACAGCTTAAATAGGCGGCGGAACGAACGATTACTCTGAACGACTCGCGATCGCATAACTTGGCCTATGATCGCCCTAAAGAGTATCGAGCCTTGGTCCTGGTTAACTTCGACGCGGAGTGGCGGCAGCTCCCGAGGCGATCGAAAAAGTCCACTTGGAACGGCGGAGCGGGTAGTCGCGATCGGCGTCTATCAGACGGCATTGGCGACGATCTCGACCGCCTCAAGAACCGGGCGTCGCGACCAGATAGCAGCGCAGCGGACGGCGGCTGCGCTGGGTCAGGCCGGAGTTCAATGTTAGACTGCCGAGGCTTGAGGACCAGCTCCTCAAATCAAACGCGGCATGGTGACTCAGTATGGCGAGTAAACTGCGCTTCGGGATCTACAGCGAGATTCAGAACGGCTACGGTGTCGATTACGCCAAGACAATTTGGGAAGTCTTCGGCCTGATCGAGCAGGCTGATCAGCTCGGCTACGATGTCTTCAGCGTTATCGAGCATCACTTCTTCCAGGAATTCAGCATCTCGGCGAATCCGCTCGCGCTCTTTTCCGCGGCCGCACAGAAGACCCGCAACATCCGCTTCCGTGCCCTCTGTCATACGCTGCCGTTGGGCAATCCCGCAGTCCGCGCCGGTGAGCTGGCATTCGCCGACATCATGACCAATGGCCGGCTGGATATCGGCGTCGGCCGCGGTCACGCCTGGGAATATCCGCCCGCAGGGATCCCGATGGAGGAGACGCAGGGTCGTTACGAGGAATCGCTCGACATCCTGGAGCTGGCCCTGACGCGCGAGCGTTTCTCGTACGATGGCAAGTATTACAAGCTCAAGGACGTCTCCGTGGTGCCCAAACCGGTGCAGAAACCGATGCCGCCGGTCTATATGGTCGGAACCAGCGGCGCGGCGTTCGAATTGGGCGCACGTAAGGGATGGGCACTCGCCTTCGGCGGTCCCGCGCCGGTCGCCGCTTTCAAGCCGGGCGTCGATCGGTATCGCGAGGCGTGCGCCAAGTATGGCACCAAGCCGGTCGTCGCCTGCGTGCGGGCGGTCTATATCACCGAAGATGAGCGGCGGGCCCGGCTCGAATGTGAAGTAGCACTCAAGAAGTTCTTCGCTTACAACTCGAGCGCGGTGCCGACTCTGCGCGGCGACCCTGCCATCAAGCAGCGCCTGCTCAACAGCAATTACGCCTTCTATGCCAGCGAGTTGATGGAGATGCTGCCCAAGCTCAGCTACGAACAGATCGTGACCGAGGATTACGCTTTCGTCGGCACTGCGAGCCAGGTGCTGGAGCAGTGCGAGGCGCTTAGAAAAGTCGTCGACGTCGACGAAATCCTGATCATCAATCACTTTGGCAATATCGAGCTCTGGAAGGCGGCCCGCACCCAGGAGCTGTTCGCTCAAGAGGTAATGCCGCGCTTGCGGTAATCTCAGCCACCGAAAGGAATTCGCGATGAAGCTCGGAATCTGTCTTCCGCAGATGGGCAACGAGACCGGCCCGGAACCGATCGCCAGGTTCGCCGAGGCGGCCGAAAAGCTCGGCTACGATTCGCTGTGGACCAACGAGCGCCTGATGTGGCCGCTCAAACCACGCGAACCTTACAGCGACACTCCCGACGGCCTGCTGCCCGAAGTCTATCAGCGTATCTTCGACGCGATCGAGACGCTCACCTTCGTCACCCCGCTCACCCGCCGCGTTCAGCTCGGCACCAGTATCGTGGTCGGTCCCTATTACGGTCCGCTGATTTTGGCGCGACGGCTGGCGACCCTCGACGTGCTCTCGGGCGGGCGCGTGATCTGCGGGATCGGCATCGGATGGTCGAGCGACGAATACGAAGCTTGCGGGATGACCAAGCGCGGGCTCGAAGCCCGGATGGTTGAAGTGCTGCAGGCGATGGTTACGATCTGGACTGCGGAAACGGTCGAGTTCCACGGCAAGTATTATCATATCGCGCCCTGCAAGATCGGTCCCAAGCCGCTCCAGAAGCCGCATCCGCCTATTTATCAGGCTGCCTTCACGGAAAAAGCCATGCGCCGCGCGGCGCTCTATTGTGATGGATGGCAACCGCCCAACCCGGCGAGCTGGGATGAATTCGATCGCCAATGGCAGTTCATCCGCGAGACCGCCCGCGCGGCCGGGCGCGATCCGGACGCGTTGAAAGTCGTGATGCGCGCGCACGTCGACCTCGGCGAGCATCCGCGGCCCGCCGCCGGACGTATCTTCGACGGCACCTTCGAGCAGGTCAGGGCCGACGTCAAGGACGCCCGCGAGCACGGCGTCGATCACCTGTTCTTCGAACTCGGATTCACGCCCGGCATGACGATCAAAAAGATGTTTGAGCAGATGGAGCGGTTGCGCGCGGTCCAGTAGATACGGGAATATTGAGAGGCGGTCGCGGTTCGGAAAACCAAGTGGAGGCAAGACCATCATGGCTGGTAAAGGTAAAATCGTAAGCGGCTACATCGCGCCCCATCCACCCCATCTGGTCTATGGCGAGAACCCGCCGCAGAACATTCCGCGCTCGAGCGGCGGATGGGAAGTCCTGCGCTGGGCATACGACAACTGCCGGGAGAAGATCAAAGCGCAAAAGCCCGACGTGATCCTGATCCACACGCCGCACTGGATGACGCTGGTCGGCCATCACATCACTCGCGTGCCGCGGCTCAAGGGACTGTCGGTTGATCCGATTTTCCCGCATCTGTTCCGCTACAACTTCGATACTGCGATCGACGTCGATCTGGCCGACGCGATTTACGATGAGGCCAGTGCCGAAGGCCTGACCGCGAAGAAGATGACTAATCCCAACTTCCGGCTCGACTACGGCACGATCGTCACCGCGCACATGCTGAATCCCGATTGGGATATTCCGATCGTCAGCCTCTCGGCCAACAACTCGCCGTATTACTTCTCGCTCGGGGTCGGAATCGAAGAGATGTTCAAGCTCGGCCGCGCGACCCGCCGTGCGATCGAAAAAAGCGGACGGCGCGCCGTGCTCGCCGCCAGCAACACGCTCTCGCACTTCCATTTCGATCGCGAGCCCGACCCCGCGCTGCCCGAGGATATGAGCAAGGAGCACGTCTTCAGTCACACCAATTATCTGTGGGATATGCGCGTGCTGCAGCTCATGCGCGAGGGCAACATGGACGAGCTGCTGAAGGTGCTGCCCGAGTTTATCGATGCGACCAGCGCCGAGGTGAAATCGGGTGGGCTGTTCTGGATGCTGGCGGCGATGGGCTTTCCGACCATTCCGGCCAAGGTCCATGGCTACTGGAGCGTAATCGCGACCGGTAACGCGGTCGTCGAGTGGGATCTCTCCGATGCCGGCAATACCCACCAGGAAGCGCACGCTCATGCCTGACGGGCGTATCGTCGGCGGCTACATCGTACCCGGCATGCCGCACCTGGTGCTGCCTCGCAATTCGACCAGCCGCGCCGAGTTGCGCAACGCCTTTCGCACCGCCGGTGCCAATGCGCGTGAAGCACGGCCGGACGTGCTGGTGATCTTCAGCACCCAGTGGATTTCGGTGCTCGGCCACATGGTGCAGGCGCGGCCCAATCCCAAAGGCATGCACGTCGACGAAAATTGGTACAACCTGGGCGACTTGCCCTACGATTTCCGCACCGACCTCGAGCTCGCCGCGCGCACCGTCGAGCTTGGCACCGCAGCCGGATTGCAGGTACGTCCGGTCGATTACGAGGGCTTTCCGGTCGATACCGGGATGCTGGTCACGCTCGACTTTTTCGACCCGAAGAAGCAGCTCCCGGTGGTCGGCATTTCGTGCAACATCTATGCGGGACGCGACGAGGAGCTGAAACTCGGCAAAGCGGTCGGCGACGCGGTGCGGGCGCTCGGCCGGCGCGCCGTGGTAATCGGATGCTCGGGGCTTTCGGGCCACTGGTTCACCCACGACATCAAGGACGACGAAGATCGGATCGTCGGCGAGGCCGATGATGCCGAGAATCGGCGGCTGCTCGATCTGATCGCACAGGGCGATTGCGCCGCGGCGATGGATGCGGTCCCCGATTTCGCTGCCAAAACCGGTGCCGATATGCAGTTCAAGGCCTTCTATTGGCTGCTCGGCGCGCTCGGCTCGAAAAGCGCCAAGGGCAAGCTTCTGGGCTACGGTCCAATCTGGGGCAGCGGCGCGGCGGTGGTCGAGTTCGCAGTCTGACGGGCGGCGTTCCGTTGCTCAGGTCTTCCGGGAGAATGTATGGCGGGGAATGACTATTCAATCTGGGTGCTGGGCTACGCGCGGACCAAGGTCTCGGGCGATTTCATGGGCGGTTCGCCAATCGCCAGCAATACCGGGATGTTCGAGATTCCGATGCTCTACTCGTTGGTGGTCTCCGCGCCGGGCACCAAAGATCGGCGCATCATCGCGGTCGATACCGGTTTCGGCCCGAGCGGCTTCGCCGCCGCCGAGGGCACCCTCAGCGATCTGTTCACAGACATCGAATGGCCCGAAGCGGTGCTGAGCAAGATCGGCTTCCGGCCGCAGGAGGTCGATACCGTCATCCTGACCCACATGCACGCCGACCATTGCGGCAATGTGGTCGCCTTTCCTAACGCCCGGGTCTTCGTTCAGCGCGAGGAGTACGAGGGCTGGCAGAAAGTTCGCGCGGGCGAGGTTATCGAGGCTGTAGGGCCGGGCTCGTGGGCGCTGTCCTCGATGAATTGGAGCAACTTCGACGATTTCGACCGCGCCATAGCGGACGGCCGTGTCACGCTGCTCGAAGGCGACCGGGAAGTCGCGCCCGGCATCACCTGCCGTCTGGCCTCGGAATCTCACACGTTCGGCTCGCAATGGGTTCAGATGGAAACCCCGGCAGGTCCGCATATCATCGCGGGCGATTGCGTCTACTGGTACGTCAACATCGAGAAGATGTGGCCGGCGGGCTATATCCAGGGAAATCCGTGGCGAGTGCTGCAGGAATTCGAGAAGATGAAGGGACTGGTGGGCGACAAGCTGCCGCGAATCGTCCCCGGCCACGATTCGGAAGTCTTCAAGCGCAATCGCCATTGGACGGCAGGGCTGAATCCGGTCGCTGAACTACATCTCGCCGCCGGTGAGAAATCCCGACAGCCCGGATAATTTAGCCGCCAGAGAACAAATCCGCCGGGCGCGGATAAAGTACCGGATATCTGCCTTGCATCACGCGGCGCCCTTTACGGATTGAGGCGCCAGATAGCGATCGTCAGACTGGCCGCGAACGTGACCCACACCAGGTAGATCTCCATCAGCACCCCCGCGGCTACGCTGATATTGCGAAAGGCGATCACGGTAATGAAGATCGAGAACCAGAGCAGACTGACCTCGCCGGCAGCGAGCGCCGGGTTGCGGAGCGAAAAGAAAACGCCTGGCCAGGCAACATTCAGGATCAACTGCTCGACAAAGAGCAGCAACGGGACCACCACTCTGAACGATCGGCGCCGACGCCAGACCAGCCACGCCGCCACCGCCATCACGAAATAGAGCGCGCTCCAGACCGGACCGAAAATCCACGCGGGCGGCGTCCATTCGGGCTTCTGCAGCTCGCGGTACCAGCTCCCGAGGCCCGGCAGGGTCAGCAAGCCGCCGGTGGCCGCCGCGCCACCGCACAACGCGATGAAGCCGAGCAGCACCAGCCAGTCGGCCAGGTGAATCGAGAGATCCTCAGGCGCAGGCTCGACTTCTTCGATGCGATCGAAAAAGGTCATCTTGCAAGGAGCCCGCGCATCCGCGCGAAGCCTCGCTATGCTTCAGTAGCCTCGGTCTGGGCGCTGTGCTCCGCGTGGAGCGCCTCTTTAACACGCCCATATTCTGCGCGCAAGTCAACTATCAGCACAGCTACATTCTCGATCGATCCGTTGCGCGCCATCAGATCAAGTGTGGCACAGATTCCGGCCATCCGCTTGGCCCCCAGGTTGCCCGCCGAGCCTTTCAGGTTATGCGCGCTGATCGAGGCCGCTTTCAGATTGCTGCCGGCGAATTCATCGGCCATCTGCGCAATCCGGGTCGGAGCATTCTGCACGAACGACTCGATCAGATGATCGAGCAGGTCCTGCCCGGCCTCGCGGAGATCGCTAATCAACTCAGGATCGAGTACCGGGTCCGCGCCGCCCAGCGGCAGGGATTCACCAACCGCTTTCGTGGGAGAATTTACGTCATCCGAGCTCGCGAGCATCTGGGCAAGCGTTTCCGGTCTGACCGGTTTGCTCAGGGTTTCATCCATCCCGGCCGCGAGACATCGCGCGCGATCGCTGCCGTTGCCATTCGCCGTAAGCGCGACGATCCTGGTATGCCGTGCAGCGCCTTCGGCCCGCCGGATCTCGATAGTGGCCTGATAGCCATCCATCTCCGGCATCTCGCAATCCATCAACACGGCCGCGTAACCAGCGCGCATCACGGCCTCGACGGCCTCGCGGCCATTGGCAGCTTCGTCAACCGCGAAGCCAAGCCGCTGCAGATAGCGCACTATCAGCGTGCGATGGATGGGATCGTCGTCGACCACCAGGACGGCTTGCTTGCGGCCACCATCGCGAATCCGTTCCCCAATCGCTTGAGAAATCTGCGGCATGGCCTCGTCCTCCTCCTGATCGCGCCGTCGCCCGAATCACTGATAGCAGATATTTTTGGCTATTTTAGATTATCATACATCTACTTGAAATATAATGGGCTTGCTAAGAAGAAAATTGGCCATCTTGGCGAATTGATCGCCAGCGGCAAACGCGAAACATGTGACTTTTATTCCCCCGAATCAGCTCGGAGAGGCTGGGGACCGTCAGTGTGGCTGGACTCCGCCGACGCCTATTTTCCGGTGCCGGAGAGATTTATCGTCTGCGAGCCTTTCCCGGCGTCATCGGTGAACACCAGCGTACCCTTGAGGGGACCCGTCGTTGTCGGGCTAAAAGCGACCCCGACCTGGCAGGCATTTGGGCCGCCATCGCTTTTTGATTTCAGCACGCCCGTGCATCCATCGCTGGCCTTTAGGAAATCACCGTTGACCGTGATGCTGGTGATCATCAGGTCGACCCGGTTCGGATTGGTCACGGTGATAAGCC
>DATJRJ010000064.1:0-11296 GCA_035504735.1 Binataceae bacterium (SeqCode)
ACAAGATCTCTCACGGAACGGAAATGCCAAGTGGATCGACGAGCTCAAGCGACGCCTTGATTTGGGATCTCTCTGGAATCACTCTGCCAAGGCCATATCCGGCGGCCAGGCGCGCCGTATCGCCTTGGCCCGAATGCTCGCACGTCGTCCGCCGCTTATCCTGCTCGACGAGCCCTTCACGGCTCTGGACCGCCCTACCATGAACGAACTGATCGATACCCTGCTCGAATGGCATTCAACGCTGGGTTTCAGCTTGATCGTGGTCGACCATCGCGCCGAGGTCCTCGAGAAGCTATGCACATCCGTGGCGGCGATTGAGGCGGGCTCATTTATCCAGCAAGGACGCTGGTCGGAACTCGCTGCCGCGCCCGCCACGCCGCTACTAGCGCGCTTATTGACCGCTCGATAAGCCCGGCGCAGTTATCGAGGGGAACGATTGATCCAACGGGAGAATGAAAATGGCAACTGCATCGCTATCGATCGAAAAGGCTGCGGCGGGTGCGACGTCACCTGCCGTGCTGGAATTTCTGAAGAGCTCCCAGAAACAGCTTCTGATTGGGGGTAAATGGGTCCCGTCGAAATCCGGCAAGACTTTTGAAACGATCAATCCGGCGAATGAGGAAGTGCTGGCGCTGATCGCCGAAGGCGACAAGGCCGACGTTGACGAGGCCGTAGCCGCGGCCCGGCGGGCATTCGACGATGGACGTTGGCCCGCGCTCGGACCTCATCAGCGCGCCCGCCAGATCCTGCGAATCGCCGAGACGCTCGAAACGCACGGCGAAGAACTCGCCGAGCTCGAGACCCTCGACAACGGCACGCCGATCTGGATGACGCGGGCGATGCTGGCGATGGCAGCGGAGACGTTTCGCTATTTTTCGGGATGGCCGAGCAAGATTTATGGCGAGACCAACCCATCCGATCCGGCGATTTTCAACTACACGCTGCGCGAACCGGTGGGGGTTTGCGGTTTGATAATTCCGTGGAACGCTCCCTTAATGCTGCTGGCGCGCAAAATAGCGCCGGCGCTGGCGTGCGGTAATACGGTGGTGTTCAAGCCCGCAGAGCAGACCCCCCTTACTGCGATTCGATTTGGCGAATTGCTTTCGGAAGTTGGCATACCAGATGGCGTGGTCAATATTGTCACCGGTTTTGGCCCCGGAGCCGGCAGCGCGATCGTCGAGCATCCGGGAGTCGACAAGGTGTCATTCACCGGATCTCCTGAAGTGGGCAAGCTGATTCTGGCCGCGTCGGCCGGCAATCTGAAGCGGGTCTCGCTCGAGCTCGGCGGCAAATCCCCCAATGTCATTTTTTCCGATGCGAATATGGGCGCGGCCGTGCCGACAGCGATGATGGGTTTTTGCGCCAACTCCGGCCAGATTTGTTCCGCCGGTACACGAATATTTGTCCAACGCGACTGCTACGAAGAATTTGCCGATCGACTTGCCGCAGCCGCCGGCGCGCTTAAATCCGGCGATCCCTTCGACTCGGAAACGAAGCTGGGACCATTGGTCTCACAGGAACAGTTCGATCGTGTACGGTCGTATGTCGATATCGGCCGCAACGAAGGGGCCAAACTCGCGCTGGGGGGACAAGCGGGATTCGATCGCGGGTACTTTTTCGCTCCAACAATTTTCACCGGAGTTGAAAATCGCATGAAGATCGCTCGCGAGGAAATCTTCGGACCCGTGGCATCGCTGATCCCTTTCAAGGACGAAAATGACGCGGTCCTCCAGGGTAACGACACGGTCTATGGTCTCGCTGCTGCGGTCTGGACCAGCGATCTGTCGCGCGCCCACAAGATCGCCCGCGCGCTCAAGGCCGGTACGGTATGGATCAATACCTACGGATTCATCGATCCGATCTCGCCGGTCGGCGGCTTCAAGCAGTCAGGTATCGGTCGCGAACTCGGCCGGCACGCGATCGACCTTTATACGCAAATCAAATCCGTTTACCTGAAGCTCTAGTCCATAACTGGACTTACCATGAAGGCGCGTATTTCGCGGATTGGTCCCCAGCCTGCGCGCGGAAGGAATTGATGATGCAATATCGGCAGTTCGTTCATCACTTCTCGCTGTCAAGATCGGCCATCGCCCGGGCCGGATAACGATCGCCGAGCGCGGCGTTCTTCGGCATCGCTCGTTCGATCGTGGCTAAGTCGTCGGAGCTGAGCCTGAGATCGACGGCGCCAAGCGCCTCCGCCAGCGGATCGCGCCGCGCGGGGCGGTAGATGTCGATATAATCCAGGCGCAACCGCTGCAGTGACGAGCGCGCACTATTCCGGACATCCTTCGATCCGGGCTATTCTAGTAAGCTAAGAACAATGCCATCATACTGATATCTGTAAAGTATCATGTCTTTAGAAACCGAGCTCAAACGACTGCGGCTGCGACAGGGGATTACGCAAAGCGAACTCGCGATTCGAGCGGGTATCTCGCGGCAGGCCCTGAATGCAGTCGAATCCGGCATTTACCAGCCCGGCGTTCAGGTCGCGCTGAAAATCGCGCAGCAGCTTGGCGAGACCGTCGAACGGCTCTTCGGCCAGCAGGAAACGCAGCAACTCGCGGCGGCGTGGGTCGACGAAAATGTCGCACCACGATGCGGATCGCACGTTGCGCTGGCGCGGGTAGCGGGAAGGCTGGTCGCTTTGAACCAGCCGGCGGTTGATTTCAAGCTCGCGCCGGCTTGTGGAGTACTCGAACAAGCGGGGCAAGGCCGCGTCGCGGTCAACCCGTTAAGGACCCAGAACGAAGTCGATTCCACGCTCCTGATCGCAGGTTGCGACCCGGCGGTCGCGATTCTCGCTGACTGGCTTCGCCGCCAGCACTCTTCGGTAACCATTCTGGCCCTGACCAGGTCGAGTCGGGCTGCGCTGTCTGCGCTTGTAAAAAGACAGGTTCATGTTGCCGGTGTTCACCTTCGCGACCCCAAGAGTGGTGAGTACAATCGCGCGCCGACGCTCGGTATGCCCGGCAAACGGAAGGTCGTACTGGTAAACTTTGCGCGTTGGGAATTGGGTATCGCCACCGCCCCCGGAAATCCACTTGGAATCCGGGGATGCGAGGACTTGTCGCGGGCCGATCTCAAAATTGCCAATCGCGAGGTCGGCGCGGGCGCCCGCATGGCGCTTGACGAAGCGCTCGCGGCCCTCAACCTCGACCGCCGTCGGGTCGCCGGTTACAAGCGTGAGCTGTGCGGCCACCTGGAAGTCGCCAGCGCAATCGCAGAGAATAACGCCGATTTTGGTGTAACAATCCGGGTTGCTGCTCAAGCTTATGGACTTGGCTTCATTCCGCTCCGTACGGAACGTTACGATTTGGTGATTCCGGAAAGCGAGATGGCGACAGCTCCGGTCCGCATGGTTCTGGATGCTCTCAACTCGCAGCGTCTTGCGCGTGAGTTGACCACCCTCTGCTCTTATGACACCACCGATACCGGCCGCGTGATGGCGCGCCTCGCATGATCCTGTTCAAATGGAGGGCGGAGGAATCAATATGCCGCTCAGCGCTCGCAATCATCTCAAAGGCGAAGTTCAGGATGTGCTCCTTGGCACGGTTACCGCTCTGGTGACCGTAAAGGTTGGCGGCGACCTGATCGAATCGGTCATCACACGCCACAGCGCCGAGGAACTCGGGCTCAAGAAGGGTGACCGGGTCATTGCAGTCATCAAAGCGACCGAGGTCATGATTCAGAAGGATTGAAGGTGCTTTCTCGGCGCGGCTTGCAACCGACAACCAGACGGCGATCGCCAGCGTTCCTCACGCTTTGGTGCGCGGCCTTGGCGCTCATGGCTTCGCCATCGTGGGGACAACAAAATCCTCCTCCGGCGGACGGCGCGACGGTGCGGATAGCCGGCCAGGTCACACATCCGCTGCTCCTGCACGAAACCGATCTCTTGACGATGAAAAGGACGACCGTGAACACGACTGATGAGCGCGGGGAGGCCGCGAAGTACGAAGGAGTTCCGATCGTCGAGCTATTGCAGCGGGCAGGAGCGCCGCTCGGCAAAGAGCTGCGCGGGCCGAACATGAAGCTGTATGTCGTGGCCAAGGCGGCTGATGGCTACCAAGTCGTCTTCGCCCTGCCCGAGTTCGATCCGGGCTTCACGGATCGGGTCATCCTGCTGGCCGATCGCCGCGACGGCCATGCGCTCTCGCCTCGCGAGGGACCTTTTCGGGTGGTCGTACCGGGCGAGAAACGCCACGCACGATGGATCCGCGAAGTGTCGACGCTGGAAGTTCTGCAAGCCCCGTAGGCCGATCTGTATCCGACTATGCGTCGGACTTTTGCTAGCGCCGATATCGAAGCTACGCCTTGCCAAGCCGCTCCGCGAGAAAGCGCGCGAACAGTAGCAGCGGCCGTTCGTCAGGATGGAGCCGGTACGGCCGGACAGTGCCGGCGCGAGCGCTTCTCTGCACGCCCTCGACGACCCGCTTGTCCTCCATGTTCGCGACCGGCATCGCCTTCAAATAATAGAGATTCGGATGATCGGCGTCGGGCTTGGTGCCGCGTGGAATCTTGAACGATCCTGCTATACCCCAATCGACCAGGCTGCGGTCGACATCTATCGGCTGCGCGCGCATCCATATGAACTGATCGTAAGCCACCGTAAATAAGTGGTTCGGGAACACGCCGCCGACATAGACCGTCCGCCGTTGCTCCTCGGTCAGATCAGGATTCTCCACTCCAATCGCCGGATCGAGCTCAACCATCGCCGCATCGGCCCAACGAAACGTATGGAACGCATAGCCGGGCCCATCAGGCACCATTTTCAGCGTGTCGTGCGGAACCAGCGGCGCCAGCGTCTGCGGGTGAACCATGTCGATATGATACGACTCGAGGAAATTCTCGGTCAGGATCTTCCAGTTTGCATTCCAGATTTCCCGACCCCGATGCAGAGTCTGCATCCGCGCCATATGGAATGGTTCGATCATCGATCCCAGGGGCTCGAGCCGAGGCGCTAGCGGTTCCGCTTCACGATCGATATTGACGTAGATAAAGCCCTGCCAACACTCGACCCGAACCTGCGGCAGGCCGCATGCGCTGCGGTCGAAATCTTCTGGCATGCGAATGGCCCGAATCAGCTCACCACTGCGACCGTACACCCAGCCGTGATATGGGCAGGCGAAGCGCTTTGCATTGCCGGCCCCCTCGGCCACCTGCGCCATACGATGCGAGCAAATGTTTTGCATTGCGCCGAGCTCACCATCTTCGCGGCGGATGACAATGATCGGGACGACGCCGACCTCAGTCGTGAAGTAATCGCCTGGCTCCGGTATTTCGTCCGCGCGGCCGACACATGCCCATTCGTGACGGAACACGGTATCAAGTTCGCGTTCGAACAAGGCACGCGATACGTAGGAGTCGGCGGCGAGGCCCCGCATCGTGCTCTCGGTCCGGCTCGCCATCTCGGAGACGCCCGCGAGTGCCGCTTCGATGGTATCTTCAGCGCTATTGTACATAGTGGTGTCTCCTCCTCTGGTGCACGAGTTTCTGCCCGAGCCAAATCTGCATCTTTCGCCGGAACCTTTCGTCGACCTTTTACTGTCACCACGATAGATGCTAAAACGCCCGTATCGTGGCACAGAGAGAATTCGCCGTAAAGCGGCGCTGTCGATTGCGCTAGAGCTTGAAAGCGTTCGGAAGGGTGAGAGATCAGGACATCAGGAGGGTTTCATGTACGACGCGGAAGTGGAGCAGGCAGCCGCCGGTGCGCTCCGCAGCATCTCCGAGATGGCAGCCCAGACGGAACGCGCGCCGGTGGGCATGCGTCCATCCGTCTATACGTCGCTTGCGCTGATGGAGATGGAGTTCGAAATGATCTTCAAGCATGCGTGGATCTGCGTGGGCCGGAGCGACGAGTTGCTGAATCCCGGCGATTTTTTCACGGCGGAAGTCGGTATCGTCCCAGTGCTGGTGGTCCGCCAGAAATCCGGAGAAATTACCGCTCGCGTCAACGTCTGCTCCCACCGGATGGCGCGGGTCGCAAGCGGCGCGGGCAACGCCAAGCAATTCGTCTGCCCGTACCACGGCTGGGGTTACGACCTGGACGGTGCCCTGCTTCGCGCCGTCCGCATGCCCGACACCTTCGACAAATCAAGCCGCGGGCTCAGGCAAGTCCAAGTGGAGATATGGAACGGGTATATCTGGCTTAACATCGATCAGGATGCCGTGCCGATCTCTGAGACGTTTAAGCCGCTGACTGACGCGCTGAAACCATACCACGTCGAACGGATGACCACGCTCGCCCGCGGCCAGGAAGTATGGCATGCGA
Source organism: Binataceae bacterium (SeqCode) (assembly GCA_035504735.1). GTDB lineage: Bacteria > Desulfobacterota > Binatia > Binatales > Binataceae > JAJPIG01. The sequence continues at coordinate 6,272 of DATJRJ010000064.1, forward strand.
ACTGGAAGCTGATGGTAGAGAATTTTCTGGAATCCTATCATCTGGAAATGACGCACGCGGCTAGCCTATCGGCGTTCTTCCCGTCCCATACCCAGCAATCGGCCGTAGAGAGCGACAACTTCTCCATGCATACGCTGAAGTTCGAGGAAGCAGGTGTGTTGGCCCTCGACGACGCGATCGCCATTCCCAATCCGGACCTGACGGAGGCGGACAAACGCAAACTCTATGTCGGGACAATATTTCCCTCCATGCTGTTCACAGTCGCCTATGATCAGATCAGTTGGATCCGCCTTCAGCCGCTGGAGGTCGATAAGACGCTGATCGATTGGGGCGTCGGCGGCGCGTTCAGCTTCCCGCGCGGCACTCGGCCCGATCCCGCACATCCCAACCTCTACTACATGAATGTAGTCCCGGTGGTGAACGGCGAGGACCGGGCAGTTTGCGAAGCAGTTCAGGTCGGCGCGCGGAGTGGCATGGTCGCGCCCGCGACGCTCCATCCCAACGAAGCGCCCTTGTTGCAATTCGCGCGCTATCTCGCGGAGCGGCTAGGGACCGCGTCGGCCTGAGCGCCGTGGCTCTATATATTTGCTGCCGTTGGCCGCATGAGACCATTTCGAGTGGCGCGTGGTGGTCACGCGCCGCAGGTCAGCCACGCGGCGCCGGCCGCTCGAGAAACTGGCGCGCCATCGCAGTACAGGCGGCGTTGGTCTCGGTCCCGAAATAAAGAATACGGTTGTTGATCGGATCGCCGGCGAAGAACCACTCATACAGCAGGCTGCGACTGCCAAACGGCTCGCCGATTGCGTCCCAGGCAAGCTTCATCACGCGCACCCGCTCAGCCGCGCTTATGGAGGCGCCCCGCAGATATTGATTAATCACTGCGCCGATTTTCGGATTGGCTAAATCCTTCTCGGTCGGCGTCATGATCAGCCCGCTACTACCCATCATTCGAATTCCGTCGACGACCTGCGTATGCGCGTTGGGCAGAAAAATGCGCACCATCGTGAGGCCGATCAACGTGCGGCCGGTGACGCCAAACATCGTGCCGACGCCGGGAATGAATTTCGAGGCGCCCTGCGCGGTCATCTCCGCGCCGGCACCGCCACCGTCGGCGCGGGTCTCCAGCAAGTTGTTCCATATTTCGCGCGCAACCGATGACAACAACCCCTCGGCCAGCTCGACATTGGCCACCAATCCACCCAGCATCTCCTGGTAGCGGGCCATCGCAGAACGCCCGACCGCCTCGGCGACGAGATTGGCGACGCCCGTCATGAAGCGCAGCTTTACGACCCCGCGCACGGCCGCCTGCAGCAGCAGGAAGCCCGGGATGGTCGGCGAAATCAGGTTGTAGGTTTCGGGATCACCCGCCGCGAAGACCCGCTCCCACGGCACCAGAACGTCGCGGAAAATCGCGATCGCGTCGCCCTCATCGTACCGGCTGCTGAGCGGCCGATCGTAGGTCGAGCGCCCGAGGTCGTACGGCTCGCGGCATACGAAGCTAAGGCCGCGGGTCGCGACCGGAACCGCGAACACCATCGCAAAGCGCTCTTCGCCTGCACGGCGCGGCATGTACGGAGCGACCAGGATTTCGTTGCTGATGGGTGCGAGAGTCGAGAGCATCCTCGCGCCGGTCACGACGATACCGGCGTCTGTCTCGCGCACGATCCGCAGTCCCTCCTGCGCCTCGATTCCCTTGGAGCGATCGATCTGCGGATCGACCAGCGTATGCGTCAACGCCAGATCGCGCTCGCGGACCAGCTCGTAATACTTCACCGCGTGCTCGCCGAACGCGGCCTGATTGCGTCCGAGCAGGCGCTTTACCGCGGCGAGATCGGTTACGTAGGCGTTCATGTAATCCGGCAGGCGGCCCATCATGCCGTTGGTAAGCTCGACGCGCATGCGCTCGCCGCCGAGCCGGCGCTCAACATCGTCGTAGGTCTCGGGCATCAGGAACGACGTGCTGACGGGGTCGCCCGAGGATGGCGATCGATAGGTCAGTGTGCCTGCAAACCGGTTCTCATGCTGGCGGTCGTAGAGCGCCGCGATTTCGTCAATGACGCCGCGCATCGGCGCATAGTTCGTTACGTCGCGGACGAGCTCGCCATTGATATAGAGCTCGCGATCGTCGCGCAGGCTATCGATATATTCGCGCCCGCTTCTCACTCCCATTTTGCTCTCCCCGGACGAACTACGCCGCTCGACGCATCGGCATAGCCTCTACGTCGCGCACGGCTTGGCTCGCGCTCGCCCGTCTCCGCGGGCAATTTCGGTTGATTTCCAAAGGGCGCAGCGATGATCCTCGCGCCCTGTTCCACTTTGCGCCGGACACCTGGCGTGCGACTACCTGTGCGTCACTTCGTCGAGCAGATCGTGCGCCGCCGACTCGGTCAGATCCTTGAACCTTGCCAGGTTCTCCTGCACGTGGGGCGAATGGAAGTGGCTCTCGAATGCTGTCTTGTCCTTATAGACCTCGTAAATAACGAAGACCGTCGGGTCGTCGAGCGACTTGTATACCGTGAAGATCTGCGTGCCAGGTTCGCTGCGCGTCTTTTCTGTGATCTCGCTTAGTCGCTTTGCAACCTCGGCCTCATGTCCCGCACGCGCCTTGAGCCTCGCGATAACCGTAAATGCCATGATTGATTTCTCCAGTCGGCGGTTTCAGCCACAATCGCCGGATAAGCCTCACGCTTAGTCCTGCACGCCGCGATTCACAAGCGATGCGATTTTCAGCGCCGGCATCGCGCAGTACACCGCCTCGGCCGAAAGCGGATTTGCGTTTCCGAACGAAAGCAATGCGGCCTCCGCGGGGCGGATCGATCAGATGGCATCAGTGAGCGCGGATTTCGGCCGGGCTGAAAGCTTTAACCCTTCCGAGAATTGACAAGCTCCAGCCGGCTTTGATATTGAGAATCATTCTCAAATCCGGTTGGAGTTGAAATGGCTGACAGTCGAAATTGTAAACGACGCGGGCTCGGCGAAAGCGAGAGCTTCAAGGTCGAGCTCTGTGATTGCGGCGCGGTGCATCTAACCATCGGATTCGCCACGTTGCGCCTAAGCCTTCCTGCATTCCGCGAACTGGCCACGACCATCCAGGGGGCGCTCCAGCTTATCGAGGTTCACGAGCACCCGACGCTTCAGTAATCAGCTTTGGCCTGCCGAAAAAACTGCGTCGAGAGGCAATTATGAAGACGTTACAAATTCTAATCTTTGCGGCCGCGGGAACGCTGTTGTGCGCGGTCCCGCTGCAGAATGCGGGCGCGCAGAGCGGCAACCCCTGCCCTACTTTTCCGGCCGGCAGCACCATCACCGAGCCGGAGAACCTCTCGAGCCATAACAGAGTGTTGCGCGTCAACTTGTCATACGAGACCGGCGTGGATCAGAACGGCAACGCCACCTTCTGTTACTTGCTGGGCGACGGCCAGCGATCGCCAACTCTTCATATCAATCCAGGCGACCATCTGATCCTGACTCTTACCAATGACACCCCGGCGGCAGCCTCGTCGAGCGCGCTGCAAATGCAGATGTCGCCATCGAACCCGTCGGAGGTTTGCGGCGCGGCGACCATGAATGATTCCTCGACCAACGTTCACTTTCACGGCACCAACACCTCGCCGACCTGCGGTCAGGACGAAGTCATCCATACGCTGATCAATTCCGGCCAGACCTTCACCTACGATGTTAAGTTTCCCGCCAACGAACCGCCCGGCCTCTATTGGTACCATCCTCACGTCCATGGTCTGTCCGAGGCGGCCGTTCAGGGTGGCGCATCGGGGGCGATCATTGTGAATGGGATCCAGGACGTGCAACCACGGGTAGCAGGGCTGCCACAACGGCTGCTGATTGTCAGGGATAATCCGGTGCCGGGCAATCCGGACCCGGGCGGGCCGGTCCCATCGTGGGACCTTTCGCTGAACTACGTCCCGGTCTCTTATACGACTAACTACTTGCCGGCAGTCATTCAGATGCGCCCGAAAAAGCGTGAATTCTGGCGAATCCTGAATGCCTCCGCCGACAGCATCCTCGATCTTCAACTCCAATACGACGGTGTCGCACAGCCGCTCAAGATAGTGGCGCTCGACGGCGTTCCGACGGGTTCTCAGAATGGAGCCCATCAAGGCATGGTGGTGACCAAGACCGATATCCTGCTGGCGCCTGCCGCGCGGGCCGAGTTCATCGTAACGGGTCCGACTAAAACGGTGCAGAACGCGACCCTCATGACCCTGAACGTCGATACCGGGCCGGATGGCGACGACGATCCAACCCGGCCGCTCGCCACAATTCAGGTTGTTCCCGTCGGGCGCTTTGCCGCCGCTGACGCTACCGTTGGTTCGGCCAACACCAATTCGCTGCCAACCACCCCCCCGGTATCGGCGACGCCACCGGTCTCGCGTTTCGACGGGCTCGCCGACGCGAAGGTGACCCACACGCGCTCGCTGTATTTCTCCGAGGTGCTATCGGACCCCAACAATCCCAACAGCCCGACCAACTTCTTCATCACCGTCGTCGGGCAAACGCCGACCCTGTTTAGCCCAAGCAATCCTCCCGCGATCGTCACGACCCAGGGCTCCGTCGAGGATTGGACCATAGAGAATCGCTCGTTCGAGAATCATGTGTTCCATCTGCATCAGACCCATTTCCTGCTGTTGGAACGTAATGGCGTTCCGGTGGCGAAGAGCGACCGGCAGATGCTCGATACGATCCAAGTTCCTTACTGGACGGGCTCAGGTCCCTATCCGAGCGTAACGGTTCGCGTCGATTTCCGCGGTCCTGATATTGGCAACTTCGTATACCACTGCCACATCCTCGGGCATGAAGATAACGGCATGATGGCGATCATTCAGGTTCTGCCTCGCGGTTCGAATCAGCAAGCCATCCGAGCCGGAGCCGGAGCGGCGCTCGCCTCGTACGGCTCAACGCCCGGCGCGGCGGCGGCCTGGTGCGTAAACGGTGGGAAGGTCGTTATTGCAAACGCTTCGCGGGCAAACCGTCCGCGCCCACCGGATTAAAATCATCTCGAGCCACATG
>DATJRJ010000065.1:0-3637 GCA_035504735.1 Binataceae bacterium (SeqCode)
AGCAACGATTTTGAACGATTGGCAACGTTCTCGGACGTAAGAAACCCAAGTAATTGCTGAATTTCCTCGATAGAGAAAAATGATGGAGCGGACTTTCACGTCGGTAACACGGGTTCAAATCCCGTCGGGGACGCGACGCACATAATTTCCTGCCTGACTGGCCGGACGCGCGTTCGAAGTTACTTCCGGACCTTACCGTACGGATAGAAGCGATCTTTCTCGCCGCGTTTCCATGCCGCTCTGAGCTCGCGATCGCTCAGGTCCCAATCGGGCCGGCATTTGCGCAGCACGGCGCGCAAGTCATGACGAAGCTCCTCGACGGTCGGCCGCGAGAAGTACCAGTAGCCGTTGTAGACCTTGAAGACGACCAGGCCGGGCTCGAGCACGAGGGTATAAGGCACCAGGGGATTGTGGATCGGGTCGGTGTACTCGGCGATGTCGAGATCGTCGCGCACTTTGCCCGCGGGATCGGAGAGGAACGGCCAATGCGCGCCGACTCCCGATCGATATTCCATGGTTGCCAGCAGATTGTCGGTGCTGATCGTAACCATCCGGCAGTATCCGACTTCCATTTCGCGATAGAGCTGCACGAGCCCTTCCGCCTGGCGGCGGTCCTTGGGTCAATAGCCGCCGCGGCTCAGCACCACGATCATCGGATCGATGCCCTGCAGCTCGGAGAGTTTGCGGGGCGTGTCGGTTTGATCGGGCAACTCGTAATCGGGAAACACGGCACCCGGGACGATATCTACGCGCATGAATCGCACCTCCGCCTGGCTATTACTGTTCCAAACCTGGCGCCGTATTGCCAGCCGAACGAGCTGGTCCAAAGCGGGGCGAAAGTGGCCGGTGGGCTGCGGACGATCCTGCGCTGTCGCGCAGGCCTTCTATCACCAAGCGGTTGAGGAAAATCAAAAAATGCGACGGCCGGCCATCAGCGCCGGCCGTCGCAAGATGAAAGGGCGATTATTGGTTCGTGCTGGTCGGGGCGCCGGTGCCTACCAGAGGAACAAGCTGCGCGATCTGGCATTGAATCAGGGCGTGGAGCTTGTTGTCGATTTGGAAGAAACGTGTGGTCTTGATTTGTGACAGGACGGCCCGGAACTTGGGCACATATGCTTTCTGGACGTCGAGCCGCTCCTGGGCCACGGCCATAACTTCGTCGAGCTTGGCCTTGGCGTCTTCGTCCGTCATGGTTTGGTAGACTTTCGCGTAAGCCCGGATTTCTGCGGCGTGGCGTTTGTCGACCCTGTCCATCTTGGCCTCGTACTGATCGTACAACGGCCAGAAACTCTTCGCCTCGCTGTCAGTAAGCTGCATATTTTCGCCGACCAGCGCTTTGCGCTCCGCCTTGGCGGCAGCGAGATCAAGTTTGCCTTGCGTCGGGGGCTTCTGACTGGATGCACCGGGCGAGTTCTGGGCCCCGGCCGGCATATACCAGCCGAGTCCGATGACCAGCGTCAGTGTGACGAAGGTGGAGAAAAGACGAGATTTGCCGTTCATGCGACCTCTTTTCCTTAGTTGGCTTAAAGAATTGCGCGATGCTCCCCTATTGAGGTTTCCGAGTCAAGCGTTTCGCACCGCAGGATTACATCAACGGACTTTCGAGGATATCAAGCCCGCGCTGCCGATCGATCAGGTAGAGCAAGCCGCGCTCGTCGCTGGTGATGTCGTTCGACGAGGCGCGCTCGTATCCTGGCGGCGGATCGGGCTGGTACGACCCCGCTTCGCGTGGCGCGAAGGGATCGGAGATATCGACCAGCCGAAGCCCATGGGCAAACCATGCGAATGGAATGATTGGCCCGGTCGCGCGCTCGGAAGGCTGATGACATCCGGTCATCTGGCGTTGTGGGGAACCGTCGGGGTCGACGCCGGGCGCCTGAAAGGTCCCAATCGGGACCGGCGTCGTTTCGTTTGTGACATCATAAATCCACGCGAACGCAGGCGCTGACGGCCGCAGCTCCGCCACGTCCTCGTCGGCGACCACCATCAAGCGTCGTCCCTTGAGGGTTTGCGGAATCGGCAGGCAGGTGTGGGTTGGATGCGGAAAACTCTCGCCGGTATTGATGTGCGCGACCATCCGCGGCCGCGACATCTCCGCGATATCGAGTATGAAAAAGCCGTGATGCCAGTAACTGACGTAGAGCCGATCGCCAAGGCGCAGCGGATGATGGCAGATCGGCTCGGGGCCATCCTGCCATGGGTAATCCTCGCCGCCCGCAGCATGCTGGCCGGGAATCCACCAGCGGCCGGCTTCGGCGGGATTGGCCGGATCCTTGAGGTCGAGGATCATCATGATTCTTCCCACGTAACCCTCGACACTCGGCGAGATGTAGGCGAAGCGGCCGTCGAACGAGAAGCGATGGACGCCGGAGCCGGCGGTCTTCCATTTCGTGAGCGGCCGCGGCTGCGCCGGCTTGGAGACATCGTAGATGCCGAGCCCGCCACCAAAATCCGGCGTCTCTCTCCCGAGCTGTTCGTGATTCACGATCATGATTCCATCGGCGACCCGCACCTTGTGCGAGTGCCAGCCCGCCGGAATCTCGATTTGCGCCAGCACGCGCGGCTGGCGCGGATCGGCGACATCGACGATCGTGGTGCCATGCGGCGCGGCCATGTGTCCGATATAGAGGGTTGAGCCGTCGACCCACACCTGGCCGCCGCCGGGACAATCAAGATGTCCAATGACCTTGGTATTCAATGTCTTCATCATTCATTCTCCCGGCCGTCCGCGCCGCACTGGATCGAAAAGCTTGATAGGTGGAATATAGCCGAAAATCCGCAAGGAGTGCGTCAGATGCCGATAATCGATTCCAGCAGCACCGAAGCGCGCGGCCTCAAGGGCCTTCATCTTTACCATTTTTCGATGTCGAACTGTTCGCAGAAGGCACGCCTCTGCCTGGACGAGAAGGGGCTACAGTGGACCAGTCATCCGGTGGACCTGCTCAACAACCAACATCTGACGCCGGAGTTCGTCGCGATTAATCCGAAAGCGGTCGTACCGGTGCTGGTTCACGACGGAGTGGTGGTCACTGAGTCGAGCGACATCATCGACTACCTCGACCAGCATTTCCCGAAGCCCCCGCTGCGTCCGTCCGATCCGGCCGAGCTCGAGCGCATGTACCGCTGGCTGAAACTCTGGGACGAAACCCAGATCTCGCTGAAAACCCTGTCCCACAATACGATCCTGAAGGGGCGAGCCGCGAGCGTGCGGACCCAGATGCAAAAGTTCGAAACCCTGGTCAAGAACGAAGAGCTGGTCGAATTCATGCGCGAGTTCACCTCCGAAGAGGGACTTTCCAAGGGCCGGGTGGAACGTGCGACGAATTGGATCGAGCGAATGCTGGGCGAAATCAACGATCGCCTCTCGCAGCATCAATGGCTCGCCGGCGACACTTTCTCGCTCGCCGACCTCGCCTGGAGCATCGACATCCATCGTTTCGAGCTGATCAAATTTCCAATGGATAAGTATCCCGCGATGCTCGCGTGGTATCGCAAAATCGCAGCCCGCCCGAGTTTCCAGCACATGGTCCTCGACTACGAGGCGCAATTCCAGAAATCGCACGGCGCCGGCGAAGCGGCGAAATCGACGCCTGCATAATTGATCGAGAGGAGATTACCGCGATGGCGATAGAGCGAG
>DATJRJ010000066.1:0-21863 GCA_035504735.1 Binataceae bacterium (SeqCode)
CAGCTCCGCCAGGAGATGCGCAAGCGCTATCGCGAGTTCAACCTGAAGAACGCGCTCTCCGAGATCGAACGCAAGCTCGAGAGTATCCTCGAGCGCGAGCGCCACACCCTCGGCGCGCTGCGCGATCGCAAACCCGGAATCGAGGAGAAGGAACGCGAGCTGGCACGCGTGCCGCGCAAGCTCTCGGAAGCCCTTCGACGGCTCGAGAATTATGAGTTCGAGGACGCCGAGGCGCAGGCCGATTTCGACGAGCTGCTGAAGGAATACGAAGATATCCGCGATCTCGAGAATTTCCGCGACCGGCACGGCCAGGCTTTTCGCGGGCCCAAGAGCCTCGGCTATCGCGAGTCGGTCGAGATGATGCGCGAGATGGAGCGGATGCGCACTCTCGAGCAGGCGCTGATGGCGGGCGACCTCAACGAGGTTTCGGGCGACGAGTTGCAGGCGATGCTCGGGGGGCAGTCGCAGCAGGATTTCGAGAACCTCAAGCAGGTCATGATGATGCTCGACGAGTCCGGATACCTGGTCACCAAGGGCGACCATCTGACGCTCTCGCCCAAGGGCGTGCGGCGAATCGGGCAACTGGCGCTGCGCGACATCTTTCAGGGTATCCTGCGCGATCGCGCCGGTGGTCACGTGATGGAGCATCGTGGCGCGACTCAAATCCGTCCCGACCTGACCAAGCCCTATGTCTATGGCGATCCGATGAATCTCAACCTGGTCGCGACCCTCAGGCACGCGTTGACCCGCCGGCCGGGGGTTCCGCTCACGCTCAATCCCGAGGATTTCGAAGTCTTCGAGAACGATTACGCGACCACCTCTTCGACCGTGCTGTGCCTCGATATGTCGTGGTCGATGAGCTGGGAGGGGCGGTTCGCGGCGGCAAAAAAAGTCGCGATGGCGATGGAGACGCTGATTCGCTCCAAGTACCCGCGCGATTTTTTTGCGATCGTCGGGTTCTTCACCCGCGCCGTCGAGCTTAAGCTGAAGGACCTGCCCGAAGCCTCATGGAACATGGGCGATCCGTTCACCAACCTGCAGGACGGATTGCGGCTGGCGGCCGAACTGCTGGGGCGTCATCCGTCGCGTAATCAGCACATCATCGTGATCACCGACGGCCAGCCGACCGCCTATTTCCAGGATGGGCGGGTGTGCTGCGAATGGCCGTTGTCATTCGGCGGCATCAGCATGCGGGCGGCACAGGAAACGCTCAAGGAAGTTGAGCGCGTGACCCGCAAGGGCATCACGATCAACACCTTCATGCTCGATGACTCGCCGAGCCTGCGCGCCTTCGTCGAGAAGATGACCCAAATCAACCGGGGCCGCGCGCTGTTCACGCGTCCCGATCATCTGGGCGAGTACCTGCTGGTCGATTACCTGTCGCACAAGCGCAAGAAGATTTGAGCCGCGGGCGCCAGCCGAATTCCAGATTGAGGACCTGCCAAAAATCCACCAGGCTTTGACTGCACCCGGATTTGCGGGTTGCCTTTACTCCGTGGCCGGCCTCTGTTAACGTCACGTTCAAGAAAAACCAAAGGAATAAGCAAGACTCCTGATGCCCCTCGCGTCCGCTCGCAAGCGGGAAATAGTCCAGTCGCACGCGCGAACTCCCTCGGATAGTGGTTCCACCGAAGTCCAGGTGGCGCTCTTTTCTGCCCGTATCGAGCAGTTAAGCGGCCATCTTCGGACCCATGCGAAAGACCATCATTCGCGCCGTGGACTGCTCAAGCTGGTCAGCAAGCGCCGCCGGCTGCTGGATTATCTCCATTCGCGCGATTTTGCTCGCTACCGAGAGCTGATCGAAAAGCTGGGCATCCGGAGGTAGGCCCGAAGGGATGGTCGCGCGGCCCGCGCTGCATCGACCGGGCTGGCCCATCGGCCGCTTGAGGGCATCGGACTCGCCGCAAGCCCTAGCCGCCAGTTTGCCGCCACGGACCTGCATCCTGCCTTCCTGGCAAGGGCAAGGTAAATGTATCGAAAATTAGAGATTGAACTTTCAGGGCGGCCATTGTCGCTCGAGACCGGGCGTCTGGCCCGGCAGGCGCACGGGGCCGTGCTCGCCCAATATGGCGAGACGGTGGTGCTCGCGACGGTGGTATCGGCCTATGAAGCGCGGAACAAGACCGACTTTCTACCGCTGACCGTCGACTACCAGGAGAAGACCTTCGCTGCCGGCAAGATTCCGGGCGGCTTCTTCAAGCGCGAAGGGCGTCCATCCGAGAAGGAAATTCTTACTTCGCGGCTGATCGATCGCGCGATGCGGCCGCTGTTCCCCAAGGGCTACGACCGCGAAACCCAGATCATCGTCTCGGTGTTCTCGGCCGATCGCGACAACGATCCCGACATGCTGGCGCTAATCGCCGCCTCGACTGCGCTGGAGGTCTCCGATATCCCGCATCTCGGGCCGGTCGCGGCCATTCGGATGGGCCGCATCAACGGCCAACTCGTGGTCAACCCGCTGATCGATCAGTTGGAGCAGAGCGATATCTCGATGGTGGTCGCGGCCAAGCCCGACTCGATCGTAATGCTCGAAGGCGGCGCCGGAATCGTCGACGAAGAGACGATTCTGGAGGCGCTCTTCACCGCCCATGAAGCGATGCATCCGATCTTCGAAATCCAGCAGGAGCTCAGGCGCCAGGCCGGCAAGCCGAAACGCGAATTTATCCCGAAGCAGATCGACGCGGCGCTGAAGCAGCAGGTCCGCGAGCGGGTCGGCGGCGCGCTCGAAGCCGCGCTCGCGATAAAAGGCAAGAAGGACCGCTCCGCGGCGGTTTACGGATTATCGGACAAGGTAGTCGCGGAACTTGGGGGCGAAGATTCCGAACGCGGCGCGGCGGTAAGCGAGGCCTACGAGTCGCTGGTGCGCGAGCGGGTCCGCCAGACCATCCTCGATGACGACCGCCGAATCGATGAGCGCAGCTCGACCGAAATCCGCCCACTGAGCGCCCAGGTGCAGGTGCTGCCGCGCACGCATGGTTCGGCGATCTTCACCCGCGGCGAGACCCAGGCCTTGGCGACGGTGACGCTCGGCACCTCTTCGGACGAGCAGAAAATCGATGCGCTGCTGGGCGAGCGCTACAAGAAATTTCTCCTGCACTACAACTTTCCGCCGTTTTCGACCGGCGAGGTCAAGTTCCTGCGCGGCCCCGGGCGCCGTGAAATCGGCCACGGGGCGCTCGCCGAGCGGGCGCTCGCCGCGGTGCTGCCGAACGAAGACGACTTTCCCTATACCATCCGCGTGGTCTCCGAGGTGCTGGAATCGAACGGCAGCTCCTCGATGGCGACGGTGTGCGGCGGGAGCCTCGCATTGATGGACGCGGGAGTGCCGATCAAGTCGGCGGTGGCGGGCATCGCGATGGGCCTGGTCAAGGAGGGCGACAAAGTCCGGGTGCTGACCGATATCCTCGGCGACGAGGATCATCTCGGCGACATGGACTTCAAGGTCGCCGGCACGGCCGCCGGCATCACCGCTATCCAGATGGACAACAAGGTCGGCGGCGTGACGCGCGACGTGATGCGCCAGGCGCTGCATCAGGCCCGCGACGCGCGGCTGTTCGTGCTGAGCGTGATGGAGAAGGCGCTCGAGTCGCCGCGCGAGGAAGTTTCGGCCCACGCGCCGCGCATCCATACGATGCGCATCAAGCCCGACAAGATTCGCGACGTTATCGGTCCGGGCGGCAAGGTGATTCGCGCGCTGACCGAAGAGACCGGCTGCAAGATCGATATCGAGGACGACGGCACGGTGCGGATCGCTTCGGCCGACAGCAACGCGCTGCAGCGCGCGATCGACGCGATCTCGGCGATCACCGCCGAACCCGAGATCGGCCGCGTCTATCACGGCAAGGTGCGCAAGATCGTCGATTTCGGCGCCTTCGTCGAAATCATGCCGGGCACCGACGGCCTGCTCCATATCTCGCAAATTTCCAACGAGCGCATCCGCCGGGTCGAGGACGTGCTGCACGAGGGCGACGAAATCAGCGTCAAAGTGATCGACGTCGATCGTTCGGGCAAGATTCGGCTCTCGATGCGCGAGGCTCAGGAAGATTCCGCTCAACGCGGCAAGTAGCGCGCGCCGGCGGAGTTGCAAACCATGATTCGCAAGAGCGTCCTGCCCAACGGCGTCCGCGTCATCACCGAGGCGATGCCGCAGGTGGTCTCCTCCTCGATCGGCATCTGGGTCGAGAACGGTTCACGCTACGAGGTGCCGGCAGACAACGGGGTCTCGCACTTCATCGAGCATCTGCTGTTTAAAGGCACCAAACGCCGTACGGCGGCGCAGATCGCCGAGGAGATCGATGCGGTCGGAGGCGTGCTCAACGCTTTCACCGGCAAGGAGTACACCTGCTATTACGCCAAGGTGCTGGGCGCCGATCTGCCGCTGGCGACCGACGTCTTGGCCGATATCTTTCTCGACTCGCTGTTCGAGCCGACCGAGATCGATCGCGAGCGCCAGGTCGTACTCCAGGAAATCTCGCAGGCCGAGGATACCCCCGACGACTTTATTCACGATCTCTTCAACCTGCGCTTCTGGGAAGGCCATCCGCTGTCGCTGCCGATCTTCGGTTCAGAGCAGACCGTCAACGCGATGAACCGCGAGATGCTGACCTCTTTCATGGCCGACCGTTACCGGGCCGGCGAGATCCTGATCGTCGCCGCCGGCATGCTCGATCACGATCAGCTGGTGGCCGAGTGCGCGCGGCTGTTCGGAGCGATTCCCGGCAATGGCCGTCAGCCGCCGATCAACCCGCCCCCGGAGCGTCCGGTCGTGAAACAGTACGAGAAGGAACTCGAGCAGGTTCATCTGTGCATCGGCGGACCCGGGCTCAGCCAGACCGATCCTCTGCGTTACGCGAGCTATGTTCTGAACTCCGCGCTCGGCGGCGGGATGTCGTCGCGTCTGTTCCAGGAGGTCCGCGAGCGCCGCGGCCGCGTCTACAGCATCTACTCTTTCAATGCCGCGTTCCTCGATTGCGGCTACATGGCGATCTATGCGGGCACCAACCCCGAGTGGACCGACGAGGTAATCGAGGTGACGCTCGGCGAGATCGGCAAAGTCGCCCGCTCGGGGCTGATGCCGGCCGAGTTGGCCCGCACCAAGAGCCAGCTCAAGGGCAATATGCTGTTGGGGATGGAATCGACCGACAGCCGCATGAATCGGCTGGCGCGCAATGAGATTTATTTCCGGCGCGAGATTCCGCTGCAGGAGCTGGCCGATGCGATCGACCGGGTCACCAACGATGAAATCGTCCAGCTGGCGGAATATTGCTTCAAGCCCGGCCGGATGGCGATGGTGGTGCTGGGCGACCTGAAGGGGCGCAAGCTCGGCCCCGAGATCTGGTCGGCGATGAACTGATCGCGGCGGCGCTCGCTTGCTGCCTAGCGCATCTCATTCCTTTCCCGTGCCATACAAATAGATCACTTGCGGGTTGCCGCGCGCGGCATCCGTAATCGTAATACGAGCCGTGCGAAGTCCTTTTTTCGCCGGCTTGAAGCTGACGTTCAGGCTGCATTGTGCCAGCGCCGCCAGCGGACTCGGGCATCCGGAGGTCACGATGAATTCGCTGCCCGCTTTACCCACCGCCGCGACGCTTTCGATTTCGATCGGCACCGCACTGCGGTTGATAATCGCAATCGTCTTGGAACTGCTCTGGACGCCAATCTGCCAGCGGCCGAACGTCAGCTTGTCCGGGCGCAGCCTGAGAACCGGACGCACACCCATGCCGACGAGACTCACGCGCTGCGGGCTGTTGCGCGCATTGTTGGCGATTTCCAGGCTGCCGGTACGCCGGCCCAGCGCTGCGGGGACGAATCGCACGCCAATCTTGCAACTCTTGCCGGGAGCGAGGTTCGGTGGACAGCTGTTGGACGTCACCTCGAACTCGTTGCTGCTGGTCTGCGGCGCTCCGAAGACAATCGCGGCCTTCATCTTGTTCATCGGATTCTGCAGCGTGACGTACTGCTCGGGGCTCAGTGCCCCGCTGACACCAAACGCCTCATTCGGAAAGTCCATATGGACCGGCGAGTAATCGACGTTCACCGCGACGATCGTAGGAGTCGCCGTCGGCATCATGGTCGGAGTTGGAGCAACGGTGGGCGCGGTGGTCGGGGTCGCGATCGAGGTGACAGTCGCGGTCATCGTCGCGGTGGCGCTGACAGTGGGAGAGGGCGTCGGTTCGAGCGCGAAGACGCCCTGGAGATGTGCCGGGGCGAAGCCGGGATGCGCGGTTTCGGCATCGTAAGCCAGTGACCAGCCGTTGCTCGACGGGTCGAATTCCAGGACGTCCTGAGGCGTGAAGTTCTCGCCGCCCACCGATCCAGTGCCGTCGAAGACCAGCAACAGATGGCCGTCACTAGCGAGATAATCGGCGCCGACCAGATTCACCCCCGGCGGCACACCATTGCTTTTCCCACTGAAGAAGGTTTGAAACGGCTCGTTTGAGCCGGTGAGTTGCACCAGGTCGGCCGGGTAGGCGATGAACGTGGCGCCCGTCGGGCCGGGAAGCGCGACCGGGATATCGAAGGACAGCGCGAGATTGCCGCCGATCATCGTCACGGCGTCGATCGCCGCCCCGGGCGGGACGCTGTTGTCGCTGCCCGAGAAGTAACGCGAGTAGGTAGTCCCGTTGAAGCTCGCGACGTCGCCCGGCATGATCGTGATGTTGGCGGAGTCGCGCCGGTCGGGAGCGCAACCGGGCTATCGAAACTCAAGAGCTGCTGATCAGCAGACACTTGGTAATAGCCGGTGATATGAACGCCGGCGATGACCGAAGGGAAGTTGATCGAGCTGACGATGCCCGCGAGATTGTCGGCCGCCACCTGATTCGGCCCGATCGAGCTGCCGCCGATGCTGACGGGAATGTCGGGCGTGAAGAAAATCTGCAGCAGCGGAGTCCCGGCGAAGGCCGCCATCGCGGCGGCCAGCAGCAGCATGATCGCTGCCAGCGACGCACCCAGGCGTATTGCTACCGATGGCCCGGACCGTTTCATTTTCCCCCTGGGCGCCGGGCTGGTCCGTTCCCGGCGATCCTTTTTTCCAGCGCCGCTGCTCGCGGCCGGCGCTCAGAGCTCGGGGCTGGCCGGCAAAAAACTCTCGCCCATTAGGTATGCGTCGACGGCGCGGGCAGCCTCGCGCCCTTCCCATATCGCCCACACTACCAGTGATTGGCCGCGCCGCGCATCGCCGGCGGCGAACACGCCCGGCACGCTGGCGGCGTAGTTCTGGCACGCGATGTTGCCGCGCTGATCGAGCTGGAGGCCGAGTTCGGCCACGATCGTGTCGGGTTCGGGTCCGAGGAAGCCCAGCGCCAGCAGCACCAGGTCGCACTCGATCGCGAACTCGCTGCCCGGAATTTCCTCCATCGCCATCCGCCCGTTGTCGCGCTTCCAGTGCAGCCGCGCGGCCTCGAGCCGGGTGACGCGGCCATGCTCGCCGCGGAAGCCCTTGGTGTTGATACTCCAGTCGCGGCGCACGCCTTCTTCGTGCGAGGTCGAGGTGCGCAGGATCATCGGCCACTCCGGCCACGGCATCTCGGCCGTGCGCTGCGCCGGCGGCATCGGCAACAGCTCGAACTGGTGGACCTCGGCGGCGCCCTGGCGATTCGAAGTGCCGAGGCAATCCGATCCGGTGTCGCCGCCGCCCAGAATCACCACCCGCTTGCCGCGCGCGTTGATCTCGAGGCGCGGGTCGATCAGGTCGCCGAAGTTGCGCTTGTTCTGCTGCGGCAGGAAATCCATCGCGAAATGAATCCCTGCGAGCTCGCGGCCCGGGATATTCAGATCGCGCGGCTTGGTCGATCCCATGGTCAGGCAAATCGCGTCATGGCGCGCGCGCAGCTCGTCGGCATGCAGATCGCGCCCGACGTCGCAGCTGGTGACGATTTCGACGCCCTCGGCGCGCATCTGCTCGACCCGCCGGGTCACCATCCACTTCTCGAGCTTGAAGTCCGGTATCCCGTACATCAGCAGCCCGCCGACCCGATCGGAGCGTTCGTACAGCGTGACCGCATGGCCGGCGCGCGCGAGTTGCTGGGCGCAGGCCAGCCCCGCCGGTCCCGATCCGACCACCGCGACGCGCTTGCCCGAGCGGCGCGCCGCCGGCTGCGGCGTGACCCAGCCCTCCGCGAAAGCGCGATCGATAATGCTCTTCTCGAGCAGCTTGATGGTGACCGGGTCGTTGTTGATGTTGAGGACGCAGGCTTCCTCGCACGGCGCGGGGCAGATGCGTCCGGTAAATTCCGGAAAATTGTTGGTCGAATGGAGCCGCTCGATGGCCTCGCGCCAGCGCCCGCGGTACACGAAATCGTTCCAGTCCGGAATGATGTTGCCGAGCGGACAGCCCCGGTGGCAGAACGGGATGCCGCAATCCATACAGCGCGCGCCCTGCGCCCGCAGCTTGTCCTCGGGCATCTTGAGCTCGAACTCGCGCCAGTCCTGGAGCCGTTCGCCGACTGGCCGCTTGTGCGGGGTTTCGCGCTCAAATTCGAGAAAGCCGGTTATCTTGCCCATCGATCGATAATTTCGCTCCCCTCAGACGGTGACTTTGCTCCCCCCAGCCTTTGATCCGATCGCTAGACGGCCGCGTCGCTAGACGGCCGCGAGCCGCGCCAGATCGGAGTTGACGTTGAGATGCTGCGCTTCGAGCACCTTGCGATACTCGGTCGGCATCACCTTGACGAATTTCGCGGCATAGCGATTCCAGTCCTTGAGCATCCGCTCGGCCACCGCGCTGCCGGTGTATTGATGATGCCGCACGATTAACGCATGTAACTGTTTAAGCTCGTCGTCGTGATCGATCCCGATCAGCTCGACCATGCTGAGATTGCAGCGTGAGGCGAATTTCGCGTCCTCATCGAGCACGTAAGCGATGCCGCCGCTCATCCCGGCCGCGAAGTTGCGCCCGGTCGCGCCCAATACCACCACCAGGCCGCGCGTCATGTATTCGCAGCCGTGATCGCCGACACCCTCGACCACCGCGGTCGCGCCGCTGTTGCGCACCGCGAAGCGCTCGCCTGCCATGCCGCGGAAAAAGGCCTCGCCGCCGGTGGCGCCGTAGAGCGCGACGTTGCCGATCAGGATGTTGTCCTCGGCCTTGAAGGTGGCCTCGCGCGGCGGCCGCACCGCCATGAAACCGCCCGACAAACCCTTGCCGCAGTAGTCGTTCGCGTCGCCTTCCAGGTAGAGCGCGATGCCCGGCGCCAGGAACGCGCCGAAGCTCTGCCCCGCCGAGCCGCGCAGATGAACCTGCACTGTATAGGGCGGCAGGCCCTCGCTGCCCCAGCGGCGCGAGACCTCGGCCGAGAGCAGCGTGCCGACGGTGCGATTCACGTTGCGGATCGGCAGATGGACCTCGACCGGCCGTTTGTGCTCGAGCGCCTCGCCGCACCGCTCGATAAGCTCGCGATCGAGCGCGCGCTCCAGGCCGTGGTCCTGCTGCTCGACGCAATGCAGCGGCTCGTCGGGCGTGCTGTCGACGCGGCGCAGAATCGGGCTCAGATCGATATGGCGCGCCTTCCAATGCTGAATCGCTTCGTTGCCGTCGAGGCATTCGACATGGCCGACCATCTCATCGAGGGTGCGGAAGCCGAGCTGCGCCATGTACTCGCGCAGCTCCTCGGCAATGAAGACCATGAAGTTCACCACGTGCTCGGGCTGTCCCTCGAAGCGCTTGCGCAGCTCCGGGTCCTGGGTCGCGATTCCGACCGGGCAGGTGTTGAGATGGCAGACGCGCATCATGATGCAGCCCGAGGCGACCAGCGCGGCGCTCGCGAAACCGAATTCCTCGGCGCCGAGCAGCGCCGCGATCGCGACGTCGCGCCCGGTCTTGAGCTGCCCGTCGGTCTCGACGCGGATCCGTCCGCGCAGGCCGTTGAGCACCAGCACCTGCTGGGTCTCGGCCAGCCCCAGCTCCCACGGCCCGCCCGCATGCTTGATCGAGGTCAGCGGCGAGGCGCCGGTGCCGCCATCATGGCCGCTGATCAGAACCACGTCGGCCTTGGCCTTGGCGACCCCGGCCGCCACCGTGCCGACGCCGACTTCGGCGACCAGCTTGACGCTCACGCGGGCGCGGTCGTTGGAGTTCTTCAGATCGTGAATCAACTGCGCGAGATCCTCGATCGAGTAGATGTCGTGATGGGGCGGCGGCGAGATTAGTCCGACGCCGGGCGTCGAGTAGCGAATCTTGGCGATAAAATCGTCGACCTTGTGGCCGGGCAACTGGCCGCCCTCGCCGGGCTTGGCTCCCTGAGCCATCTTGATCTGCAGCTCGTCGGCGTTGACCAGGTAGTTGCTGGTCACGCCGAAGCGCGCCGAGGCGACCTGCTTGATCGCGCTGCGCCGCCAGTCGCCGTTCGGATCGGGCTTGAAGCGCTCGGGATCCTCGCCGCCCTCGCCGGTGTTGCTCTTGCCGCCAATCCGGTTCATCGCGATCGCGAGGTTCTCGTGCGCCTCCTTGCCGATCGATCCGAATGACATCGCGCCGGTCTTGAAGCGCTTGACGATTTCGGCGGCCGGCTCGACCTCCTCGATCGGCACCGGCGCGCGCCCGGGGTTGAACTTGAGCAGGCTCCGCAGGGTTGCCAGGTTGCGGCTCTGCTCGTCGACCAGCCGGGTGTACTCCTTGAACAGCCGGTAGTTTCCGGAGCGCACCGCATGCTGGAGCTTGGCGATGCTGTTGGGGTTGTACATGTGGAACTCTCCGCGCCGGCGCCATTGATAATTGCCGCCGACCTCGAGTTCGGTCGCGAGATTGGGCTCGGCCTTGAAGGCGCGGGCGTGGCGCACCGCGCTCTCGCGCGCGATCGTGTCGAGGCCGACCCCGCCGACCCGCGACGCGGTCCAGGTGAAATAGCGATCGATAGTTTCCTGGTCGAGTCCGATGGCCTCGAAAATCTGCGCGCCGTGGTAGCTTTGCAGAGTCGAAATCCCCATCTTCGAGGCCACCTTGATGAGGCCCTTGGTGACCGCCTTGATCAGATGTTCGGCGGCCTCTTCCTCGCTGACTCCCGACAGCATTCCCTCCCGGATCATCGCGGCCATCGCGGCAAAAGCGAGATATGGATTGATCGCGCTCGCGCCATAACCCATCAGCAGGCAGAAATGCATCACCTCGCGCGGCTCGCCCGATTCGACCACGATCCCGACCCGCGTCCGCGTGCCTTCGCGGATCAAATGATGATGCACGGCGGAGGTCGCAAGCAGGCTCGGAAGCGGCGCGAACTCGGCGTTCACCCCGCGGTCGGAAAGCACGATGATGGTGTAGCCCTCGGCGACCGCCCGCGAGGCCGCGGCGCACAGCGTGTCGAGCGCCCGGCGCATCCCGTCGCCACCCTGGTCGACGGCGAACAGAGTATCGAGCGTGACCGCGCGCAGTCCGGGCTCTGCCAGGCGTTTGATCTTTTCGAGCTCGCGGTTGTCGAGCACCGGACGGATCAGCCGCAGTTGGCGGCAATGCAGGGGTCCTTCCTCGAACAGGTTTTGTTCGGCGCCGATCATGGTCTCGGGCGAAGTTACCAGCTCCTCGCGGATCGGATCGATCGGCGGGTTGGTGACCTGCGCGAAGAGCTGTTTGAAATAGTTGAACAGCAGCGGCGCCCGGTCCGAGAGCACCGCCAGCGGCGTGTCGGTGCCCATCGAGCCCACCGCCTCCTGCCCGTTCACCGCCATCGGCGTGAGCAGCATCTTGAGCTCCTCGACCGTGTAGCCGAAGGCTTGCTGCTGCTTGAGCAGATCGAGCGGCTCGAAACCGGCGATCGAGGGCACGCTGCGCGGCTCGGGAAGCGCCGGCAGTTCGATCAGGCTCTGATCGAGCCAGGCGCGATAGGGCTGGCGCGCCGCCATCGATTCCTTGATTTCCTCATCGTTCACGATCCGCTGCTCGACCGTATCGACCAAAAACATCCGGCCCGGCTGCAGCCGCCCCTTGAACGCCACGTTTTCGGGTGCGATATCCAGCACGCCGGCTTCCGAAGCCATTACGACCAGGCCGTCCTTGGTCACCAGGTAGCGCGAAGGCCGCAGCCCGTTGCGATCGAGCACCGCGCCAATCTGGCGGCCGTCGGTGAAGGCAATCGAGGCCGGGCCGTCCCACGGCTCCATCAGGCACGAGTGATACTCGTAGAACGCGCGCTTGGCCGGGCTCATCGCGGAATCGTTCTGCCAGGCCTCGGGAATCATCATCATCACGGCGTGCGGCAGCGAGCGGCCGGTGCGAATCAGCAGTTCGAGGCAATTGTCGAACATCGCGGAGTCGCTGCCGGTCGGCTCGATGATCGGCAGCAGCTTCTTGATATCGTCGCGGAACAGCGGCGAAGCGAACAGTTGCTGGCGCGCGTGCATCCAGTTGATATTGCCGCGCAAGGTGTTGATCTCGCCGTTGTGCGACAGGAAGCGGTACGGATGGGCCCGGTCCCAGCTCGGGAAGGTGTTGGTCGAGAAACGCTGATGGACCAGCGCCAGCGCGCTCTTGATTTCCGGGTCGACGAGGTCGGGGAAGAAGCGCGGTATCTGGGTCGAAATGAGCTGGCCCTTGTAAACGATGGTCAGCGCCGAGAGGCTGCAGACATAGAAATAGTCGTGCTCGGCCTGCTGAAGGCGCGCGATTTCGGTGGTGACGCGCTTGCGGATTACGTAGAGCTTGCGCTCGAAGGCTTCGGCGTCGGCGAGCTGCGGGTCGCGGCCGATGAAGACCTGGCGAATCGCAGGCATCGCGCGCCTCGCGATACGGCCGCAGTTGCTCTCCACGATCGGCACCCAGCGCCAGCCGAGAAAGCGTTGCCCTTCCTCGCCGATAATCTGCTCGAAGATTTTTTCGAAGACTGCGCGCCGCGCGGTATCGAGCGGCAGAAAGACCTGGCCGACACCGTATTCGCCGGGCGCGGGCAGCCCGAAGCCGAGCCGGTCCGCTTCGCGCCGGAAGAATTCGTGCGGGAGCTGCATCAGCAGACCGGAGCCGTCACCGGTCTCGGGGTCGCATCCGCAGGCGCCGCGATGCTCGAGGTTGGCAAGAATCTGCAGCCCTTTCGCCACGATCTCGTGCGAGCGCTCGCCGCGGATATTGACCACAAATCCGACTCCGCACGCATCGTGCTCGTGGGCCGGATCGTAAAGTCCGACAGGGGCGGGAAGACCCGAAAAGTTATGCATGGCTATCCCCCTTCGGAACCGGAACTTCGGACTTGCGCGCGCCATGGCGATGGGTGCGGCCGTTGCCGGCACCATGCGGCTCACGATCGGTAACCGCAATCTGGTAGCGCTCGGTATGAGTGGAGAGCACTACCATGGTTTCGGTGCGCGCCACGCCTTCGATCAGACGAATCGTCCGGATCAGTTTTTCGAGCGCCGCGGTGTTAGTGGTTTTGATCTTAAGCAGCACCGTATGCTCGCCGGTCACGTGATGGCATTCGAGGACGTCGTCGAGCAGGTCGACGGTCTCCTCGAACAGCGCAATAGTCTTGGGATGAGAGATCGAAACGCCGATGAAAGCGGTCACATCGCGGCCCAGCCGCTTGGCATCGACGGTCGCGTGATAGCCGGAAATAATCCCGCTATCTTCTAGCTTTTTTACGCGTTCGATGACCGAAGGCGCGGACAGGCCGACCTGTTCACCGAGCTTGACATGGGGGATGCGACCGTGTTCCTGCAAAATCGCGATAATTTGCAGATCGATCGAATCGAGTTCGGGAGCTTCGCTTCCTAATTTCATAGGGCAAACCTGACCAAGGCCTATCAAACCTAGAGAGAACGCACGCCGGGGATCAAGAAAATTAGGGTGGCGGTGCGAGAGAATCTATTAACAATGGCGAGAAATGTCAAACGAAATGAAGCATCGGAACAAATCGAGGTCAGCCTAAAAAAGCATCAGAGGCGGATCGGGCGCACATAATTAAGGCACTCTCAATCAAAAACTAAAACGCTGATTCAGTTTTCTGGCATAGAAGATAAACTAATCCAGCGCAACGGCCTGACTTATCAATATCGCTTAAATCCGCGATAGGCGCCGATCGCGACCATCAGGATCGGGCTCTTGCCGTCAGCATGAGAGCCGAAGAAGCTCGCGGTATCGTCGTCGTAGAAAGTCAGTCCGGTCGCGCCGTACTCAAGCGCGAACGACGCCAGCCAGGCGCGTCCGCCCATCAGCCCAGCCTCGAGATGCACATCGCGATAACCGCGATTACCATAATCGGCCAGCGCGCGATCGAGATTTGCCAGGTAACAGATCAGCACGCTGCAATCGGCACCGATCGGCTGTTCGAGACATAGGTAGCCGGCATTGCCGCGAAACTCGCCACGCTTGATGAGTTCGAGATCACCGCTGGCACGATTGTGAAAATAGGCGCCCGGCTCAATCCCGTCGACGGCGTTGACGATCAGGTAGGCCTCGCACATCGGCGCAAAATCGGCGGCCGGATGGCGGCTCGAAGCCGCCAGGATCGCGCGCAGGTCCGCGAGCGGTATCGCGTCGTCGCTGAACGCTCGGGTTGCGCCGCGGCGCAGTATCGTCTCGCCGAGCGCGAGTCCCCGGCCCGACGACGCGATTGGCGGGCTCGTCTCCGATACCGTCACCTGCGCGATCGCTCTGACCTCATCGATCGAGGTCAAGCGCGACTCGCGATGGATACGCACCAGCTCCGGATAGGTTGTCTCGCTCGCTGAGAGCGGGAGTGATTCGTATGCGATCGCGGCGGCGGCCTCCGACGGCACGAGGGCCGGAGCCGTCTTGCCCAGCGCTACGGCGCACGCGACGCCCTCGCGATCACTGTCGGCGCCAATCAGCGCTTCGAGTTGCGCGTCCTCGAATGCGGTCACGACTTCGAGGCCTAGACCTTCGGCGCGCGCCGCCGCGAGCAGATTCGCGAGCATCGTGCCGCTGTCCCAGAAGCAATACCGATAGGCGCGCGCGCGATACTTCCAGGTGCTGCGCCAGAAGATCGTACTGAAGATGAGAATCGCACGCGCCTCTCCGAGCGCACTTCGCGCATCCGCCGCGCGCGCGATATTGAGGCGGAAATCGCCGGGCCTCAACGCCCGCAGTTTCAGATCGGCCGGCGAAAAATGATACAGCCCCGGCGCGAGGCCTTGCACCTCGGCGGCGGCGACGTAGATTTCGACCGGGTAGAGTGCTCCAGCCGATGCCGCGGCGCGGAAATGATAGTCCTCGCCGTTGACCTGCCGATAGCGCGTGAGGCCGCCTGCGCAGAACAGGATGCGCGTCAGCATCTCCAGATCGATCGCCGTGCCCGCCGCGCTCTCAGCCTGGCTGGAGATCGCTGCGAGTGCCGGCATCGACGCGAGCGCGAGATCCCGCGGCAGCATCACTGCCGGCGCGTCGGGATAGATCTTGTAGGGGATTGGCCGGTTGTCCCAGTCGAGCAGATGCGGCGTGCTGCGGACGCTGGTATACGAATGCTTGGTCAGATCATGAAAGCGGCGCGCCGCCTCGATGTCGCGGTTGCCCATCTCTTGCCGATGCATCCGATCCGGAGTTCACGCGCGATCCCACGGAACGCGTTAATTCTCATACTCCTGCCGCAGGTGGCGCGCGATTATCAGCCGCTGGATTTCTGAACTGCCCTCATAGATTCGCAGCGCCCGCACCTGTCGATAGAGCCGTTCGACCCGCACGCCGCGTCGCACCCCGTTGCCACCGTGAATCTGCACCGCCTCGTCGATCGCGCGCCACGCCGCCTCGGTCGCGAACAATTTCGCCATCGACGCCTCTTTAGTCACGCGCGCCGCGCCGCGGTCCTTCAGCTTGGCGGCCCGATAGACCAGCATCCGCGCCGCCTCGAGCGAGGTCGCCATGTCAGCCAGCTTGAACTGGATCGCCTGGTTGTCGATCAGCGGATGGCCGAACTGGATGCGCGTGCGGCTGTAGCGAATCGATTCCTCGAGCGCCGCCTGCGCCATCCCGATCGCCGCGGCGCCGACCGACGGCCGGAAGACGTCGAAGGTCTGCATCGCGATCCGAAAACCGTGACCCGGCTCGCCCACAATCTGATCGGCAGGCACTGCGCAATTCCTGAAGCTCAACTCGCCGATACAATGCGGCGCCGAAAGTTCGTACTGCTGCACGACTTCGAATCCCGGCGTCTCCGCTTCGACGATGAAGCAGGACAGGCCGCGCACGCCCGTGGCGGGATCAGTCTTCGCAAAGACCGTATAGATTCCGGCGGCGCCGGCGTTCGAGATGAAAATCTTGCCGCCATTGAGCACCCAGCTCGCGCCGCGCCGCTCGGCGACGGTTTCGATCATCGAGAGGTCGGAGCCGGCGGCCGGTTCGGTGATTGCGTAGCCGGCGAGCTTTTCGGCGCGCGCGATCGGCGGCAGGAAGCGGCGCTGCTGCGCCTCGCTGCCCGCGGCGACGATCGGATAGCTCCCCAGCCCCTGCATCGTGAACAGCAGATCGATATTCGCCGAGCCGCGCGCGAGTTCTTCGCGCACCAGGCAGACCTCGGCGGCCTTGACGCCCGGGCCGGTGCCGCCGAACTCCTCCGGAATCACGACGCCGATGATTCGCTCGCGCACCAACATAGCGGCCACGTCCCACGCGATCTCCGTGGTCTCGTCGAGTTCCGCGGTGCGCGGCATGATCTGCGCGTCGACCAGCGCGCGCAGCCGCGCGCGCATCCGTTGCTCGTCGTCGCTGAGCAAAAGCTCCATGAGATTCTTCGGCGTCCGTCGATCCTGGTGCGTCAGCTCCGCTTCGGCTCGGGCACCGTGGCGGCGACTTTGATCGGCACCTGAAAGCGGATTATCTGCGGCGCCTGGCATTCGGTTGCGCTGCATTGCTGCAGGTCGATGGTTCCGGCCAGTGTATATTCGGCCGGCTGGAGCGGGAATTTGAGCAGCACGCGGCCCACTGCGGTGACCTTGTCCGCATACACCGGCAGCGTCTCGCCCAGCGCCTCGAAGCGCATCGATTGCGGCGGCGGAAATTTGAAGCCGTAGCTCGCCACATGATGGGTCTCGAAGCGAATCACGGTCGCGGTGTAACTGCCGGGAACCGGCGCGCCGTAGAGATGCCATCCGGGGGCGATCGCAAACTCCGCGCTCGCGCCCAGCTCCTGGCCCGCGAAGGCTTCGGCCGACGACAACCCGATCCGAATTTCGACGTGCCCGCTCTTGATATGGGTGATGGGCGCCGCGCCTGCCGCGCCCGCGCGCAGCGCAATTTCCGAGCCGGTGACGCGATGCTGGTAGTTGGGGACGAAAAATTTTTCGCGCACCATACCGTCCGGACTGAGCAGGTATTCCACCGGATGGGGCACGCCGTAGGAGCGCATCTCGGGCAGCATGTTTTGGTTGAACAATCCAAAGCGTCGGATGACGGCACTGCCGCGATCCGAGAGCAGCGGGTAGCCGATATGGTTAAGTTCGCTGAAGGTCTTCAAAATTTCCTGCGAGTCGTAGCTCACCCCGGCGATCCGGATTCCGGCCCGCTCCAGGAGTTCGCGTGACTGTTCCAGCTCGACGAGCTGGTTGCGGCAGAATGGTCACCAGTCGGCGCTGCGATAGAAGACCAGCAGCAGGCCGTTGGGGCCGCTCAGATCGCCGAGCGCGCGCGATTTTCCATCCTGATCAGGCAGCGCGAAGGCCGGCACCGGCTGCCCGACTTCAGGACCGCTGGCAAAACCTTCGTTGGTGACCGCGACGAAGCGCGAGTAGACCTCGGGCGGGACCGGCTGGCCGGCGGCCCGCAGCCGCGAGAACTCGCGCATGATGTGAGCTTTGGTTTCGCTGTCGGTCGCCATCGATCGAAGATCTCCTTGAGTGAAATTGCGTGCGATAAGAGCTTCGCCGGCAGCGGCGCGGCACCCGCGCACGATCTTGGCACGCGCCAAACAAGCCACGCAAGGTAAGGCGCCGGCAGCGCGGAGCATCGCCGGGCACAGCCATCTATAGTGGCCGGCATGGACGATTTTATTGTCACCACGACCAACGATCTGCCGGGCTACGAAGTAGTGGCGGTCTATGGCGAAGTGTTCGGCCTGGTATGCCGGGCGCGCAACCTGTTCGCCAACCTGAGTGCCGGGCTGCGCACGCTGATGGGCGGCGAGATTCACGAGTACACCCGGCTGCTGACCGACAGCCGGCATCAGGCGATCACGCGGCTCAAGGAAGAAGCGCGCTTGATGGGCGCGAATGCGGTGCTCGCGATGCGCTTCGATTGCAACGAGATCGCGAATCTGGTGAGCGAAATCGCGGCCTACGGCACGGCGGTCACGGTGCGTAAAAAATCGGGGCAGGGCTGATGCGACACACCAGGCCCTAGCGGCACGATCGCTTTTGCGGCGCATCATTGGCGGCTGCGCTAGGGCCAAGTCGGCACTGGCCTGCTCGAAACCCTACGAGTAGCCTAACAAGCGGGGGACGCGCGTTAAGTGAAAAGGCTTGGCTTTTGGGCGGTGGCGGTGGTGGCGATGCTGTCCGGCAGCGGGCCGGCGGCCTGGGCGGGCTCCTACTCCGCGACATTCACCGGTACCGTCAGCAGCCTGGCATTCGCCGGGGCCTGCTATACCTCGGACTTCAACAGCCTCTGCCCGAGCGGGATGTGCGATTGTCTCGAACTGACCGGGCGCGCGACCGGCGATCTGATTGGGCATACCGTAAAAGGCGGCGCCGAGATCGATATCACTTTTGACCAGGGCGGCCCGGCGGTCGGATGGAGTCCCAACGCGCAATGTTCGCCGATCTACGCGAGTGCCTTCCTGCCCGGTAATCGCGACTCTGAGCGACTCGATATCAGCGGCTCGATGTGTATGGTCGACAGTGGATTCACGCCGCATACCGGACCCGTGGCCGGCACCTGGGGGCTGACCGACCTGAGCGGTATCCATGTCGGCTTCGGCAAAGTTACCGGGACGCTCAACCTGTACAATTTCAACGCCCCGCAGACGCTGACCTTCAGCGGTCTCAGCGCCAACGGCCCCTAGCGCGTGACCGTTTCGGTTTGAGCGAGCTATGGGATCGCGAGCGGGCGCACGATTTGCGCTGCGGTTGATCTTTTGGATAGGCTACCCGAATCTCGGCGCCGGACACCGATAAAGCTGGATTCGGCGCCCAGGCTGATATTGTGCCTCGGGTAGTAGCGAATCGGTTTCAACATCGTGCCGGATGGTGCGCGCTGGCGATGGCCGCGCTGCTCCTGGCCGCCCAGCTTCTCGCCGCCGGACACTACCATCAGATCGCCTTCGACAAGAGTTATCACCGCGGCGTGCAGACCGTGGCCGACGATGGCCTGTGTGCGCTCTGCCTGTATCATTTCAATTGTCCGGCCAGCGCGAACTCGCCGATAGTCCCGCAACGGCCGGCGCTGGCCGAAGTCGCGAGCGCCGACATGGGCTCGCGCGCGCTGCACTCATCGGTAAAAGCTTGCCTGTTCGGCAGAGCCCCGCCCCCAGTTTCGCTCTAAGCCCCCCTGTTTTTGCTACGGCCGACTAAACCGCCCCGGCGCATCGTGCTGCTGTGTGGGCAGGTCACGCGTGCCCTTCGATACGCGTAGCTGCGAGGCCTCGACGGAGGAGTTCAAGATGCGAAGATTGGTGGTAGCGGCAACCGCGCTACTGGCGATGACTTTTCCTTCCCTGACGCTGGCGCGGGCCGCGGGCAAGAGTCCACGGCAAAATGTCGTCGGCACGGTCAGGGATGCGCTCAACCGACCGCTGGCCGATGTCCAACTGGTCCTGGAGACCGGCGATGGCCATATTCTGGCTCGAACCAGGAGCATTCGAGACGGCTCCTTTGAGTTTCACAATGTGCCCGACGGCACCTACGAGATTGTGGCGAACAAGCATGGCTTCAGCACCGCGGCGATGGTCGCGGCGGTGACGTCCCAGGGTCCCACCAATATCGACATCGCCCTTCAATCCCAAACCGCGCTGAGTCTCCAGGTGGTGACTACCAGGATAAATCCCCAGCCCAACGGCGTCTCGAAAACTGGCAACAGCGAGTATACGCTGAATCAACACGACATCGCTGCTCTGCCGCAAGGCCAGAACACCCCGATCAACGAGGTGCTTCTTCAGATGCCCGGCGTAGTGCAGGACGACGAGTCGCAGATCCACGTCGATGGCGAACACGAAGACCTTCAGTGGCGCATCAACGGTGTCATGATGCCGATGGATAGCTTCAGCGGATTCGGCCAAATCTTTAACAGCTTTTTTATCAAGCGCATGAGCCTGATCGACGGCGTCCTGCCGGTCACCTACGGCTACCGGGATGCCGGCGTGCTCGATATGGAGACCAAAGACGGTTGCTCGAATCCTGGCGGGAATGTGGGGTTCTATGGCGGGCAGCGGGAAACCCTGCAACCGAGTTTTGAATACGGCGGATGCGACGGACCATTTAGCTACTACTACACGGGGACGTTTCTTCACAACAATCTGGCCTTCAGTTC
This sequence comes from Binataceae bacterium (SeqCode), assembly GCA_035504735.1. Classification (GTDB taxonomy): domain Bacteria; phylum Desulfobacterota; class Binatia; order Binatales; family Binataceae; genus JAJPIG01. The sequence goes on from DATJRJ010000066.1 coordinate 20,393, forward strand.
GGCCACGCCCGGCCCGACTCCGATCCACAACATTACCAACCAGGGTCAAGGCTTCGGCTACTTTACTTACGAGGTCACTCCGCTGGCCAAGTTGAGCTTCACAACCGGGGTATCGGTCAACAACAGCGAGTATCCTGCCGAGCCGGGACTCCCACCGCTCTACAAACTTCAAGGAGTGGATCCCGACACCTACCCTTCCCAAGATATCGACGAGGCTCTCAACCAGGATTACTTCTTTGGAGTGCTTGCGCTGAGCGGAGTAATCGGGCCCGAGATCAATTACCAAGTGGCCTATACGGGCGCCTACAGTACGATCCAGTTTAATCCCGATCCGATCGGCGACTTGATTTACCAGGGAGTGGCGTCGAAGTCGTACCGCAGCGAATTCGATAATACTCTCCAGACCGATGTATCCCGTCAGTTCGACACGCCCAATTTTGGCTCACACAATATCAGTACGGGGTTCTATCTGGGCGAGTACGGCGTGCAAGTAGATGACACGACATTAGCCTTTCCGATAGTCGGTGGGGTGTCCGCAGATACGCCAATCAGCATCATCCAGAACACTAACAACATCAACATGCTCTATGGTGTCTACCTGCAGGACATCTGGACAATTAATGAACAATTCACCCTGACGGTCGGCATCCGCTGGGATGGCGTAAGCGGCATCATCGACAACAACATGATAAGCCCGCGAGTTAACCTACTTTATAAACTCAACAGAAATACAGCTTTTCATGCTGGGTTTGCTCGCTATTTTCAGACCCCCGATTTCGACACGATCTCAAACACAAGTTTCGAGGCCTTTAAAAATACCACCGCTGCGGTTTCACCGGGCAGCCTGAAGCTGCTGCCGGAGAAGGATTACTACTGGGACATTGGAGTGTTGCACCATTTTGGACGCTATTTGACCGTCCAAGAGCGGGGATACTTTCGTCTCGCGCAGGATCTGATTGACCTCGGACAATTTGGCTTTGTGCCGGTGTTTGAGCCATTTAACTACAAGAACGGCCGGATCTGGGGCTCAGAAAGCAGCGCGGCGTTCAATTGGGAAAACCTGAGCGTGCGTGGCAATTTCACTTATTCGGTAGCACAGGGTAACGATCTTGCTACCGGCCAATTCAACTTCTCGCCCGCGGAAGTTGCCTACATCGCCAATCATTACGTTTTCCTCGACCATGACCAGCAATATACCGCCTCCGGAGGAATCACTTACCGCTGGAGGAGCTATCTCTTCAGTATGGATGGCACCTATGGAAGCGGTTTGCGTTCCGGCTTCGCCAATACCGACGAACTGGGCGAGAACTTTCAAATTAATCTGGCGGCGGAAAAGGGCTGGCAAGTGCAGGGCGTTGGTCTAGTCAAGACCCGCGTGGTGCTAGTTAACGCGACCGATAATATCAACGAGCTCCGCAACGGTACCGGGATCGGTATCTTCGCACCCGGCTACGGTCCACGCCGAACGGTA
>DATJRJ010000067.1:0-8171 GCA_035504735.1 Binataceae bacterium (SeqCode)
CCCGTACCACTCGCGAGATTCCAGTCGTGGAGTTGACACCATTTAGCCTCATTGGTTAATGGTCCTCCGCGACGCGCTAAGCACACCGTCGCTGCGCGGCTCACCGTATCGCCGAGATGGCGGCGCATCTCGCTCGCCCGCCCGCCAGAGTTCCCGTCCGAGTCCCGTCGCTCACGAAGAGCTCAGCTCCGTATCAGAAAACTCTCGTTCGGGTATTTCTTGAGAAAGCTTTGTTCTCTTTGGCCGTTATCAACAGGACAAAGGCCCTTACTTGAACGGTGGGTTACTCCGCCGCAGTTTTCAGTCTCCGTGGCCAAACAGTTCAGGAACGATGTACCCGAAAATTGCGCCCTTTACAGGGTCAGTTACGAAGATCTCGCCGTCATCCGGGTCGAGCACGATTCCGCCGGGTTCGACCAATTCGCTGGTCGAGCCCCCTATAATCGCTCGTGGAGGAACATCGCCATTGTCAGTGATATTCCATACGCCGATGAACCCGAGATGCCGTGGAGCGGTCAGCATCCCGAATGGCGGTCCGTTGCAGCCATTTCGAGGCGTATAGCCACCCGCGTCATATGGCGGACGATACTCGATATTGGACGCAACCGCGTAAATCTTCCCCTCATACACCGCCACGTGCCATCCGGAAATGATCCCTGTATGGGGTCCGGCAATTACCCTAACCGGAGCGGCGTTACCCGACGCATTGCGATCGAATATGAAGATACCGCCATTGCCCAGGCTTGCTTCCTCACCTGTGGCGAAGGTCATCGCGACGATCAGGTTACGGTCTGGATCTACCGCGACCCCGGATACTCCGAACATCTGCGTACGCGGACCGCTGATGACTCGGAGCGGCGCAACATTGCCGTTTCCATCTCCGCGGAACACCAAGATTGCGCTTTGCGCGAAATCCGCCGCCACAAGCTCATTATGCCGATCATCAAATGCCAGGCCCCAAGGATCATGAATTCTGGTTTTCGGGCCTTGAATAACTCGCAGCGGTTCTGCATCTCCACTTTGGTCGCTTTTGAATACGACGATGGCGCTGGCGAGGGGTGCCGAAGCAAAGACCTCATCCTGAGCGCGATCGTAGACAATCCCATGCGCGACGCGAGTCAGCTTGGTATGCTGGCCGATTATCACCCGCACCGGCGTAGCGTTGCCACTTGCCATCCTGGCAAATGCCGCGATTCGCGGACTGGTGATTCAGTTCGGAACCAGAAGCTGGTCGCGTTTTGAGTCATACGCGATCGACATTGGGATTCCAATATTCGCGACTGCGGTCCCAGCCGGCGCGTTGCGAATTATCCGCTTCGGGGCGCTATCCCCATTAGCTGTGCGATCGAATACGAGCGCTGTGTGGCCCAGGTTCGCAACCCAGAGTTCATTGTGTTCCGCATCGAACGCAACACCCATAGGGATCGCTATCCCGGTTTTGGGCCCTTTCAAAACCCGGATCGGCGCAGCGTTTCCCTGCGCGGTTCGTGCGAAGATCAGTATGGAACGATCACCGGAATTAGCGACTGCGATTTCATTGTGGATCGGATCCACTGAAAGGCCGAATGGCCAGTTCAGCCGGGTTGCCGGACCTTGGATAATTCTCAGCGGGGGGATATCGCCCCGGGCCGTCGCAGAGAAGGATTCGATCGATGGCGGTCGATATTGACCGCCGCCATTGTAGTCCACGTCCCAGTACCCGCGTGACCAGTTGCCATGGTTCGCGACCAGTAATTCATCGTGCCGGTCGTCCCACGCTAGTCCATGCGGGTCCGCCATTGCGGTCTTCGGGCCCCGAATTTCACGTCGTGGTGGCTGTGCGCCCTTCGCTCCAAGTCGGTATATTACTATTTGGGAATTCTGTTGCACCGATATGGCAAGCTCCTCGCGCTTGGTGCTTATCGCAACCCCATATGAGCCATGCGGTACGGCTAGGGCGCGCGCGGGATAGTTACCTTTCGCGGTGTACGGAAAGGCGGCTACATCGTCGCCAATGTCGTTCTCGGCGCTATAGATCTCATGATGCAACGGGTCGAGCGCGACTCCGGCGGCCGCCGATACATACGTATTGGCGCCCTTGATAATGCCTAGCGGGCGGGTCGAGAGGGACGGCTCAGTGCTGAACGAGCGACGATCGTAAATGACCAGGCTTTTAAGGTTATCGTCGCTCATCACCACCAGGTTGTTAACCGGATCCACGGCGATACCATTGAATTCCGGGTAAGGATCAGAAATCGCCTGGCAGGGCGCGAGGTTACCGCCGGGAACCCTCGCAAATATCGCTTCCAGATCGGAGTCGCTGTTCTTATGGTCCGCCGCAACTTTAGCGAAAAGCGGACGCGGACCGATAGCGATGCCCAGGATCCCGATTGTCCCATCGAAGGCCGCAGAGGAAATTACAAGGGCACAGACCGGAACGATGAATCCCAAAATCCGCCGGCTATACATAGGACAAATTCTCTTTTGACGTCAACTCATGTCGATACCGAATGGGCGGCGCCAGTAAACTTCGGATGACATCAGTTTTACCTCCGGGTCTGCGCGCCATTTTAGGCCGCAATGACCTCTTCGGCCAGCCACGCGCGATGTTGCGAAAATGCGCTCTGGCGCGCGTCACATTTACGTTCCCAAGCCGGTCCATCCGTGTTTCAACCCGCTCGCTTTCCGCCCTGGTTTCGTTCGGAGGGTCTCGTGACTTGGCTTTGTCAGTTGGAGCCAAGCGGGCGGCGTAACCCAGCCTGCACCAGCCGGGGTGCGATCTCCCTGTTCCAGCGGCGCAAGCCCTCGGCGTAATCGAGCCAGCCGAGGAGAACCCCATCAAAGCCGATTCCGCAAATCTGCAGCAGCCGATCGACGATGTGATCCGGGGTTCCGACCAACGGAATACCCGCGAACCCGGCCTTGAAGTGAAATTTGAGCTCGTCGGTCACAGCCGGTGGCAGGGTTTGGGCCTGAATACCCATCACGCGGATGACGTTCTCGACGCAGGGATCATCGCCTTTTTCTACCGCGTAGTAATGCCGGAATTTTTCCGCTTCGTGCTGAGTGTCGCCATGCACCACATAGGCGTAGGTCCAGATTTGCAGTTCCCGGCGGTATTCCTCGCGCGCGAGCCGGCGATAAGACTCCAGTTGGGCAGTCAGCTCGTCTCTGTCGAATGAGGTCGGAAGAATGAAAGCCATGTCCGCATGCTTCGCGGCAAAATGGCGGCCACGTCCGGAGCCGCCCGCATTCATGAGGGGCGGAAACGGTTGCTGTACGGGCTTTGGCATCGAGAAGCCCTTCGAGATACGAAAGAACCGGCCTTCGTAGTCGAACTCCTCGTCTTGCGACCATAAGCGCTTGACGATCTCAATCCATTCTTCCGCGTAATCGTAGCGGCTGTCGTGCTCCCGAATCGGCGCACCAAACATCTCAAGCTCAGGCTGGTACCAACCGCAGACGATATTAAGAGCAAAGCGCCCGTTGCTGATGTGATCGACCGTGGCGGCCTGTTTGGCGGCCATGATCGGATGGATCACCGGTACATGTGAGGTGGTCAGCACGGCACACCGATTCGTTGCCTGCGCTATGCCGGCGGCCCACGTATAGGTTTCGAAGTTCGTCGCCTGCGGATCGCTCAATCCGCCGTAACCGCGCCAGCGCGCCACCGGTACGTTGGCCTCGAAGCCGAACGCGTCGCAGAGCTGAGAAATTTCGATCATTTTCGGCCACGTAACCCGATGTCGGTCCTCAGCCACCGTAAGCGCAAGTCCGCTGCTGATATTGATGCCGAAGATTCCCATTTTGAGGCGGTTCAGGCTAGTGAGAATCGGGTTTATGTTCCTCGCTTCGGGGTTGGTCATATTCCTCAGGGAGCCGCTTTGGCTTGGATCGCTGGTTGACTAAAGCAGGTCGGCATACAGACTCAAATCGATGATCGGAATGTCGATAGTTTCTCCCGGGCCTCGATATACCGCGAGTCAGACATGCTGTAAACGGAAGCCGTTATGGCGCGCCGCGCAGCAGGTTGGCGATAGTTGTCCGAACTTCAATCAACCTTTCGCCTTCGCGCGGCAGAATGTCCTTCGAGTGAAATTTTGGGGGAACCCCGCGGTGACGCGCCCAATCAACTGTGACAAATCGATTTCACTTACTTGCGTGTTATAGGTTGGGGCTGGTTCTATCTGTCGACCGTGCTCGACGACTTCTCGCGCTACATTTTGGCCTGGAAGCTATGTGACCCCCGCCGATATCTACTTCGGCCGCGCGCAAACCGTCCTGACGCGGAGGGCAAATATCGAGCGCAAAACCATCGAGTCACGACGACAACTACATCAGCAGGCGGTCACCTGAACTTCAAGCCGATGGCTCAACCTCTCTTATTTCTACGCGTGTCCAACATGTTTCGACCACGTACAGGCGCGACTTCTTGGGCAGCTCTCGATTTCGACCCATACCTCGCCGTCGCGTACGACGACCGGATAGGTCCGCAGATGCATTACGCTTTCCATCGCCGGGACCGGTTCTCCGGTCACGAGGTCGAAGCGGAAAAAGTGCCAGGGACAAACGATCGTGCGGCCGTGCAAGCGTCCCTCGAAGAGGGGGCCCTGGAAGTGAGGACATCGCGGCTCGAAGGCGACGATGCTGGCCTCCGGGTCGGTGGTGTGCGCGACGGCGACGCGCTGACCGCCCGGCAATCGTTTGACGATGACGGCGCCCGGCGGCACCTCGTCGGCTTTACACAAAAACGACGCGGCCATCGTTTTCGATCGCTCAGGCGGCTTGGCGCGCGGCGCGCTCTTCCGCGGTGTCGTCGGCTTCGTAAAAGCCGTAGACCGGCGCATGCACCGCGGCGCATCGCGGGCAGGTGCGCAGAGCCTGACTCCCGTTGAAGGCGCGGACCCGTTCGAGCGCGACGCGCAGAAACTTGTCGTACTGTCCGAGCACTTCTACCGATCCCTCATTAAAACGCGCAGCGCATTTGGGGCACACCCAGAGGCACGAAGCGATCTCGGGCTTGCCGCTCACGCCGCCGATCATCAGCGCGTAATAGGTGGCATCACCGCGCGTGGACTCAAACCACAGCGCATCGCAATCGTTCACAATCCAGAAGCCGAACAGGCGGGCCACATGGTAGGGCCGGCCGGCGGGCACGCGATGGAAAAGGGTCGGTTGGCGTCGGGCGGGAATCGGCACCACGCCCTGCCCGATCCATTCGTGCATCAGGTACGGCGGTTCGTCGTCGTCGCGCTTGCCACCCCAGATGATGTACTGGCCGCACTGCCCCCATCGCCCGTCGGTATGGCCGAGCAGGAAGCCGGTTGAAAGTACCGGCTCGGCGGAAAGACCAGCGCCGCTTTTTCCAGGTGGTTCGGGGTCCGTGCTCACCACTGCATCCGCGCCTGGCGCTCCTCCGGCGTGTCGAAATGGCACATAGCAGCGTATCCGAGCGGGTTGACGCATCCGCAGTTCCAACAGGTGCGGTTTTTGGCGTCGCTGTTGTACTCACGGACCGCGGCCCGCTCAGCCGGCCAGAATTTGTTGAATCCGTCGCGCCCCGTCACGCATTCGCGCATGAAGACGAGGCTGGTGCATCGCTCGCAATACCACGCGAAGCGATCGGTCTCGTGGCCCTTGGGATGGGGCATAACGATTATGATGGTGGGCGGTTCGTTTTCGGCCGGCGGCGTCGAGATATAGACCTCATCCTTGTCGTTGATGTGCCAGTAGCCGAAGAGTCCCTCGACGTGATGCGGCGTGCCGGCAAAGGCGATTCCAATCGCAGGCTCGCCTGGGCGCTGCCGCGATCGCCCCTGCTCCCGGATTCCCTGCGGTCCGAGTTCGAGGGTGCGCCGGCACATTCCCATCTGGAGCGGCCCTTTCAGGTGGCCAGCCGCATCGAACCTCAGAGGATGGAGCCCGAAGACGTTGTCGCCGACCGGCCTGAAAGCCGAGAAGGTCGAGACAATCCGTTCATTGAGAAAGTCCCAGTCTTCGATCACTTTCTCGATCGGTTCTTTTACGTAAACGTCGGCGTAGAGCATGTCGTCGACTCCTTTGGGCTGCTGACTCTTCTCCGTTACCCCTGCCGACCGTCAAGGTCAAATGGCCGCCCGGCCCTTACTTCATATAGCCGTGCTCTCGGTAGTAGCGCTCGGCGCCCGGATGAAGCGGCGCGCCCAAGCCTTGCCACATCGTGTACGGGTCGATAGGCCAGGTCATCCCGGCGCGCTCGCGCGGCAGATGACGGTAGCGCGCCTCAACCTGATCACGCTGCTCAACCAGCGTTGCCGTTATCAGGTAGGCGAGATCTTCGCTCATCTCGGCGCGGCAGATGAAAGCGAAATGCCCCCAATGAGGACAGGGGATCTCGCGATCATTGCGTAGCCACCCCTTGGGCAGGACGTCTGTCTTGAGGCCGTACTCCCGCTCCATCTGCGCGAGCACCGACGGCTCGAAGGGGATGAAGTTAATCGGCACCTTCTCGGACACCTCGTGCCACCAACTGGTCGATATCGCCTCCCAAAACAGCGCGTCAGCCTCTCCGGTCAGCATCTGCGGGATACTGACCCATGGTCTCGCCTCGCCCATCCATTTGCCGCCCCAGGCCTCGATATCTTCAGGCTCGATACCGTGAAGCTTGAACGCAAGCTCAACTGCGCAAGTCATCAGGGTGTCGCCGTCACGCGGCGAGGTCGCAAGCCGCAAGGGATACTTCTTGCGGCGGAGGTCCTCGAACGACTTGATCCCGGTGTCGGCGCGCACGGCCAGGACCAAGCGATCGTCCTGCGGGTAGTAGCCGAGGGCGCGCAAATCGGGATAGGGCCGCTTGTCGTAGAAGAAACGCCCCTCCCGCGCCCACGAAAGCCCGACGTGCGAGGGGGTCGTGATGCCCATGTCGGCTTCGCCGCTGCCCACTGCGTCGACGTTCTCGCGATAGCCGCTACCCATCTTGAGCCAGAAGGTCGAGCCCGGCGCCGACCGCCATCGCAGGTTGGCGCAAAGGATTCCCAGGATGGTGTGAAAGTTGGCTATCCCCCAATCACCAACCAGCTTAAGGTCGATGCGCTCAGAACCATTGGATGCCATATGCTCTCCTACCCGGAACTGAGACTCTCTTCGATAGCATCGGATATAGGCTTATCCGAAATCTGACGACCTCATCGTGCTGTAGCCGCGCGCGTTGCCTCTGAGAATGATCAGCGCTAGGCGGCAGGGTTGATGCCGGCCTTGGCGAACCACGCCGGCCACCGCACGGGCGGCGCTTCGCTTCCGAACCATTCGCGCCATAGCCGATTGCGCGCCCATCGTAGCGGCCGGCCGTACTGCTCGGTCGATGCGCCCAGCCGGCCGATCAGCAGCTCACGATGGAACCGTTCGTCGCCGAAATAGCCGTTGCGAATCAAGTCCTGTTCGTAGCTTCGCAGCGTCGCGAGGAGATTGCGCTTCTCGTCCGGAGTGCATCGATTCACCAACTCGCGCACGCCCTTCACGATGAAGATCTCGTGATCCTCCTCCTCGGCCAGTTGATGGTTCAGGCGCCAGTCGATTACCTCCGCCGTATCCCAAGCCTGATGAATCGGCGCGCAGAGGCCGCCATAACCCTCGACCTGCATCAGCAGCGCCATGATGAACCCCGGCATCCCACGCTCGCCGATCGGGAAAATCCACCGCCGCCAGAGCCCGTAGGTTCCTTCCCACTGGGGCGATTCGAGCCAATGGTTTTCCTCGGGGTCGAGCTTGTCGCCGGCCTTGATGTAGTACTCGCCGTGCTCGGCCTCTTCGCCAATATGCTCGCAGAGGAAAGCCTTCCACTTGTAGTCGAGATCGAAGTTGCGGAGCGCGAAGGCGGAGACGCCGCAGAGGGCGTCGATCTCCTGGCGGCCGCGATAGCCGTAGAACCCTGCCAGCAGTTTCTTTTCTGCAGCGGTCTGCGGCGAGCGCTTCTCACCATGTCGGCGCTTGAGAAAGTCGTTCAACCATTGCCTGTCATCTTCGAGTTGCATAGCCATCACTTGGTTCCTCTCGGCCCTTCCCGCCTGTATCGGATTTTTGATCGGCAAAAGCTCCGAATTCTAACCGAAACACCAAAACCTGAAATTGGAACATAGTGATCTGGGGGCAACGTTGTCAAGAGATCTAGAACAGATATTCAAGAATATCTAGAACAAATATTCAAGATCGCGCCC
>DATJRJ010000068.1:0-21370 GCA_035504735.1 Binataceae bacterium (SeqCode)
AGCGGGCCGAGACTGGCCAGCGTCTGGGCGAGCAGCGCAGCGCGATTATGAGTCGGAATCGCGACGGTGATGAGCCCGGTTGCCAACTGCGACCTCGCCCTCAATCCTCAGGTTCACCGGCGGTTGCCGTGGCCCCCGGACCGGCTTTGCTGGTTGAGTGCGCGGCGGGGCTCGCAGGCGGTAGAAGCTCGAGGGGGGTGAAGACGATCTCGCTCACCGTCACGTAAGGGTCACCGATCTGCTGCGTGCTGATCGGCGCTTTCAGATCGAAGCCAAAATCGCGGGTCTCGCCGGGCATCAGCGGCAGCGCTTTGATCGTAAAATCGGTGAACTGCAGCGGGGTCGCAATCGGGACGTGCTGTTCGACGAACAGGACCCGGCGGACGTCGCCGCGTCCCTCGAAGAACGTCACCTTCATCCGGACTCCGTCGACAGCGCGATGGCCGAGATTGGTGATCTTGCCGAAGACGGCCGGATGCTGTGCCGCCGACATCCGCATCCCGATCTTGCTCAGTTTCAGATTCCCAATATAGGCCGCCGCGCCGGCACTCTCGCCTACTATCTCTTCAAGTTCGTGCTGCTCGCGGGCGTAAAGGAACTTGAGACCCCAGCCGCCGGTGGCGTCGGATTTATCCAGCACCGCAATCGCTTGCCGGTAAGAATCGACCGCCTGAACATACGAACCGGCGTAGTAGAAATCCAGTGCCTGGCGGCGCAGATCGGCGGCCCGTTTCCGCGCCGGGAAATCGGCCCGCACGCGCCATCGATGATGCTCCTTTATCAGCACCAGATCATCACGGTAGGAGAGTTGCGGGCAGTCGCCAAGCTCAAGTGCCTTGCGGGCGGCAGGAACCGGGTCGGCGTCGAGCCCGACGCTGGCATTGATGATGCGCTCGAAACGCGCCAGGTCCGGGGTCCTGACGTTTATTGGGATGGTCATGCGAAGCCCCTGCCCGGCGGGTTCGCCAATCTCGAAGCTGGTTGCCTTGAGCACCGGTCTGAACCATCGGCGGCTCACGTCGGGAGCGAGCGGGACCAGCGTCAGGAACTGCTCGAGTGGGCAGGCCTGCTTATCATCCTTGCTGAGCATCACGTAGCATTGCTGATAGTGACGCCCCTGGAGCGCGGCGAGATAGTCTTGCGCGACGGTGCGGGGCGACTGCCAGGTGCAGGCCGCGCACAGCGTTGCCGCCGCAATCGTCAGCGCCACTATGAGGGCCGCGCCACGCGATCTCATCCCGACTTACCCAATGTAGAACGCGTGCGAACGGCTACCGCTCGACCGGCCTCTGCGCGTCATTCCAGTCGAGCATCCCGCCTTTTAGGATGCCGACCCGCTCAAAACCCATCCCGGTCAGGAGCGCGGCGGCGGTAGTGCTCCGCGGGCCCGTGCGGCAGATCACGACGATATCGCGGTGCTTGTAATCGTCGAGCTCGGCGGTTCGCTCCGGAATCTCGCGCAGCGGGATCAGCCGGCTACCGGCGATATGCCCGAGTTCGCCGAGAAATTCGTCGGCCTCGCGAACGTCCAGCAGCAGCGGGGCATTCAAGGTGCCAAGGCGTGCCGAGACCTCGAGAGCGGAAACCTGGCGCACTTGATTGAGCTGCGCGTAGGTTGGAAAGTGCATGCTATCGGCGTCGAGGGCCGACTGATTCGGCTGCAGCGACTCCTGAATACTGTCGGGCAGTGGCAGACCGAGATGGTTCATGATCTTGACGTACTGCTCGCGTGAGTGGTTTGCGATGCGCGGGTTGGTGCGCTTCTCTTCCCCGATTGTTGATTGCGTATGACCACGATAGTCGTGTGCCGGGAAGACCAGAGTCTGATCCGGCAACGCGAAGAGCTTCTGCGTGATCGCGTCATACTGGGAGCTCGGGTCGCCGCCGTCGAAATCGGCTCGACCGGTGCCGTGGATCAGGAGCACATCGCCCGTGAACACCCGATCGCCCGCATACAAGCTCACCGAATCGGGGGTATGACCGGGCGTATAAAGGACCAGTAGCCGGATGTCGCCGACCGTCAGCCACTGACCGTCCTGCAGATGTGTAGCGACGTGCGGCGCGGGCGCCTGCCGATGCATCGCGACCGGGGCGCCGGTCAACTCGCTTAGCTCGAACGCGCCGGTGCGATGGTCAGCGTGAGTGTGGGTATCGATAATCAACTCGAGGTGTCGGCCATGGTAGGCCAGCACGGCGAGATACCGATCGATGTGTTCCCGGACCGGATCAATTATCACTGATTTGCGGTCAGATTCAGAAACCAGCAGATAACTCTTGCACTTGCCGTGGTTGAGCTCAGTCGCGATCATCGCTCCGCCCTGTTCCGTTAAAAAGCTCGAGGCGCGCTCAAACTATAGCGCCGGTGGGGCTGACAGGGGAATCTCGCGAGTGATCCGATGCCGGCTCGACGGCCCGTCCCTAAGCTGCCTCCTCCGTACGGACGGCCGGAAACTGAAGATGCAGCTTCTCGGAAGCGCTGACCGCCGCACCAACCATCCGCTCGATATCGAAGCGACTCTCGACCTGCTCAACCTGCGCCAGACTGGCGCGAGTTTCCGGATGGGCGGGAACGAAGAGCGAACAGCAATCCTGGTCCGGAATGATCGAGGTCTCGAAGGTGCCAAGCGTACGCGCCTGATCTACGATCTCGTTTTTATCCATCCCGACCAGCGGCCGGAGCACCATCATCCCGGCCGCATCTTCGATCACTGTCATGTTGGCGAGGGTCTGAGAGGCGACCTGCCCAAGGCTCTCACCCGTCACCAAGGCGGTTGCGCCCTGCCGATGGGCGAGCGCCGCGGCGATTCTCATCATGAACCGGCGATAAAGTACGACCCGCAGCGGCCGCAGCGCGCCGGCGACGATCTCGCGCTGCACCTCGGCGAACGGCACCAGCATCAGGATCGAATGCCCCTGGAAGCGCGTCAGGTGCGCCGCCAGGTCGGCGGCCTTTTCGCGACTCGCCGGGGAGACCAACGGATGGCTATGGAAATGCACAAAATCGAGCCGCAATCCGCGCCGCATCATCCGGTGGGCCGCGACCGGTGAGTCGATGCCGCCCGACAGCAGCGCCATTCCGCGTCCGGCGATGCCGACGGGCAGCCCGCCGGCCCCCGGATGTTTGCCGACCGCGACATAAGCCCCATCGGGGAGGATTTCGATCGCGATGGTGAAGTCGGGATTATTGAGATCGACCTTGAGCCCGAGGACGCCGATCACTTCAGCGCCGACGATTCGATCGATCTCCATCGAATTGAGCGCAAAGCGCTTCTCCGCCCGGCGCGTTCTGACCTCGAACCTTTTGCCGGGTTGGCGGCGCGCGGCCGCGACCGATTCGCGCTTGAGCGCCTCGATATCGAGCGGGACGAGCCGGCTGATGGAGAAGTTCTGCAGGCCGAAGACCAGCGCTGCGCGCTCTGCCACCAGTTCGTCGCCGGCGTCGTCTGGCAACTCGACCATCAGCCGCGGTCCTTGCCCGCGCATCGCGCCCAGCCTGATACCCTCAAACGCTCCCCGCAGATTGCGCTTCAATTGGTCGACGAACCGCCATTGGTTGCGCCCCTTGAGCGCAATCTCGTGATAACGCCCAATCAAGTAGCGCTTGGCCGGATGGGAATCCGGATACGGCTCAATGGGGGACATGGGCCAAGCGTAGCTGTCTGTGCCGCCCCAACGCCAGTATCATCCTTGCGTGTAAATCGGGCGTGGATGATGATTCGGAAGAGAACACGTGGACCACAACAACATCAGAACCGACCTCGATCGCGAACTGGGACAACTACGCCGCGGCCTGCTCGACCCTGCCGCAGCGGTCCGTCCGGAAGGCGAGCGATTGGCCGCCGTGCTGGTTCCGATTTTCGAGCGCTCGGGCGATCTCCATCTGCTCTACATCTTGCGTTCTGCACATGTGAGCCATCGTGGGCAGGTCGCCTTCCCCGGCGGGCGGGTCGATCCTGAGGACCAGAGCCCGATGGCGGCGGCGTTGCGCGAAACTCAAGAAGAGGTCGGCATCGAGCCCGCCGCGGTCGAAGTGCTGGGTGCGTTTCCGGGGATGCGGACGGCCACTACCGGCATTATGGTGACGTCGTTTGCCGGCCTGATTCCGTGGCCGACGACGCTGCGCGCCAATCCTCACGAGGTGGCGGAGATTTTCAGCGTCCCGATGGCGGCGTTGCGTGATACACGGTATCGGCAAACCTACGTCTGGCGGCGCGACGGACTCGAATGGCGGTTCCCGGCGATCATCTACGACAACCGTGCGATCTGGGGACTCACCTATCGCATCACGATAAGTCTGCTCGAGATAATGGAGTGAGCAGGCCGCCGCATTGCTTGACAGTGACGCGAGGGGACCATAGCTTCTCGACGATTCGGCATACGCTGTGCATCACTCATGTCACCTTCAAAAGAATTTGACCCGGACGATTTGAAGCTGCGCGAAGCGGGCTTCAACCCCGACGCCGCTCCCGAGACGGCGCTGCAAACGCTCTCCACACTGCGCGGACAGCCGGGAATGAGCGACCTCGCCATCGCGCGGGCGCTGGGTTCGCTCAAAAGCATTGGGGCCGCGGATCTACTGGCCGCGATGGAACATGCGGCGAGCGGGCCATTGCGCCGCGAGATTCGCCGCTCCCTCTTTCGCCTGCACCAGAGCGGAATCTCGCCCTCACCCGGAGCCGAGCCGTACCCGCATGGCGCTTCCAGGCCGCTGCCCGCCGCCGGCGCAGAAGTCGAAGGGATGCTCTCGCCGATCGATGCGACCGGAGTTCGCCTGGTGTGGATTATGAAGCCCAAACCGCGCGGCGGATTGAATCTGCTGTGGGGCTTTGCTTCCGAAGAAGACGGGCTCATTGGCTGCAATTTCGGCCCCGTCAGCCGCCGCGAATTGCGCACCGATCGCGCGCGGGTCGAGGAACGCGCCGGCGTCAAAATGATCGAGGCAGATTGGCGACTGTGCGACCTGATCCTGCACGAGGCCTATCGCGCGACGCCGGAGGGGCGGCGCGGCGCGGTCGGCAACTTCTTTGCCTGGCGCGCCGAGCTGATCGCCAGCTCGCCGCCAGGCGACGACTTTGTCCATCCGGTCTATGCCGAACTCGCCGTCGAAGCCGCCGGCGAGCCGGGAATCGAATTGCTCAAAGAGCCTGAGGTTCTGGCCTGGAAATTTTCGGCCGCGGAATTAAAACCATATGTCGACGAAATCGCCGAGGTCCAGCAGAGCGTGATCGTGCTGAATCAAATCCAGCAGGAAGACCGCATCGGGCGCGTGATCGAAAAGGCGATCGAAGGCTTTTTCACCGGCCCGGCGGCCCGGCGTGCGCGCCGGCGGCTCGAGGATATCGCCTACTACCTGGCTCACACCGGGCGCCGGCGTACGGGCGGATATGCGGCCGCGGCCGCGGCCAAGATTCGCGACGGCGCCGACCTCAAGCGGATTCCATTCTTCCAGAACCTGCTACGTACGATGCTCGGCGCAGTGATCGCGGAACAGCAGGAAAAGGATCGCGAGCAGCCGCGTCTGATCATGACACCGGCCGAAGCGATGCGCGCCCAGGCGCAACGCCAATCCCGCCAGGGCTGACGCTTTCCGCCGCGACCGACTGACAAGCGGTTAAAAGCTCTGTTACGATGTTTCCAGATGGTGCTGACTCGAGCGCCCGGAGCAATTCATGACCGCATCGGACGGAACACGGCCTCACGGACCCTTCTCGGGCGTGCTGATAATCGATCTCACGCGCGTGCTGGCCGGTCCGTTCTGCACCATGCTGCTGGCCGACCTCGGCGCCCGGGTAATCAAGATCGAGCAGCCGGGAACCGGCGATGATTCGCGAGCCTACGGGCCTTTCCGCGACGGCAAATCGGTCTATTTCAGCTTCGTCAACCGCGGCAAGGAAAGTATCGCGCTCAACCTCAAAGACGAATCCGATCGCGCGCTGTTCCTGCGCATGGTCCGGCGCGCCGATGTGCTGGTAGAGAACTTCCGCCCCGGCACGATGGAGAAGCTCGGCTTCTCATACGAGGAGCTGTCGAAGCTGAATCCCAGCCTGATTTACGCCTCCAGTTCCGGCTTCGGCCAGACCGGTCCGATGAGCCGCCAGGCGGCCTACGACACGGTGGTCCAGGCACTAAGCGGGCTAATGAGTATCACCGGCTCTGCCGACGGGCCGCCGACGCGGGTTGGGACCTCGGTAGCCGATTTGACTGCCGGCGTTTATCTGTTCGGAGCGGTCGCCAGCGCCCTCTACGCGCGCGAGAAAAGCGGGCGCGGTGCGCGGATCGACGTGGCGATGCTCGACGGGATGGTGAGCTATCTGCTGCACGGCGTGATGGAGCATGTCGCCCACGGGCGCACGCTCGGGCGGCTGGGCAACAGCCATCCCTCGATTGCGCCGTTCGACACTTATCAGGCCGCTGACGAGCCGTTCGTGATTTGCGCGGGCGGCAATGAAGTTTTCCGCCGCCTGAGCGCGGCCCTCGGACGCGACGACCTGCCGCACGACGCGCGCTTTGCCCATAATCGCGATCGCCATGAACACGAGCATGCGCTGCGCGCCGAACTCGAAGCGACGCTGCGCACCAAACCGGCGCACCATTGGGTCGAAGTGCTGACTGCAGCCGGGGTGCCCTGTGCGCGGATTCAAACTATCCCGGAGGCGGTCGAGATGGCGCAGGTCAAGGCTCGCAACATGATGGTCGAGTCGGACGGCCTGCAAATTCCAGGCAACCCGGTGAAGATCAGCGGCTTCGACGATCCTGCGACGCGGCCGGCTGCACCGGCGTTGGACGCCGACGGAACCGCGATTCGCGCGGAATTCGGCGCGGTCGAGGATTCTATCGCCGCAGCGAAGCGGTGAGGAAATCGCGATGCGTGAAGTTGTCATCGTCGACGGTATCCGGACTGCGATCGCGCGCGCCGGAGCTGACCGCAGCTATTTTAAAACCATCCGCGCCGATGATCTGGCGGTCTTCTGCGTGCGCGACTTGCTGCAGCGCAATCCGGAAGTCGGTGCGAGTGAAATCGAGGATGTTGTCTTCGGCTGCGCGAATCAGTCGGGCGAGCAGAGCCTCAATATCGCGCGGATGATAGGGCTGCTATCGGGGCTGCCGGTCGAAGTCGCTGGCACCACCGTCGACCGCCAATGCGGGTCGGGTCTCCAGGCGCTCAACACCGCGGCACAATCGATCATGAGCGGCGCCGGCGAAATCGCGATTGCGGGCGGCGTCGAGCATATGACGCGCGTCCCGATGGGTTCGGGCGTCAATCCTAATCCGCGGCTGTTCGAGATGTTTCCGCCGGAATGGGCCTCGATGGGCCTGACGGCGGAGCGGCTGGCTACGCTGCACGGCATCACGCGCCGCGAATCGGACGCTTACGCACTGCGATCGAATCAGCGGGCGGTGGCCGCGCGGGAACGATTCAAGGACGAAATCGTACCCGTGACGGTGGATGGGCAGCGGATCGATGTTGACCAGGGACCGCGCGCCGATACCAGTCTCGAGAAGCTGACGGCGCTCAAGCCGAGCTTTAAGCCGGACGGGCTGGTCACCGCAGGCAATTCGTCGCAGGTCAGCGATGGAGCCGCGGCGCTCCTCCTGATGAGCGCGGAACGTGCGCGCTCGCTGAACATCGCGCCGCTCGCCCGTATCGTCTCGATGGCGGTGGCCGGAGTACCGCCCGAAATCATGGGATGGGGTCCGGTTCCGGCGATCGAAAAAGCCTTGGCACGCGCACAGCTCAAGATGGGAGAGATTGAGTTGGTCGAGATTAACGAGGCCTTCGCCGCCCAGGTGCTGGCCTGCAATCGAACGCTCGGAATCGACGAGGAAAAGCTGAACATCAATGGTGGCGCTATTGCGTTGGGCCATCCGCTGGGATGCTCAGGTGCGCGGCTGATGGTCACGCTGATCCACGAGATGCGCCGGCGCGGCGCATGCCTCGGGCTGGCAAGCTTGTGTATCGGCGTGGGTCAGGGTATCGCTACCGTGGTCGAGGCGGTCTGATTGCGGGAGTAGAACTGACCGTTCGGTCCGGTTAGAATCTCAACGTGATGGATCCAGGCGAAATACAAAAACTTATTGAGCAGGGCTTGCCTGGCGCGCAGGTCGAGGTACGCGACACTACCGGCGGAGGCGATCATTTTGAGGCGTTGGTGATAAGCCCGCGCTTCGAGGGCATGGGTTTGGTCGAGCGCCATCAACAGGTCTACACTGCGCTCGGCGAGGCGATGCGCGCGCGAATCCATGCACTGGCGCTCAAAACGCTCACACCCGAGCAGCATCGGAATCGGAGGTAAGGGACAAATGGCGAACGCGATCGATCAGATCCAGGCGGCGATTACCGCTAACAAGATCTTGATCTTCATGAAGGGCAACCGAAGCTTTCCGATGTGCGGATTCTCGGCCGCCACGGTCCAAATCTTCGAGGAGATGGGCGCGCCCTTCGAGACCGTCGACGTGCTAGCTGACGAGGAAGTGCGCCAAGCGATCAAGATTTACAGCAATTGGCCGACCATCCCGCAGGTCTATATAGACGGAAAGTTCGTCGGCGGATGCGATATCGTGCGCGAACTTTACGAATCGGGCGAACTGCAGGCTTTGGTCGAGAACGTGCTCGT
This sequence comes from Binataceae bacterium (SeqCode), assembly GCA_035504735.1. Lineage (GTDB taxonomy): Bacteria > Desulfobacterota > Binatia > Binatales > Binataceae > JAJPIG01. The sequence continues at coordinate 8,616 of DATJRJ010000068.1, forward strand.
CGAGGGCGCTCGCCAATAGCGAAAGCCGCCCGCGGGCGCCGCGGCTCGCCACGAAAGCCGGTTCTCGGCTAGATGGGCACGCGGCGCTCACCGTCCAATCCGATGCGGCCCGCTCCATAAGCCGAGAGCGCGAGCAGCCCGCCCATCATGCAGAGATTTTTCAGATATTCGACGACCTCCCCGTGCGAAACGTGGAAGAGATAGGTAACCGGAATCAACCAGAGAAACAGGATGAACGCGACGATTCGCACGCGCAGGCCGAGGATCAGCAGAATTGAGCAGCCCAACTCGATCACAAGCGAAACCCATATCAGCGGCACCGCCGGACCGCGAGGTATCCCGGCCATCTTGACCAGGTAGTCAGCCATAGCAGGTGGATTCTGGAGCTTCTGAAGACCGGACCAGATGAAGATGGCTGCCACCAGGATGCGTGCGACCAAAACCTCGAGATCTCGCAGAAGCTGCATTAGGTTCCTCCGCTGATCGATCTTAAAGGCCTACTTAGCATCAACTGGTCACGCCGTACATCAATTTTATCGGCCTTGAACCGGGCTCGCCTCGGTAACGCAGGACCTCCCTTCGCCGGCGGCCATGATGTCAGCGAGGTTGCACCGGGCCCCGAAGATCACTAGTGATTTGGCAATCGCTCTTAGTGCAGGTGATTGAATGCCGCTTTGGAAACCCGACCAAACGTTCTATCCCTCGCCGCGAATGGCGATGCATGCGCCGCCCGAGAAGCATGCTTTCGTGGTGGCCTTCAATCCGACCCCCGCCAATGGCCGGCACGACGCCTTGTGCGTGCTGGACCTTGACCCGCAATCGTCCACCTATGGCACGGTGGTGGGCCGGACCGAGATGCCGAACACCGGCGACGAGCTGCATCACTTCGGCTGGAACGCCTGCAGCGCGGCGCTCTGCCCTTACGCCCCTCATCCGCACATCGAGCGGCGCTACTTTATCGTGCCGGGCCTGCGCTCCTCGCGCATCCATATCATCGACACCAAGCCCGACCCGCGCGCGCCCAAGATCGTCCGGGTCATCGAGCCCGCAGAGCTGGCCGAGCGCAGCGGCTACAGCCGTCCGCACACGATTCATTGCGGTCCCGACGCGATCTATATGAGCGCGCTGGGTGCACCGAGCGGCGACGGTCCCGGCGGCATCGCGCTGCTTGACCATGAAAGCTTCGACGTGCTGGGACGCTGGGAGGTCGACCGCGGTCCGCAATTCCTGGCTTATGATTTCTGGTGGCATCTCGGTTACGACGTCGCGATCTCCAGCGAATGGGGCACGCCCAACATGATTGAGAACGGCCTGGTTCCCGATCTGCTGCTGAGCAATCGCTACGGCCATTCGATCCATCTCTGGGATCTGCGCCGCCGCCGCCATCTGCAATCGATCGATCTCGGCGCCGAAAACCAGATGGCCCTGGAGCTCCGACCGGCGCACGATCCCACGCGCACCTACGGTTTCGTCGGTGTGGTGATTTCAACCAAGGATCTTTCGGCTTCGATATGGCTGTGGCATCGCGGCGATAACGGATGGGCGGTGCGCAAGGTGATCGAGATACCGGCCGAGCCCGCCGATGAATCTGTGCTGCCACCCGCGCTCAAGCCGTTCAAGGCCGTGCCGCCGATCATCACCGATATCAACCTGAGCCTCGACGACCGGATGCTCTACATTTCGTGCTGGGGCACCGGCGACTTGCGTCAGTATGACGTGAGCGATCCGTTTCATCCCAAGCTCACCGGCACGGTGCGGATCGGCGGAATCGTGGCGCGCGCGGCCCATCCGAAGACTGGAGCGTCGGTCAACGGTGGACCACAGATGCTTGAGCTCAGCCGCGACGGCCAGCGAATCTACGTGAGCAACTCGCTGTACGGCGCATGGGACGCGCAATTCTATCCCGATGGCATCAAGGGCTGGGTCGCCAAGCTTGACGCCAATCCAGCCGGAGGACTCAAGCTCGATAACGATTTCTTCGTCACCTTCGAGGGCGAGCGGCCGCACCAGATTCGGCTCGAGGGCGGCGACGCCTCGTCCGATTCCTACTGCTATCCGTGAGCGGCGCCTGGCCGTGGCTCGCGGTAGCATTGCTCGGCGCCTATCACGGCATTGATCCGTCGATGGGCTGGCTGTTCGCGGTCGCGCTCGGATTGCAGGAGCGCAGCCGCGCCAAGGTGATCGAATCGCTGTTCCCGATCGCCCTGGGCCATCTCATTTCAGTCGGCTTGGTGGTTGCGCTGGTCGCGTGGGCCCAGGGTGTCGTCGCCTCGTATTGGCTGCGGCCAGCAGGCGCCGCAGTCTTGATCCTGTTCGGGATCTTTCGACTCGCCAAGCCGCGCGCCCATCCGCGCTGGGTTGCGATGCGGGTCACGATGCCCGAGCTCGCGCTGTGGTCGTTCCTGATGGCCTCCGCACACGGCGCTGGCCTGATGCTTTTTCCGATTCTGATCGGCATGCCGGGACCCGCCGGGATGCATCATCATGGTTTGGCCATGGCGATGGGCCATCCAACGCTACTGCGAGGCATCGCCGTGGTGCTGGTCCACACCGGCACGATGCTGCTGGTGATGGGCACGGTCGCGGTGCTGGTGTACGAATGGGTGGGACTCGCGATCCTGCGCAGCGCGTGGATCAATCTCGAGACCCTTTGGGCGGGCGCCTTGATCGCAGCCGGCCTGCTCGCGCTGGCGATCTAGGTTAGGCTGCCGTCCCCGATACGTCCCACGCGCCGACCGGGAGGCTCGACCTGAGGATCGTGCAGAAGCGAACCGGACAATCATGAGAACGCTGATTCCGCTTCTGGCCGCGGCCGCATTGGCGATTATCGCACCCGCAACAGCGATGTGCGCACCCACTCCGCAAGCGACTGGGTCCACGGCGGCGCGCCGGCCGATCGGGCCGCGGGCGTTCATGCCCGATGCGGCGGCGTCACGAATCGTGAGTGTTTCGCGGACCGGCGCCGCGCGAGTGCACCTCGTAATCGCCACGCAAGCGATCGCGGTGAAGGAGAACGGGCCACGGCAAACGGTCAAGCGCTTCGGTGAGGTTTATGCTTTCTCGCCCGCCTCGATCCTCGTGCATCAGAACCAGCCCACCATGATCACGTTCTGGAATCTGCAGCCCGACGACCAGCATGATTTCTCGATCGTCGATGCGAAGGGGAAGCCGCTGATGGATCTGCCGCTGGCGCCGCTATCACGAACTTCGTTCATCTTCACCTTCCATCGGCCCGGGATTTTCCAGTTCCGATGTCTGGTGCATCAGCCTGCGATGAGCGGGCAGATTCTGGTGCTGCCGCCGGCGGAATAGCCCTCCATCACGAAAAGCAGAATCCATTCGGAATGACAATCAGCTAATCGCGGCCGGCCTCGATGATCTTGTCGGCGAGCTCGAGCGGCCGCGTGAAGAGCGACTCATGGCTCCCGGGCATCTGGACCAGCCGATGAAGCCCGAGCCGGCTCGACATCCGCGGATGCCAGCCCCATTCACCGGGCGGCATGGCGGTATCCTCGGTGCAGTTGAGATAGCTGCGCGGGACGCCCAGCGAATAGAACGTCTTCAGATCGAGTTTATCGACAAAGCCCCGGTACGGTTCCGATGATAGGGTCGCGTAAGCGGCACGCGCCAATTCCTCGTCTGCATCGTTGATAAACACCTCGCGCCAGATGCCATAGGGCAGCATCACGGTATTGTCGTCGGAGGCGGCCGCCATCCGCGCGAACAAATCGTGGTAATGGGGCGGGGTTTCGTCGAGCAGCGAGTGGCCGTCGAGCGGCACGAACGCATTCCAGAACACCAGGCGATGCACGCGGTCGGGGATTGCCTCGGCGAGCTTCGCGATGATCGTGCCGCCGAAGCTGTGCCCGACCACCACCAGGTCATAGAGGCGGCGTTGAATCACATAATCGATCACCGACTGAACGCAATCGGCGTGGCTGACATTTTTCGGCACATCCTTGCCATGACCCGCGATCGTCGGAGCATAGGCCCTATGGCCTTTGCTCTCGAGCCGCCGGACTACCGGCGCCCAGGCTCCGCCATCATGCCATGAGCCGTGAACCAGCAAAAAATTGTACGCCATCGTAGCACTCCGGAATCGATCTCGCCGCAGCCTGCGGCAACGCAGCGGTAGCGCGATTCTCACATCGAAGGCCAACCGATCGCAAACCGCGCGAGCGTGGCGATCGAGGAGCGTCGCGAACCAGCAGCGCATCGGGACCTTGTTGAATCGGCGCGCGCTTGGCAGAATTTGACCGGTGCCGAGGTGGCGAAACGGCAGACGCAGTGGACTCAAAATCCACCGTCCGTAAGGACATGCGGGTTCAAGTCCCGCCCTCGGCACCAACAGCACACAACCAGATGTTTAGGAAGACACTGTGACCACCGGTCCATCCGGGAAGAATCGGCTTGCCGCTCCGGCCAACCTTCGATTGCTGGCGGTGCTGCTGGTCGCCAGCGCGGCGGTTGCCGCACTCGAGCTTACTCACTTCCCGGTTCCGCTGGCAGGCTACTTCGCATTGGCAGCGCTATGGACGGCCGGCGCGGTGATCTGGCTGCGGCGCCAGGCGCTGAGGGATTGCGCCCTGGCGCTGGTCACGATTTTTCTTTGCCTGGCGGGCTCCGAAGCATTCTTTTTCGCGATCGGCCGACCGCACCTGCACCGCACGATGCACCCGAAACTCATCAGGATGGATTCGCAGCTTGGTTACGCTCCGATAGCCGGCTCGAAGGTCGAGGTAAAGGAATTTCACGACGATCAGGTCCTCTACGATGTAATTTACACGATCGGTGCCGATGACCTGCGGCAAATTCCCGGCGCCAGCCAGGCGGCGGCCTGCAAGGTAGCGTTTTTCGGCGGCTCCTTCGCTTTCGGTGAAGGGCTGAACGACGATCAGACGATACCGTACTATTTCCTGCAGGCGAGTCATGGCGGTTATGACGGATTCAATTTCGCCTTTGGCGGCTATGGTCCGCATCAGATGCTGAGGGCGATTGAAACGGGTCGGATGGCAGCGATCGTCAAACGACCGAATCTGGTGATTTACGAGGCGATTCCCGATCATGTTCGTCGCCTCGCCGGTTATGACGAATGGGATCGTTATGGCCCTCGCTACGTCCCCGACGGCAGTTCGGTGCGATACGCCGGCCCCTTCCATCGTCATGCCGATAAATTGGCTCACTTGACGCGTCGATGCTGGACGTGCCGATACATCGAAGCCCACCTCAGATGGCGGCGCTCGCCAGCCGACGTGACGCTCTTCACCGCCGTGGTCAGTCGGGCGCGCGACCTGATCGAGCGACGCTACGGTGCGCGATTCGTCGTGGTTCTATGGGACAACACCGGGCACTCCGAGGAGTTGATCCAGCAGTTGACCGCCAAGCAGATCACGGTCTATCGGGTAACGGAAATCATCCCGGACATTAATACCGATCGCTCCAAGTACGTCATCTCGCCGTTCGATCAGCATCCAGACGCAATCGCGAACCGCCTCATCGGCGAGTATCTGGCGCGGAAGATCGGCGGATGCGCGTCGTAAGATGCTTCCGTACTCGTTAATCTTCTTTACGCGCACGCTCGGTCCGCGCCGCAACGCCCACCGAATTCTCGGTATCACCCGATCGCGTGCGGATCGTGCTGGGATGATGACGCTCGATCAGGCGGGCGATTTGCGCTTGCGATAACGCTCGATCAGCAGGTTGGTCGAGCTGTCGTGTTTGAGTTCGGCGCCGCCGGAGAGCTCAGGAATGATCTTCTGCGCCAAGACCTTGCCGAGCTCCACGCCCCATTGATCAAACGAGTCGATATTCCAGATCGCGCCCTGCGTGAAGACGCTGTGCTCGTACAACGCCACCAGTTTGCCGAGCATTTCGGGCGTGAGTTGATCGGCGACAATTGTCGTCGAGGGCCGATTGCCGTCAAATTCGCGATGCGGCGCGAGCCAATCGGGCGTGCCCTCGGCCTTGACCTGATCGAGCGTCTTGCCGAAAGCCAACGCCTCGGTTTGCGCAAAGACGTTGGCCACCAACAGATCGTGATGCCGTCCGATCGGATTGAGGGCGCGGTTAAACGCGATGAAGTCGCACGGTATCAGCTTCGTGCCCTGATGAATCATCTGGTAGAACGAGTGCTGGCCGTTGGTGCCGGGCTCGCCCCAGAAGATCGGACCGGTCTGGTAGTCGACGCGCTGGCCTTCGAGCGTCACATGCTTGCCGTTCGATTCCATCGTGAGCTGCTGCAGGTAGGCCGGGAAGCGCTTGAGATATTGCGCATACGGCAGGACCGCGATGGTCTGGCTGCCAAAGAAGTTATTGTACCAGATCGCCAGCAAACCCATGATGACCGGCAGGTTGCGCTCGAGCGGCGCGCTGCGGAAGTGTTCATCGATGGCGCGAAATCCCGACAGCATCGCACTAAACTGCTCGGGACCAATCGCGATCATCGTGGATAGCCCGATCGCCGAGTCCATCGAGTAGCGCCCGCCGACCCAATCCCAGAACCCGAACATGTTGCGGGTATCGATCCCGAACTTGCTGACCTCCGCGGCATTGGTCGAGACTGCCACGAAATGTTTCGCTACTGCCTGCTCCTCGCGCAGCGCGGCAAGGCTCCAATCGCGCGCAGTGTGCGCGTTGGTCATGGTCTCCAGGGTGGTGAAGGTCTTCGACGAAATGATGAACAGGGTTTCGGCCGGATCGAGATCGCGCGTGGCCTCCACGAAGTCGGTGCCATCGACATTGGAAACAAAACGCAGGGTCAGCTTGCGATCGCTGTAGAAGCGCAGTGCCTCGTAGGCCATCACCGGACCGAGGTCCGAGCCGCCGATGCCGATGTTGATAATGTTGCGGATGCGCTTGCCGGTATGGCCTTGCCACGAACCATCGCGGACCCGGCGCGAAAAATCCGCCATCCGGTCGAGCACGGCGTGGACTCCGGGCACCACGTTCTCGCCATCGACCATAATCGATTCGTTGCGCGGCGCTCTGAGAGCCACATGCAACACAGCCCGCCGCTCGGTCACGTTGATCTTCTCGCCGGTGAACATCGCCTCGATGCGCGCGCGCAAGCCGGCCTCTTCGGCGAGCGCCCCCAGCAGCCGCATGGTCTCCTCGGTGACGCGATGCTTCGAATAATCCAGGTAGAGGCCGGCGGCCTCGACCGCAAAGCGCTCGCCGCGCTTAGGATCGCTGTCGAACAGCGCGCGCAGATGGAGATCGCGGATTTTTTGGTAATGATCCTGCAGCGCCTTCCAGGCGCGCCGCTGCGTCAACGGCACCGCTTGCTCCGCCATTGTGCCCTCCCCGGAGTCAGCTCGCCTTCTTGAGCGTCGCGCTCTTCTCGTCGAGACATTGCAGCAGGTCTTCCCAGGATTTCACGAATGCGTCGGCGCCTTCGCGCTGCAACTGTGCGGCCAGCGCATCGAGGTCAACGCCGGCTTTGGTGAATTCCTGGAGCGCGCGCTCCGCGTCGCCGCCGTCGAGCGGCATCATGGCGCTGGACTCGCCATGGTCCGCAAACGCGAGCAGAGTTTTTTCCGGCATCGTATTGATTGTATGCGGCGCCGCCAGCGCTTTGACGTAGAGCACGTCGGAGGCCTTGGGATCCTTGGTTCCTGTGCTGGCCCACAGCAACCGCTGCGATCGCGCGCCGAAGTTCTCCAGCCGCAACCATCGATCGGAGCCCAACAGTTCACGATAAGCCTTGTAAATGCGCCCCCCGATCGCGACGCCGAGCCGATCATGGAGCGACGCGGGCACCTGTTTGGCGACCGCGACGTCCCAGCGGCTGACGAAGACCGAGGCTACCGAACCGACTAACGGATTGAGGCCGGCGGCGATTCGACGTTCGATCCCACGCATGTAGGCTTCGGCGGCGGCGACGTACTGTTCGCGCGAGAACAGCAGCGTCACGTTGACCGGAACCCCGGCGAAGATCGATTCCTCGATCGCCGGCAACCCTTCGCGTGTGCCCGGAATCTTGATGAACAGGTTCGAGCGCGCCGCCTGTTTGTGCAGCGTCTTCGCAGCCGCGACCGTGCTCTGGGTGTCGTAAGCGAGCTTAGGTGAAACCTCAAGCGAGACCCATCCATCGACACTGTTGGTCCGCTCGTGAATCGGCCGAAACAGGTCGGCCGCGCGCGTCAGGTCCTCGAGCGCAAGCTCGAAGAACAACACCTCGCCATGGCGGCCGGCGTCGATCTTCTGGCGAATCGCAGGGTCATAATCCGCGCCGTTCCGGATTGCATTATCGAAGATGGTCGGATTCGAGGTCAGACCGGTGATCGAGAGCTCGTCGATATAGCGCTTCAGCCCGCCGCTATTCAAAAGCGCGCGGGTGATGTTATCGAGCCATAGACTCTGACCCGCATCGTGCAGCATTTGCAAGGCTTTCATATCTCTTCTTCTCCTGAACATTCAGCTAAGGAGCTCTGCCATTCAATCACGATTTTTTCTCCAGATGCCCTCCGAACTCGTAGCGCATCGCGGAGAGCAACTTGTCGGCGAACTCGGTGGCGCCGCGCGAGGTGAATCGTTGATAGAGCGCCGCGCTCAGCACATTGGCCGCCACACCCTCGTCGATTGCAGCATCGATCGTCCAGCGGCCTTCCCCCGAATCGGAAACCCGTCCGGTGAATTTCTTCAGCTCAGGGTCGGCAAGAAGCGCATCGGCCGTCAAATCCAGCAGCCATGACGCGATTACGCTGCCGCGCCGCCAGACCTCGGTGATGTCGGTAAGATTGAAATCGTACTGATACAGCTCCGGGTCGCGCAGGGGCGTAGTCTCGGCATCGGCTGCATGCTGCTGCTTGCCGACGTTGGCGTGGCGCAGGATATTGAGGCCTTCCGCGTAGGCGGCCATGATCCCGTACTCGATTCCGTTGTGTACCATCTTGACGAAATGCCCGGCGCCGTTAGGCCCGCAATGCAGGTAGCCGTGCTCGGCGGTGCCGGCCGGCGCTTTTTCGCGGCCCGGCGTGCGCGGCGCCGAATCGACGGGCGGGGCGAGCGTGGCGAAAATCGGATCGAGATGCTTGATCACGCCGGTTTCGCCGCCGATCATCTGGCAGAAGCCGCGCTCCGATCCCCAGACTCCGCCGCTGGTGCCCGAATCGACGTAATGTATGCCTTTGGCGCGCAGCAGCTTGGCGCGCCGGATGTCGTCGACATAGTACGAATTACCGCCATCCACGATAATATCGCCAGCCTCGAAGCGGCTCGCCAGGTCGGTGACCGTCTGTTCGACGACCGCCGCCGGCACCATCATCCAGGCCACGCGCGGCTTGTTCAGCCGGGCCGCGAACTCGTCCAGCGACGAGGCCCCGGTCGCGCCGTCCTTGCCGAGTTGCTTTACGGCCTCGGGGCTCACGTCGAACACCACGCATTGATGGCCGTCGCGCATCAGCCGCCGTACCATGTTGGCACCCATTCGGCCCAGACCAACCATACCCATCTGCATCGGCTTCGCTCCTTCGGTTGGAAACTGTCGTCAGCGAGTCATGAACCCTGAAAACGGCGGCGGGGACAGTCCGTCCCATTCCCACGCCGGTCTGATCGATATATTAAACCGCTAGCGCGCGCCGGTCACACTCTGCAAGACCCAATCGTTGCGAGAAGATGAATTACGTCCCCGAAAGCGTCGATTTTTGCCGGCTGCCTTCTCAACGCGCAGGTTCCATCCGGATGCACTGTCATAAAGGATAAATCAATAGATGGATTTCTTTATGGTGCGCATGCTTCGATCGATGGCTCTGATGCTGATACTGCTGCTGCCGTGTGCCGCAGGTGCGCAAACTTCGGGCAGCATCGTCGAGGTCCCGCTCACGGTCGATTATACGACGCTCAGCGAAGCGATGAACCAGCAGGTCTATGGCCCCAGCGGCCGCGCGATGCTGTGGAAGGGGCTGGGCGAGTGCGAATATCTTTACGCGGAGCATCCGGTCCTGTCTCAAGAAGATGGGCATGTGCAGCTCGAAACCGATGGACACCTGAGCGTCGGCGTCAAACTGGGTGCGAGCTGTGTCAACCCGATCGTCTGGAACGGGATCATCCAGGCTTCGAGCGAGGCCTATGTCTCGGGCCACATGCTCAAGCTGCGGATCATCGATCTCAACGTTCTTAACGCGCATCACCAGAAGACTCTGATCGCGGGCCATGGCTTCGACCTGGTCAAGCAATATTTCATCCCGCGGTTCGAGACCTTCGAATTCGATCTGAATCCCGCGACCGAGCAATTGAAGCAACTTGCGATCGCTGCGAGTCCACCTGACGTCGCCCAACGTGTCAGTGCGACGCTGGCGACACTGCGCGTGTCGCCCAAGATCGAGGTACTCGCCGACGGCATTCGCGCGAAGATTCAGCTCACGCTGCCGGCGATGCCGACCGCCGCGCCGGTTGTCTCCACACCCGCGCCGCTGACGCCCCAGGAGATTGCCGCCTTCGAAATCCAACTCGATCAATGGGACGCCTTCCTGGTCTTCGCGATCAAACAGCTCGGCGGGCTTAGCCAGGACCCGCAATTTCGCGATGATCTTCTCGCCCTGCTGCTGGACAGCCGGTCGCGCCTGGTCCAGGCCCTGGAGAATCCGCAGAACGGCGGTCCCGACCCGGTGCGGATCCTGTTTCTGCAAGTATGGCAGCAGCTCGGCAACATCGTTCGCGCAGCTGCCCGGCGCGGCACGCTCGGCAATCGGTCGTTGCAATTTCTCGAGTTCGTTTCGGCGGGCAACGCGCTGTTTGCATTCGACCAGGCTGCGCCGGCGCTCGGGATGCGGATCTCGGCGGACGATTTGCGCCGGCTGGCACATATCGTAGCGCCTCAATCGACCGCCGATCCGCTGGCGTTCAGCTTTGCCGAAGATCCCGAGTTGCAGAAGCTGTTCGGAGTGAAGCGACCGATCGAGTCCGAGGGGCCGTTGGACACCCAGCCGGTGGAAGCACCGTCGCCGTCGCCCTCGCCCACTCCGTCGCCGAGCCAATCGCCAGGCGTTCCACCAGCCGGATCGGTTACTCCGACGGCGACTCAAACACCGGCGGCGCCAGTCGCGCGCAGGCCCGCAACTCCCGAAACTACGGCCTCACCCGGCGCAGTCGTGCGCCCGCCGCCGTCACCCGGCCCAGCGCCCACCGTTTCGAAACTTGAGTTATTCCGCTGGCTCCTCAGCCCGCCTAATGCCTACGGCTCCGAAGACGCCCCCGATGAATCTAAACCTGATGCGCGCGAACTTCAGGCGTTGGGAAAAAAGCTCAAGCTGGTGGTGGTCAACCCGGCCAACGCGCAGCAGTATCATGAACAAATGGGGAAGCTCATCAAACTGAGCGGCCTCACTGAATCTGCCGACCAGGGTGTCGATGCGCGCGACCGAACGGTCTACCTGGCGCTGGTCGAGGCGGTGGCATGGCAGGAAAGCTGCTGGCGGCAATTCATCCTCAAGCACAACCGCGTGGTCTATCTCGAATCCTCATCACACGACCTCGGACTGATGCAGGTGAACCGCTATGTCTGGCGCGGTTTCTATAGTGTGCCGCGGCTTGAGTGGGACATCTTGTATAATTCGAGCGCGGGGATGGAAATTCTCGCCCGGCTGATGCAGGAAGTTCAACGGAAACCTGACGCAACGAGGCGCGGCAAGCCCAGTGACCTGGCGCGCTCGGTGTATGCCGCCTACAACGGCGGGCCGGGCGCGTACCGACGATGGCGCGGACACGAATCACGCGTGAACGCGTTTGTTGATCTCTCTTTCTGGCTCAAATATCAGGCGGTAACCAGAGGAGAGGACATCGACATTCTGAGCTGCGCGGCGCAATGGGGCAACGCGCCGGGCCATTGATCGGAGTGCTTTTCGGGGATCCCGGATCGTCGTTGGCGGGGAAGAAGAGATGATTTGGTGAATCAGAGCGGGCCCGATGACGGGCCCGCTCTCCGTTTGATCCAGATTCGCTAGCGCATGATTTCCGCCAAGCCCCGGACGCTCGCGTAGCGGTTGGTATCCGTATAGTCGACTCCGCCCAACGACCGGCAGTCATTGTTGGCTTTCACCGAACCATTGTCACCGGACAGTTTCACGCGGCTCACATGTTGGGCCTGGACGTCGAACATGATGCCCCAGCCGTCGTTAGTCCAGCGCATCCCTTCGCCCGGCACGGAAATCAGGCCCTGGGGATCATAGTCGATCTTCCAGAGCTTGTTGCTTTCGTCATAAAGGTCGGCCCAGATCGACTGATAAACCTCTTTGTCGCAGTATAGGATGCGGCGACCATAACAGTATCCGGCGCGCTGTGAGGGAATCCGCCGTACGTCGATCGCCCACGACGGCCGCACCTGCCATTTGCCCACCTCGGGCTTCGGAAAGTAGAGCGGCGGGAGAAACGCGGTGTCGTCGGTGGTCAGATTCGAGTTCGGCTCAGGCATCTCGAGAATGTTCCGATCGCCGATGAAGTCGGCGTCAAAGCGCGTCGGATTGCCGTTGAAAGCGCCATGGCGCGTGTCGTCGTTGCTGAAATCCGAACCTACCGCCGGGCTGCAACGGGCGGCCGTCGACAGGCGCAGCGAGCGGCGCAGGGCCGGAATGAAGACATAGGTATCTTCGGACTTGGTCAGGTCGGCGTAATAGAGCGTCAGCACGGCGGTGTAGCGCGCCTGCTCCGGCTCTTCAACCTCGATGATCTCGGTGTAATAGACGCCCGGCACTTTGGGGTCATCAATCGTCACGCCGGCATCGCCACGATGGCTAAAAAGATGCTGCACGAAGAAAAAC
>DATJRJ010000069.1:0-6738 GCA_035504735.1 Binataceae bacterium (SeqCode)
GACTGGATGATCCCGATAATCAGGGCGGCGACAGTGAGTAATGGAAACCCGACCAGGCCGTCGTCGGTGAATTGCACCGTGCCGATCAGCAGATCGAGCCCGAAGCCGAGGGCGGTGAACAGCAGCAGGAAACTGACGACCAGGAGCGCGGTCTCCCGGCGATTGGTGCGTTCCAACGCCTGAAAATCGGTGGCGGCCATCGAATCTCCGTCGGCGCTAGCCGCGACGGCTAAGGGCGTGGCGCGCCGAGTGAAAGATCGACCTTCGGTACGGCCTGGTCTTCCGGCGCGGCCTTAAAGAACTCGGCCTCTTTGAAGCCGAACTGCGAGGCTATCAGGTTGGTCGGAAAGGTCTCGATGCGTGTGTTGAGGCGCATCACGAGATCGTTATACGCCTGGCGCGCAAAGCTGATTTGGTTCTCGGTCGTGGTCAGCTCCTCCTGCAGGCGCAAAACACTTTGATCCGATTTGAGCTGCGGATAATTTTCCATCACCGCCAGCAGCCGGCCGAGCCCGGCGGTGAGCTGGTTCTCAGCCTGGATTCGCGCCCCCTGGTCAGGCGCGGTGACTGCGCGGGCGCGCGCCTCGACCACCTGGGTGAGGGTATCGCGCTCGAACTGCATATAGCCTTTGACCGCTTCGATCAGGTTTGGGATCAGATCATGGCGGCGTTTGAGCTGCACATCGATCTGATTCCAGGCATTCTGCACCTGGTTGCGCAGGCTGACGAGTGAGTTGTAGCCCGCGATCGCGAAAATCACGAGCGCGACGACGATAATGACGATTACCAGGCCCATCCGCTTGACCCGCTTTTTAGCGGCCCACAGGGGAGCCGCTGAAGTTTCAATCTTTAAGTTAACACAAACGGACCGGCCTGACGGCGGGGAGAGAGTGTCGCCGGCAGGCCGATTCCGATTCGCGCTTGTCGCGCGAGGGTCGTGGGTTAGTTCTGATGCTCGACCTTGATACGGAGCGGCTTCGCTTCGGGCCGCTTCGGTACCGTCACTTCGAGCACGCCGTCCTTATAGGAGGCCCGGATCTGATCGTGGCTCGCATTCTCGGGCAGCCGAAACGCACGCCGGATTGCGCCATAATGACGCTCGTTCAGATGTAGTTGCGCTTCCTTGGACCATTCGGGACGCTTGCGCTCAGCCTCGACCACCAGTGAGTCGTCCTCGGCGTGAACCTCAACCGATTCAGCGGCCAAGCCCGGCATCTCGAGATAGAAGCGATAGTGTTCGTCGTCCTCGATCACGTCGCTGGCCGGAACTATCGTACTTTTCGCGCCATTCAACTCCGGGAAAAATCGATGCAATCCGTTCAATCCGTTGGTAATCGGCCTGGTTTCAAACCACAGTTCCACTTTCTCAATCCTCCTGATGGGCGATTTGGGTCGCCAAAATAGTCTTTCTCTAGCCCGCCTCCGGAGCGACATTGCCGCAGCATCTTGTCGTCCGGAACTGCTCACGAACTCAAAGTAAGTACGAAATCCAGCTAGTCAAGTTCGTACCGAAATTAGTTAAACGAATTGACTATTCGGCTGGAATTGCAGGATTTGCCGGCGCGAATGATTTTGTCGGCGAAGCTGCGCGCCGTGCCGCGATCTCCGAGCTGTTCCGCCAGTAGTCCTTGCAGTGATGCGCCGGCCTTGCGGTGTCGCGGCGCGTTGCGCGCCGTGGAGCTTTCCGATTAGCTCATTCGCATGGGTTGTTTGGTGTTCCTACTTCCGAAAATGCTCGCGGCGCACCAAAGGCGGTTCCGGATGACGAACTTCCAGGTTGTGAATAACGAGCTTTCGCGTTGCGATCCTGGGCGGTTCGGCGTCATGATGCGCCCACGATCCTCACGCGGGGCAGGCAGGCGATGTTGACTATCGGACTTACCGGCGGAATCGGCTCCGGCAAGAGCACGGTGGCCAACGTCCTGACCGAGCTGGGTGCGCTGGTATGGGATGCCGACCAGATTGGCCATGCGGTTTACGCGCCCGGGACGCCGGCGCGGGACGAGTTGGTAGCGGCTTTCGGCAGCGCAATCGTCGGACCTGACGACAAAATCGATCGCAAGGCGCTCGGCCGAATCGTTTTCGCCGATACGGCTGCGCTAAAGCGCCTGAACGCGATCGTTCATCCGCGAATTTTCGAGCGCATGGGAGCGATGGTCCGCGAGGCGCGGGCCGCGGGCGAGCGCCGCCTGATCGTAATCGAGGCCGCGATCCTGATCGAAGCCGGATGGCAAAATTCGGTCGACGAGGTCTGGCTGGTCGTCACCACGCACGAGCACGTGATCGAACGGGTGGAGCGCGACCGCCAAATGACGCGCGAACAAATCGAGGCGCGCATCCGCGCCCAGCTTCCGGAGCCGGAAAGGCGAAAATGGGCTGACGTCGTGATCGCCAACGATGGCACGCTCGATGAACTCAGATCGGCAACCACTGTGATCTTCGAGGAAGCACGTATCAGAGCCGCGAAGCAGAGCTGTTAAGCTCGGGTTCCGACCGGCGGAGTTCTTTTGAAGGAAGCAGCCTAGCGAAGCACAATGAAAATCCTGGTGATGGGCACGGGGGGGATCGGCGCGTTCGTCGGCGCCTACCTGCAGCGCGCGGGGGAAGAGGTGGTCTTCTGCGCGCGCGGTGCGATGCTGCACGCGCTCCGCAAACGCGGGCTAACCATCGGCGGTATCCGTGAGGAGTTCACGGTCTGTCCGGTGACTGCCACTGAAGAGCCGCGCGACTACGCGCCATACGATCTGATCCTGTTCTGTGTAAAGTCTTACGATACCGAAAGCGCAGGGCGTCGCCTGATCGGCTGTCTCAAGCCGGAGGGCGCCGTTATCACGCTGCAAAATGGAATCGAGAACGAGCATCGGCTCAGTGAAATCTTGGGCGCCAACAAGGTGCTGGCCGGAAATTCGCGCATCGGCGCAGAGGTGAAGGCCCCCGGCATCGTGCATCACAGCAGTACCGGGTTCGTCGATATCGGCGAGCTCGACAGCCGCGACACCGAGCGCGTGCGGCGTTTCGCTGCGGTTTTCGAGCGGGCCGGAATCCTGGGATATGTGGTTGATAATTTTTTGAAGGCCCGCTGGGAGAAACTGCTCGGCAATTGCTGTTACAACGTGGTCTCGACTTTGACGCGCCGCCCGCTCGGCCCACTCCTCGACGATCCGGATACCGCGCGTCTGATGCGCACGCTGATGGAAGAAGGGCTGAGCGTTGCCCATGCCGAGGGCGCGCCGGTGAAGCCCGAGTTCATCGATAACTCGCTCAAGTTCGCGCGCGAGCGGCTGCGCAAGAATCGGCCTTCGACGTTGCAGGACCTCGAGCGCGGCAAGCCGCTCGAATACGACGCGATCAGCGGAGCAGTGATCCGGGTGGCGCGCCGCCACGGAATTCCCGTGCCGGTCACCGAGGCGATGTACGCACTCCTCAAGATGCTCGACCCCGCCGCTCCGCCCGATTCGGCCGGCAAGCCTGCGGGCGGATGACGTGACGCGATGAAGATCTTGGTGATGGGGGCGGGCACGATCGGCGCATACTACGGCGCGCGTCTTCAGCAGGCCGGCGAAGAGGTGATCTTTTGCGTGCGCGGCGAAAATCTCCGCGCGATGCGCGAGCACGGAATCGAAATCAAGAGCATCAAGGGTGATTTTACGCTGCCCAAAGTAATCGCGACCGGCAACGCGGCCGAATTTGCGCCCTATGATCTGATTCTGCTGTGCGTCAAGTCGTACCATACCGCAGAAAGCGCACGGCAGATCGCGGACTGCCTGAAGCCGGGTGCGGCGGTGCTGACGGTGCAAAACGGAGTCGAAAACGAAGCGCTGTTGCAGGAAGCTTTCGGCCGCGAGGCCGTGCTGAGCGGCAATGCGCGAATCTTCGCGGACATGCCGGCGCCGGCGAAAATCAATCACACCGGCACCGGCTATATTGAATTCGGGGAGCTCGACGGCCGCCTCACGGAACGCGTTCGGCGCTACGCGGAAGTTTTCGAGCGCGCCGGTATCCTTGGCGAGATCGCGACCGACATTTTTGATCGCCGCTGGGACAAGCTGATCTGGAATTGCGGCTACAACACGGTGACGGCATTGACCGGCCGCAATCTCGGCACCCTGCACGATGATCCCGACATGTTGCGGCTGATGCGCAATGTCATGGAGGAAGCGACGATCGTCGCGCGCGCCGAAGGGGCAAAGATCGCGCCGGGACGGATTGACTCGATTCTGGATTTTGCGGCCAAGAATCTGCGCGACAGCAACAGCTCGACGCTACAGGACCTGAAACGCGGCCGCCGCCTTGAATACGACGCGATTACCGGTGCGGTGATTCGCGCGGCGCGCCGGCATAGCATCCCGGTCCCGATCACCGAGGCGCTCCACGCGCTTATCAAGCTGCGCGATCCCGCAGCGGCGGCTGGGAGCGGCTAAAGTAGCTGCCAGCGCTGCTGTATTACGATACCTCGACAGGATGCTGCGGGCCTTCCCCAACGGCGATTTAGTTAGGCCGGGACGGCTTCGGCGTCGCCTTTGCGTACGCCCATCAGGTAGGCCTGGATGAACTCGTCGATGTCACCGTCGAGCACCGCGCCGGTATTGCCGATCTCAACGCCGGTCCGATGGTCCTTCACCATCTGGTAGGGTTGGAGGACGTAGGAACGAATCTGGCTGCCCCAGGTGATATCCTTCTTGTCTTTACTGAACTGCTCGAATTGCTCGCGCTTCTTGCGTTCCTCGAGTTCGAACAGGCGTGCGCGCAGGATCTTCATCGCCATCGAGCGATTCTTGTACTGCGATCGCTCGTTCTGGCAACTCACGACGATGCCGCTTGGAATATGAGTCATGCGGACCGCGGAATCGGTCTTGTTGACGTGCTGGCCGCCAGCGCCTGAGGCGCGAAAGGTGTCGACGCGCAGGTCGGCCGGGTTGATAGTGACTTCGACCTTGTCATCGATCGCGGGAAAGACGAACACCGAGGCAAATGAGGTGTGGCGGCGGGCGTTGGCATCGAACGGCGAGATCCGCACCAGCCGATGGATACCGGCCTCGGCCCGCAGGTAGCCGTAAGCGAAATCGCCATCGACCGTGAAGGTCGCGCTCTTAACGCCGCCGCCTTCGCCCGGCTGAAGGTCGGCGAGTTCGGTTTTGTAGCCGCGGCGCTCACACCATCGCAGATACATGCGCAGCAGCATCTCGGCCCAATCCTGCGCCTCGAGTCCGCCGGTTCCGGGATGGATCGAGACGATTGCCCCGAGCCGGTCATACTCGCCGTTCAGCATCACGGCGAGTTCCTGCCGCTCGACCTCGGCGCGGGCGGCCTCGAATGCGCGCTGAGTCTCGGCCGCGGCTTCTGAATTCTCTGCGTTCTCTTCTTCCGCCATCGCGAGAAACAGGCGCGCCTCATCGAGCAGATGCCGTAGGCGGTTGTAACCGCCAACCTGCGCCTGGATGCGGTCCTGTTCCTTAAGCAGAGATTGAGCCTGGTCAGGTCGATCCCAGAAGCCGGGCTTGGTGGACTCTTTCAGAAGTTCTTCGTGTCGGGCATTGAGGCGAGCGACGTCAAAGACGCCTCCCGATTTTTTCGGTGCGTCCTTCTAGATCCGCCAGCAGTTCTCTCATGTCACTCAACATGGCTTCTATTCTGTCACGTTTGCGCTGGCGCTTTAATGGCTTCCAGGCCGACGGAGCAAAAAATTCGCGGCCCGCACAGCGGAACGCCCATTTTTGAGGCCGCCGGCCGAAACCCTTACGACTTGAAGAATTCCGCGACGGCTTTGGCGGCCGGCTCGGGACGCTCGATCGGCGGGGCGTGGCCGCATTTTTCGATCGTCATCAGGCGCGAGCCCTTGATACCTTTCTGATAAGCCTTGGCGTACTCGATCGATACCAGCCGATCGCTGTCTCCCCATACCAGCAGCGTGGGCATCGTGATCCGATAGAGCCGCTCCAGCAGCCGCGGATCGTACAGATAAGGATTCCATCCGACCCGCGCCGTCGCCTCGCGCGCCTTCAGCGCCAGTTCGAGCTGCTCCGCGTTGGGATTGTCCGGGATCACCATCCTGGCAAGCTCGGAGTTGGGATCGAAGAATACGATCTCGCGCGTTTGCGGCCCCGAGGCGGCAAAAATATCGGGCATCCGCGGCGCATCTTTCCAGTACAGACCCACCGCGCCCATCAGCGCGAGCTTGCGGATCCGTTCCGGATGATGCACCGCCAGTTCCGCCGCGATCCATCCGCCGAGCGACAGGCCGGCGACGTAAGCGGTCTTGAGTCCGAGCGTGTCCATCAGATCGGTATAATGAAACACGAGGTCATGGATGGTATCGATCTTGTCGAGGCCCTGGGATTTCGCGAAGCCCGGATGCGCGGGGAGATAGACCTTGAAATCGCGGCTCAGCATCTCGAAGAACGGCAGCCATGCGACCTCGCCGCCCGCGCTATGTAGGTAGAGTAGCGGCTCGCCCCTGCCATCGCTCAGCAGCTGGATTTTGCTGCCGCGGACATCGATAACCTCTTCCTTGTATGCCATCCCTAATCGCTCCTGTCCCGGGCTAGGCCGATTTCGCCATCGCGGGGTGCAAATTATTGAACTCGGCCCGTAAGTACGGCAGCACTTCGCTCGCAAACAGCGTCATGTTCTTGCGGGTGCGATCGGCAGGCATGTCGCCGATCTGAAGCAACGGCATCAGGATGCCCCAGCCCATTTCTTTCATCGAATTCGCGAGCCGGCGCTTGATCGTGTCGACGC
>DATJRJ010000070.1:0-3760 GCA_035504735.1 Binataceae bacterium (SeqCode)
GTCAACCGGGGTTCTCCCGCGGCCCAATAGACGGGTCTCTCGCTCTTGATAGGCACCTGGATACTTCCGCGATCGACGCCGCTCGCCGAACCGGCAGGATTCCAATGCGGAACGCCGGCTTCAACCACCACGCTGATTTCAACCGTGACGGAGTTGCGCGCTCTGACAGCAGCCACGGCCGCAAGCAAATCATCCGACCAGCGCCGATCCGAGACTTCGCTCAACCGGCAACTACCCATAACCAGCGGCCCGGCGGCGCCATCGAGCATGAACCCGCGCAACGACGCCGACACGAGATCGTCACTGAACCCCTCAACCTCCATGTCGCGCCTGGCCTGCTGCACCAGCGCTTCGATTTCGCCCGCGATATGATCGCGCGTCTCCGGTTGATTCGAGATTATCAGCGTACGCGAATAAAAATGCTGCACGTCGGTGGTGCTGGCGCCGAAGGCCGAGAAGACCGACGAATAGGGAAACGCGAGCATCGAACCGACGCCGATACTCTCCGCCAGGGCGCAGGCGTGCAGTGCGCCGCAGCCGCCCAGTACGAACATCGTGAAAGCCTCCGGCGCTTCGCCGATCTCTTTCAGCAACACGCGCAACTTTTCGCTCATCAATGTTGTAATGGTTGCGCGCACCGCCGAGGCTGCCGAACCGAGATCGAGTTTGAGTGGCGCGGCGATGTGACGCTGGATTGCGCGTTCCGCACGCGCCCGATCGAGCCGCAGCGCCCCGCCGAGAAAATAATCGGGATCGATATAACCGAGCGCGAGATTGACGTCGGTGATCGTCGCTTCCGTACCGCCGCGGCCGTAGCATGCGGGCCCCGGCGCGATTCCCTGGCTCTCTGGCCCCACGCTCACCCGTCCGCCGACGACCCGGGCAATCGTGCTGCCGCCGGCGGCGATCGAATCGACCGCAACCATCGGCGTCGCGAGTCTGACGCCATGAAAATCCGCATCGCGTTCGAGACGATATTGATGGTCGATAATTACCGCTGCATCGAGACTGGTCCCGCCCATATCGATCGTGAGCGCACGCAAGATTCCCAACCTTTTGCACAGCTCGGCGGCGCCGCGTACCGCGACCGCGGGCCCCGAACTCAGCGTATGGAGCGCGACTGTCTTGGCGATTCTGCCACTGCCACCGTGCGCATGAACGACCAGCAGCGGCCGCTTGTAACCCTTCTCGCGCAGCCGATCCTCGATTCGATAGAGATTTCGCGCCATCGGCGGATGTATATAAGCGTTGAGCACCGCCGAATTGGTGCGTGCGTGGTCGTCAGCCGCATGTACCACTTCGCTGCCGATCTGGATCGGAACCGAACGCAGATATTGCACCGGGTAGCGTTCGTGAACGTATGAGCGCACCAGATGTTCGTTGTGCGGATTGCGCCACGAGTTGCGCAGGCTGACGACCACGATGCGCGCGCCCATCTCCAGCAGCATGCGCAGGTGCGCGAGCACCTGATCGCGCGGTGGTTCGCGGCGCACCTGGCCGTCGCGGTCGATCTCTTCATCCAGACTGAGCACCATCTCTGACGGCACGAACAAATCCAGGATCGGCGCGCGAAGGCTCGCGCCGTAAAGGTCCTGTGCGTGATCGCCGCTGACCAGCAGCCCCAAACGCGTCCCGGCCCGCTGGACAACGAGATTCGTACCGAGCGTCGATGACAGGCGATTCACCGTCGCGTCACGCAGGAAACTCTCGAGCTCGAGGCCGAACTCTTTTGCGCCGGCTGCGATGCAGTTGAGCGTGCATTCGGCGAGATCGTGCGGCGTGGTCAGCACCTTTGCGAGCCGGAACTCTTCTCCATTGGTGAAGAAACCGTCCGTGCAGGTGCTGCCGATGTCAATATCGATCGTGAACATAGTGTTGCCGCGGGATTTCGCCTCCAGCGCGTCGCTCACAGGTCGCCGCTCTTGAGCCGCACGCCGAGCTCGCGAAGCCGCTCGGGTTCAGCTTCAACCGGCACCTCCCACGACGAGAGCATCAGCATGCGTCCTCCCACGGTGCCACCAGGTATCGTCTTGAGTTGGCCGGCGGTTGTTTGTGCCGGCGACCTAAACAGTTCTTCGGGAATCATCCGGATGGTTCCGATCTGCGGCGCGCCGCCGATTCCGGCGTTTGCGGTCTCATCGTCGAGCGGTCTGCGATTCAGCACGATCAGTGGATGGCGATAATAGCGCGAGAGATTCACAAGCGGCTGTACAGCTTTTGCATGGTCATTGAAAAAGGCCGCGGCTCCCGGTTCATCTTCGGCAATGATCGACAAGTCGAGTCCGATTTCGCCGTAGCCGCGTATTACCTCGATCGCCCATTGGACGGCGAATTGCGCCGCTTCCGATCTTTCGGCGGCCGAACCGCCATCGCGAGGGGATGCAATCGACGATGTGCCGCTGATACGCTTCGCAAGCGTGTTTGGCCCGGTCAGAAAACCGCCCAGCAGGGTTCCGGGACCACGGTCGGCG
This sequence comes from Binataceae bacterium (SeqCode), assembly GCA_035504735.1. GTDB lineage: Bacteria > Desulfobacterota > Binatia > Binatales > Binataceae > JAJPIG01. The sequence continues at coordinate 2,472 of DATJRJ010000070.1, forward strand.
TGCAAGCGCGCGGCGACCTCCTTCAGTCGGGGAAGCAACTCGGACCTGAGAACCGTGAGCGCGCCGGTGGTGCCGTGGGGCGGCGTCGCGCACGAAGCCGCGTTACCGTCGGAGTCGCGGACGACCTCCGCGCCCAACGTCTCGCATTCGGCGAAGGTATCGAACCAGTTGACGATCAGGTCGGCGCCGGAGGCCCTCTGCGCGTTGCGCAGCGCCGCGACCATCTCGATCGGATCGGCAGTGAAGTCGGGCCAGGTCATCTGTTCCAGCCGGGCCGCGAACTTGAACAGGATCGGACAATAGAGCCGGCTCGCGGGCGTTGGCGCGGTATTGATCAGGATCATTGCGCCATACCTTTCCCTAAGCCGGTTTGTAAATTCCCCAGAACGGCTCGCGGTATGATTCGACCCGCGGATCGGGCCAGGCGCCATAATATTTCAGTACTGCATCTGGCGGCTTGCGCGTGCTCCATTCCGCGATGAATTCCTTGAACGGCTTGCCCAACGTCAGTCGCTCGCGGCGGATCGCACGGCGCCGCTCGTCAGTCGCCGACAAATCGATCCGATCATCCGGCCCGACGATCACGCCATAAACCTTTTCCGCGACCTCGCGAGTGATGAGACGCGCGCGCACGTCTTCCAATACCGCCTGCGGCTCGCGGTCGAGGACATCGCCATAGCCGCCGGCGCCGCTGACGTTCTCAACGAAGAGGTCGCCATCCTTGAATTTCTCAGTCGCGGTCGAGGAAGACCTGAATTGATAGTCGCCGTCGACCGGGCGATTGACGAGTAGATCGTATGCGGTCTCGAAGTCGAGTCGCCGGTCCGACCGCGCCATCATTTCGCGGATGTTGGTGTTGCGGATCACGACCTGCGGGTTGGTCGGTCCTGCATAGCCGCCGAACAGCCCGGGATTCTGGCTGACTTTGTCGCACGCGCCGGCGCCGGTCATCAGGCAGCCCTTCGGTCCATAGCCCATCGAGATTTCGGCCAGCGGCGCGCCGCCGCGAAACTTGCCGAAGCCGTGCGCATTACACTCGACTTTGCGGGCCAGCCGGAAGTTGGTATAGCGCGAATCGAGCGCCTCGGCCTCGCCCGAATCGACGCACGCGCCCCAATAGAAACCGAATGCGGATTCACCGTCGCGATCGAACTGCGCACCCTGCCCCGCCGCATTGCTCAAGGCCGAAATATTAGCTTGCTGGTAGCCCCGGCGATTCTCACCGGCGAACAAATAGAGTTGGGGATTGCGCGAAAAGGGCGTCGTGACAGATTCGTAATAGCCGCCCA
>DATJRJ010000071.1:0-41014 GCA_035504735.1 Binataceae bacterium (SeqCode)
TTCGTCGGCAGCCCATTTCGAACTATGGAACAAAGCGTGCAGCATCCCTTTCACGCCCTCGCGCGAACAATCGTAATCGAGTAGCAGCTTGCGCGCTTCGTTGAAGGGCGTGAAGCCGCCGCCGCTGGCCAGCACGATTGCGCGGGCCGGAAAGAGCGCGGCTTCCGATGCCATCGCGCGGGCGAGATAACTGCCGCCCATCGAATTGCCGATGAACGCAGCTCGTTCGACGCTTTTCACTTCGATGAAGCGCCGCATGTGGGCCAGCATCCGGCGGGGAAAATTTTCGAAATCATGCAGCTTGTCGGTGCGGCCGAATCCCAGCCAGTCGGGCGCGATCACGTGAAAATGGCGCGCCAGGGCCTCCAGGTTGAACTCCCAGCTAAGCTCGGCGCAGCCGCCGAATTCGCCGGAGTGAAACAGCACGACCTCCATGCCGCGGCCGGCTTCCAGGTAATGAGTGCGAATTCCGTCGACGTTCAGGAATAAGCTGCGCATCGGGCTTTGCCTCGAGATGGTTGTTGGGACACCGACCACATCCTCCCACTGACGGTCATCGCGCGCCAAGCCTTGACCTCGCGCGATCGTTACGCTTGCCTGCTCGGCAACGCCGGGTCGCTGCGCTTCGCCGTGAGGCACGGGGGTTCACCAGGGAGGGATTATGCGACGCCGCCATCAAGCGCTCCATGCGGCAGCGCTTCCGATGCTCGCCTACTACCTGTTCTTTGCCGGTTTGCTCGCCGGGCCGGCCTGGATCGGCTACCACTACTTTGATTTGAATCGTTATCCGGCGGGCAACGATATCGTCAGCTATCTGCGTCTCGCCGAAGGCAAGGCCCCTGCCAATCCAGTTCATTTCTATCGCGTGGCCGTGCCGCTGGCGGCCCGCGTGCTGGCTGACGCAGTTTCGATGTTGGCTCCGAATCACGATCGGCAGGAGTTGATCCGCGGTGCATTCTTCGTGGTCAACCTGGCCATCACGGCGGCGGCAGCGCTCGTACTCTTCCTGATGTTGCTCGACTTCGTCGGCGAACCCGGCTACGCGCTGCTCGGAGTCCTGGCGTTCCTTTTGAGCCGCGACGTGATCGACGAAACCGGACTGCCGTCGATCGATAGTCTGTTGTTTCTGACCGTGGCCGCTTCGTTTTACGCCATCCGGGTCCGTTCGGCTGTTATCCTCGCCGTGGTGCTGCTGCTCGGTCCGGCAGTCAAAGAGAACTTCGCGTTCCTGGTCCCGATCCTGTTTTTTTTCGGCGCCTTGTCGAAGCGGCGAATCCTCGCCCTGCTGATCGTCGGTTATGGGCTGGCTTTCGCAATCCGATCGGCGGTCGATGTCTGGCTTCACACCGCGCAGATACACAACCTCGCCGCAGCATTCTCCCACGCCGGCATGATTCCGGGCTCGATCCACAAGCTGTTGGACGGCCACGGCGAGCTGACCTTAATGATGGCCTTTGGGCCCTTCTGGCTGATATTGGCGCTCGGGTTTTTCGGCGGCGCCGAGGCCCGCGCGGCCTGGCTCAAACGGCTCGATGCGCCGCTGCTATGGTGGCTGCCGCTGGTCTGCGTTCAGATGCTGCTATCGGGAAACTTATCGCGGATGGCGGTGCTGGCGTTTCCGACGATGGGGGCTGCGGTGGCGCTGATCCTGTCGCGGCATCCGATCGCGGTATCGCTGGTGCGGGGACTCGGGCCGGCTTCCAGAGCTATCGCAAACGAAGACAACCCGGGAATACCCCCAATCGAAGCCGAGACTCATTGATTTGGCCTCTGGACTCTTCCAGAGGAAGCGCGGCGTCGCCGCAGCTTTTCCCCGCCTCCAAATCCCGCCTGGTGCTCGCAGACCTCGGCAAAGGCAAGTAACATAGCGCGAATGCTGTTTCTGGCTCTGCTCTTGCTGGGGGCTTGCGCAGTTCCCGTCGTCTGTTTCTCAGTGCGTCACAAAGGCGCTTTCCTGGCGATCTTCTCGATGGAATTCGCGGCATACTATTCGGTTCCGATGCTGATGCTGCATCGGGTGCGAATCGGGGAATTTCCCGGCCGCGACCTCCCCGACCACCTGGTCTGCGAAGCACTTGAGCTGTCGCTGCTCGCATTCGGCCTCATATGCCTCGGCTATTTCCTGATACCGGAAAACGGATCGTTGATTCCGAGATTCAGGATGGTCTGGTCGAATCCAGGCGTGCTGCGTATCGCCGCCGCCGTGATGTGCGCGGTCGGCTTGTTCGCGACGTACTTTATGAATCAACACCGGCAGATCTCCAGTCCCAGCCAATTTGTGTCGTTTGCGTCCGATCTCGTGATGTATGGGATTGCCCTGCTCTTCACGCTCCAGATGTCGCACAAATTAAATCCACTGTATCTTTTTGCGCTGTGGGGATTCTTCATTCCGGCCCGCCTGTTGGTCGGAGTTTCCTCAGGAGCTGCCGCCGAAGTCCTGGACGTCGGCCTGGTGATGCTGGTGCTGTACTCCGAGCTCAAAGGACGACTCTGGTGGTCGGCGATTCTATTAGGGATGGTCGGGGTCGCCGTACTCCGCCCCCTGATGACGCCGTTTCGCGACCTCACGTGGATCCACGGCGCTCAAGCCGGCGGATCAAGCGTCCAGAAGCTCAAGGTTTTCGGTAACGTGGTGACCGGCGCTGCCGAAGGCCGCTTCGGCAACTACGACATGCTGACGCAATTCGCCGCCACGCGCCTGTGCGTCACCTGCACCTTCGCCGATGTGCTGCGGCAAACCCCGGCGATCGTGCCTTACTGGGGAGGCGACACCTACACCGAAATTCTCTACAAGCCGATTCCGAGGTTCTTGTGGCCCGGAAAACCGCGCGACGAGACTGGCCAGGAGTTCGGGCATCGTTATGGATACCTCGCGATTGGCGATTACGAGAGCACCTACAACCTGCCTCAAACCGTCGAGCTTTACGCCAATTTCGGCTTCGCGGGCTTAATCATCGGCTCACTGCTATTCGGGATCTTCTACCGGACCGCCGAGCTGATGTTTTTTCACCCGCATAGCGGCGTGGGTGCGGTCGCGCTGGGCTCAGTTATTCTGGCCCAATTGCTCGGAATCGAATCCGGCGCATCTCTGGAAATCGGTGGCTATCTGTGGGGACTGGTCGCCGTCGGTCTGGTGAATCTCGTGATTTACGTAGCCGAGTCTCTGTCCGACTCGGCGATCGCGACGCCTGCCGCAGCCTGGCCGCCACGCTGAAATCTGATGCCGGGGCGCGGCTGGAACGCCGGTTCCCTCGATGCCAAAGCGGGGCAGCCGGCAAATCAAACTGCGCCTGCGGACTTTAGTTTTCGCCGCCGTCGCAACTGCTGATTTCGACGATCACCGGCGTGCTCCGCTCTCCACCGACGGGAGTTCGCTACAGCTCCTGACCAAATGAGTTCCGTGACCTCAGTCTCGAACGCTTCGGAGTTGCTATTCGACTGGCTAATCGCAGCAGTTCCAATTGCGAAATGATGGAATTCAGGAACGTGATTATCGATTCCCACTATAATGGCGAAGGCGGATGGTATGGCTACTACATTGCCGGCGCAGGATGTAGCCGACTACAACAGCGCGGGATATGTTCGTTCGATCAGCCCGCCGATCGATCCGGCTGCCGCAAACCTGATCGTGTCGTTGTTGCGCGCGGCCTCTTTGAGCTCAGGTGCCGCCAAGCCTGACGAGAAACCGGCGCCGCACTGGGCATTCACGCGTCCGCGGCGCGCCGGTTCAGCGCTCTTTCTCAGCCACCACCAAAAAACACTGGCTGATGATCGTGCCGCGGGCAGTACCGAACTCCGCCAGCATCCACAGGCAGGTAACGGCGCGGAAGAATTCCCACAACACCCATCTGACGGCGCTCTTGAGACTATGGACTATCACCCGGCCCTCAAAGCATTGGACTCGCGCGAAACCCGAGGCCCGCAGCAACTGACTAATCGAACCGCGCGTGAAAGCCTGCTCGTGGGTAAAGTCACTGTAGAGGATGCGGCCGAAGAACGGCGACTCCGCGTTGATCGTGTTGATGATCCATCGACCACCGGGTTTCAGCGTGCGCGCCACTTGCACGGCAAATTCCAGCAGTTCGCTTTTGCGCAGATGTTCGACGAAGTCAAGTGATACAATCGCGTCCAGCGAACCGTCGGGCTCGCCCGCCAGCAGCTCCATCGCGTCGCCCTGCCGCACGATATCCTCCATTTGGAGACCGTGCGCGAGTTCGATCTGCGAGGGTGAGCGATCGATCCCCCGCAGATGACGATAGCCCGCTTGCCGGGCAAAATAGAGCAACGCCCCGTAACCGCATCCGATTTCGAGCACACGCGCGTCACGGTCAGGCGGAAAGTGCCTGGCTATCACCGACTTCAGGAAGGGCGCCCGACGCGTGAGCAACTCATGGACCGGCGTAGAGTGGGAATGGCTATAATCGCGGTAAATCAGATCACGAAATTCTTCAGTCTCTTGCACGCACAGAACCATAGTACGGCAGATCGCCGCGAGCAAATTTGCAAAGCAATAATCTCACGCTGGAGCGAATGCGATAGCCAAATACGAGCAAGCGTTTCCGGCGGCATATACTTCCAGCGCCGAACGGTATATTATTATAAATGCTCACCTTCGGACGTTAAGATCAAAGATCGACGCCGGTTGCCTGCCGGGCGTTCCGAGTGTTTGGGGAGTGGAGATTACAAGATGCCGAAGATTTATGTTGGCAACCTCGCAGCCTCGGTCACTAGTCGAGACTTGCAGGAACATTTCTCTCGCGCAGGCGAAGTGTTGCACGCGATGGCGGTCCGGGATCGCGCCTCTGGCCGATGTCGCGGGTTCGGTTTTGTGGAAATGTCGGAGCTCTCCGACGTCGCGATCGCGTTCAGCCTGTTGAACAATACCGAATTGCATGGACATCGAATAACAATTGAACCGGAACCGTCACTGAAGAACGGCAAAGCCCGCAATCGAGCGGTCGAACAATCTGCCAAGTAGATTTGACGATTCCGCGGCCCTTGATCTGCCTACCCATTAACTATATAGTTCTTCCAACCTAAGTAGGCTAAAGCGCTCGTGGGATTCCGCAGCGTTCCAATCGTAACCAACCAGAACCAATCGTTTGGCCTCATCGCCTGACTTGAATCCAGTGGCTCTGAAACGGAGTTTTTCTGTCTTTTTCGGCTTTCCCTCTTTCACCTGAAATCCTGCGCTCGGTCCGTGACCGCGGACACCACCATCCAACGCCGATCCAATCGAGCGCGATTCCACTGGCGCTGGCCGGACGCGACCTGGTCGCAACCGCCAGCACCGGCAGCGGCAAAACCGCAGCTTTTTTGCTGCCGCTGCTCAACCGTCTGCAACATAACCGTAAAGGCGCCGTCAATGCGCTGATTCTCGCGCCGACGCGCGAACTGGCGGTTCAAATCGGCCGCGAGTTCAATCTGCTCGCCCGCCATACGGCCGTGCGCGCGGCCATAATCGTGGGCGGCGAATCGATGGGGCAACAACTGCGCGATTTGCAGAGCCGCCCGCAGGTTCTGATCGCCTGTCCCGGACGCCTGATCGATCATCTCGAACGGGGAACCGTCAGGCTCGACGCCGTGGAGCTGGTCGTGATCGATGAAGCCGATCGGCTGCTCGACATGGGCTTCCTGCCGCAGTTGCGGCGCACGCTGCGGATGATCACCAAGCCGCATCAGACCTTGATGTTCTCGGCCACGATGGATACGGGAGTCGAGAACGTCGCGCGCGAATTCCTGCGCAATCCGGAACGCATCACGATCGGCGAGGTCCGCACGCCTCCCATCACCATTCGCCAGCTTATCTTCCCGGTCTCGCAAGCAGATAAAGGCACGCTGCTGCTCGCGTTGCTGAAGCGCCCCGGCGTCACCAGCGCGCTGGTCTTCACGCGCACCAAGATCCGCGCCGATCGCGTCACCAAGCTCCTGGTACGGAGCCAGGTCAAGGCGATTGCGATTCATGGCGATCGCTCCCAGAGCCAGCGTTACGCCGCACTGGCCGGATTCCACCAGGGCAAGTATCGGGTCATGGTGGCGACCGATGTCGCGGCGCGCGGCCTCGACATTCCCGACATCTCGCACGTCATCAACTTCGATTTACCCGAAGTCCCCGAGACCTACATCCATCGTATCGGGCGAACGGCAAGGATGGGGAAATCCGGCGAGGCTTCGAGCCTGGTTACGCCGGAAGAGGCGCTTACGCTGCGCGACATCGAGCGTACGCTGGGAGTGAAACTCGAGCGCGCTAAGCTCGACGGCATTGACGCGCCCGAACTTGCGATTTCACGCGCCACGGCTGCGCGGTCGCGAGCCGCGGGCCTTCGTCAGCTCAACCCGCGGCAACTCGCCGCGCTCTCCCATCTGCGCGGGACCGCCGTCGCACGATAGCCGCCGTCGCACGATAGCCGCCGTCGCACGATAAACGAGGCGCTCGTCGAGGGTTTCCCTGGGAACCATCGACGAGCCGCAATCCGCCAGGGAAGCTGGCACCTGCCAGGTTTTCGCATCCGCTGCGCAAACCATATTGGGGATATAACACGACCTATTGCGCACGGACGCGGGCGTGAGTCTTGCTCCACTTCCGAGCATGGGGAGCAATCGATCTCGGAATCCACTCCTGCTTTGGGTCACCCGCGCGACGATTTTTCGGAGCAGTTCTCAGTCGATTCCTCGTCATCGCGAGCAGAATTCCGAGCCGCCGAGCACGACTCTCGAGCCGCCGCACGAGCTCGATTTGGTCTTGTGGCTCGTGAATCCGCCCGATCGGATGGGTGATTCAGCGCGCCCGATGCGTGGGGATGGCCCCGATAGCTCGGCTACTTCGCGGGCCTCGACCTCAGGAAATATAAAGCTTTCTCTGAAGATCCGCCATACGATCTGAGAAATCCACTTTCGTTGCCCTTTACATTTAGCGAATAAAAAGCGAAGGTGGTCTGGTGGCGGCCACCTTCCAGAGTCCTCTTCAAGCACCTTTCGAAGGTCTCCAACTACCTGAAATCCCTCATGTTTTTCGCGGCCGCGAGCTTACCCGAAAGACCCATCGCCTGAGCTCCGGGCTAGCCGCGATCGATAATGCGCTCGGCGGCGGCTTGGTGCGCGGCCGAATCAACGAAATCACTGGGGGCGCGGGACTCGGCAAAACCTCGCTGGCCGCGGCTGTCCTCGCACGCGCCACCGGCCGGGGCGAAGTCGCCGCCTGGATCGATTTTGCCGGCGCCTTCGATCCGTTGAGTATGCGATCGGCGGGGGTCGACCTCGCGCGCGTGCTGTGGGTCTGTTGTTCCGGCCCTCAATCCGGGCTTGAACGGCAGCGCGAAAAAAACTTCCTCAAGGCGGCTGACCTGGTCCTCGAAACCGGCGGCTTCGGTCTGATCGTATTCGATTTCGGCGATCGCTCCTTTCCGCTGATGACGAGCGCCGCATTACGGATGGCGCGCCGCGCGGAACGGACCTCGACCGCGGTGCTGATTCTCGCTGGCCGCCGGATTTGCGGCACCTTCGCCGCGCTGACCCTGAGCCTGATTCATAGCGAAGCGCACTTCAGCCATCCCTCGCGGTCAGCTCCGATGCTGTTCGACGGCTTCACGATCGATGCGCGGGTGACGCGTAACAAGCTGGGCGGTGCCGGTAGCGCCATCGCCTGGCAGGCGCAGAACGATTTTGACGCACGGTAGATCGCGCCATGGGCCGTATCGCATGTCTGCTGATTCCCGATCTTCCGATCGCCGCGCTGTTGCGCTCCAATCCCGAACTGCGCGAGCGTCCGGTCGCACTCAGCGCCAACCCCGCCCCGCATGCCGAGCTGATCGCCATATCGCCCGAGGCCACTGCTGCTGGCGTGCGCATTGGCATGACCGCGGCACAGGCGCGCGCGATCGCGCCCGAGATCCTGATCGCGCGCCGCTCGCCGCCGGCTGAGCGCTCGGCCGGCGACGCTCTCCTCGATGCTGCCGAGTCGGTTTCGCCACTGGTCGAGGCCGGCGAGCCGGATCGCGCCTGGCTCGATCTCGAGGGACTCGCGCATCTGTTCCGTCCGTCGCGGCATATCGATTCAGATAGCGTCGACACTGCTGCCGACGACGATGCGGAAGCTGTCATCGCGGCCGAGTTGATCAGCCGTGCGCGCCGGGTCGGACTGGAAGCTGCGGTCGGAATCGGGGCCAGCAAGGAGGTCGCCTACCTGGCCGCCCGATGCGGCGGGATGCGCGTGATCGCGGCCGGCATGGAACGCGAGTTCCTCGACTGGCTGCCGCTCGAGGTGCTCGACCTCGATCGCAAGCCGGGCCACGATCTCGAACTGGTGCTGGCGCGCTGGGGCATCCGCCGCCTGGGCGATCTCGCCCGGCTCGATCCGCGCGCGGTCGCCAGCCGGCTCGGCGCGGATGGTCTCGAGTTGGTCCGGCTGGCGCGCGGCGAGCGGCTCGCGCCGTTTGTCGCCCGCCGGCATGGCGAGAGCTTCAGCGAAAAGCTCGAGCTCGAATATGGCGTCGAAACTCTGGAGCCGCTCGCGTTTCTTATCCGCCCGATGCTCGAGCGGACTATCGATCGCCTTGAGTTGCGCGGCCTGGTGGCCGGCGATATCGCGCTCGAGTTCGGGCTCGACGATCGGAGCCGCGATCAGCGCCGGGTGACGGTGGCAGCCGCCACCAATGACGTCCGCGCGCTGCTCACGCTGATCACGCTGAATATCGAGGCAGCGCCGCCCGCCGCTGCGATAGAGGCGATCGCGATTAGCGTCGAGGCGCGGACTCCGCGCCCCGCCCAGGCCGATATGTTCATACCGCCCACGCCCGTGCCTGCCCGCCTCGAAACCACCATCGCGCGGCTGGCTGCGCTGTGCGGCCCCGATCAGGTTGGGATGCTTTGCACGCAAGATTCATGGCGCCCCGAGGCCGTGCAGCTACTGCCGTTCGCGCCGCCGCCCGCCGCCGCCGAGCCGCGGCCAAACGGCAACGTCATGCGCCTCACGATTCGCGCTATCCGGCCGGCCGAGGAAGTCGAGGTGATGTGCGATCGCGGCGCGCCCGAATTTGTCCGCGGCCGGCGCCTGGCGGCACGCGTCGTATCGATCGCAGGACCGTGGCGGCGCGACGGCGAATGGTGGAACGGCGTGGAGCGCGCCTGCGCGCGCGATTACTACGACCTCGCGCTCGGCGACGGCGCCGTCTACCGCGCCTACTGCGACCGGCATACGGACCGCTGGTTCGTGGACGGAATCTATGACTGAGCGCTACGTCGAGTTGCGTGCGCGCAGCGCCTTCAGCTTCCTCGAGGGCGCCGCTTTGCCTGAGGACCTGGTCGATCGCGCCGCCGCACTGGACTATCCGGCGATCGCGCTGGGCGATCGCGATGGACTCTATGGCGCGCCGCGCTTTTATCACGCTGCGATCAAGGCCGGGGTGAAAGCGATCGTCGGCGCCGAACTGACGCTGGCGGACGAGAGTCGCCTTTATCTTTTGGCGCCCGATCGCGAGCGCTACAAAAATCTCTGCCGGATGATCACTGCCGCCAAGCTGCGCCCGCTCGAGCCGGCGCCGGCGGCGCGATCGAAATCTGCCGCCGCATTCACCGATACCAGTGATGGCAGGCAGGCGGTTTTCGCCACCCCGCCACCGAAATATCCGCCCAAGGATGCGGCGCGGCTCACGATCGACGATCTCGAACGCTTCGGCGCCCGAATGATCTGCCTGGCCGGCGGCGTGCGCAGCCCATTGGCGCGGATGCTGGTGCGCGGCGAGGATCCCCGGCCGCTCCTGGAGCGGCTCGGCGCGATCTTCGGCCGCGGCAATCTCTACATCGACCTGCAGCGCCATCTCGATCCCGACGAGGAGCGCCTCAACCGCAAGCTGCTCGCGCTCGCCGCCGCCGGCCATATTCCGACGGTCGCCGCCAACGATGTCTGCTTCTCCCCTGTCGGCGGCAGCGCGACCAACGACAGTGAAAATCGCGCGCTGCTCGATGTGCTCACCTGTATCCGGCTCAAAACCACGCTGGACGGCGCCGGGCGGGCATTGTGGGCTAATGCCGAACGTTACCTGAAGCCGGGCGGCGCGATGGCGGCGTTGTTCCGCGATTTGCCACGCGCGCTCGCCGCCAGTTGGGAAATCGCCGCGCGCTGCGAGTTCACGCTCAAGGATCTCGGCTATCGATTTCCCGATTATCCGCTGCCGCCGGGCGAAACGGCCGACAGCTACCTGCGCGTCCTCACCTATGCCGGCGCGCGCGAGCGCTGGGGCGCGCAACTCGACGATCGTATCCGCCGCCAGCTCGAACACGAGCTCGGCATGATCGCGCGCCTGAAACTCGCCGGCTACTTCCTGATCGTCTGGGACATCGTCCAGTTCTGCCGCGAGCAGCAGATCATGGCGCAGGGCCGCGGTTCGGCTGCCAACAGCGCGGTCTGCTATGCGCTGGGAATCACTGCGGTCGATGCGGTCAAAATGGATCTGCTGTTCGAGCGTTTTCTCTCCGAGGAACGGGGCGAATGGCCGGATATCGATCTCGACCTGCCGAGCGGCGATCAGCGCGAGCGCGTCATCCAGTATCTCTATCATCGCTACGGCGAACGCGGCGCCGCGATGACCGCCAACGTGATTACCTATCGCACGCGCAGCGCCGTGCGCGAAATCGCCAAGGTGCTAGGCTTCGCGCCCGACCAGGTCGACCGCCTGGCACGGCTCGCCCGCGCCTACGAGTTCCGTGACGATCGCGATGACTATCCCGCGCTGCTCAAGCAGGGCGGGATCGACGCGGCTGCGCCGCGAATCCGGATGCTGGTCGAGCTGACGAGACGCATCCAGAGTCTCCCGCGCCATCTCGGGCAGCATAGCGGCGGGATGGTGATCGCTGCCGGATCGATCGACGAAATCGCGCCGCTCGAGCCGGCCACGATGCCGGGCCGGGTGGTGATTCAGTGGGACAAGGACGATTGCGCCGACCTCGGGATTATCAAGATCGATCTGCTCGGCCTCGGGATGCTGGCAGTGCTGGAAACGGCGATTCCGCTGGTCAGGGAACATGCCGGCGTCGCGCTCGACCTGGCGCATCTGCCGCCCGACGATCCGAAGGTCTACGCGATGCTGCAGCGGGCCGACACGATTGGCGTGTTCCAGGTTGAAAGCCGCGCGCAGATGGCGACGCTGCCGCGGATGAAGCCGCGCTGTTTTTATGACCTGGTGGTCGAGGTTGCGATCATCCGGCCCGGCCCGATCGTCGGCCACATGGTCCATCCCTATCTCGACCGCCGCGCCGGGCGGCTCCCGCTCCTTTACGCTCATCCCGCGCTCGAGCCGATCCTGCGGCGCACGCTGGGGGTGCCGCTCTTCCAGGAACAGCTCCTGCGGATGGCGATGGTGGTGGCCGGGTTCACCGGCGGCGAGGCCGAGGAATTACGCCGGGCGATGGGTTTCAAGCGATCGACGCAGCGGATGGAGAAGATCGAGGAGCGGCTACGGGCCGGGATGGCACGCCAGGGGATCGCGGGATCGGCCGCCGATCAGATCGTCGAATCGATCACTTCGTTCGCGCTTTATGGTTTCCCCGAATCGCATGCCGCCAGCTTCGCCCTGATCGCCTATGCTTCGGCCTATCTGAAATGCCATTTCCCGGCCGAGTTTTTCGCGGCGATGCTTAACTGTTATCCGCTCGGCTTCTACCATTCTTCGACCCTGGTCAAAGACGCCGAGCGCCATGGCGTGACCGTGCTGCCGATCGATGTGACGCGTTCGCGCTGGAATTGCACGCTCGAGGAGCAGGCATTGCGGCTGGGGCTCAGGTACGTAAGCGGCCTGCGCGAGGATTTCGGCCGGCGGGTCGAACGCGCCGGCGCGGAGCGTCCGTTCAGATCGATCGCCGATTTTGCGGCCCGGACCGCAACCGGGCGTCGCGAGCTCGATGCGCTGGCGTACTGCGGCGCCTTCAATGCTTTCGGACTCGAACGGCGGGCCGCGCTCTGGCAGGTCGCGGCGGTCGAACGCGACCCGCAAAGCCTGCTGGCGGGTGTCGAGCCGGCTTCATCCGATCGGCCGGCGCTCGCTGCGATGACCCGCTTCGAGCAGACGCTCGCCGACTACGCGGCGACCGGCCTCACTGCCGGCCCGCATCTGATGGCGCATCTGAGAGCGCGCCTGCACAAGGCCGGCGTGATGAGCGCGGCCGATCTCGCCGGAGCGCGCGATGGCCAGACCGTGCGGATTGCCGGGACGGTGATCGTGCGACAGCGCCCCGGTACCGCCAAGGGCTTCTTCTTCCTGACCATCGAGGACGAAACCGGAATTGCCAACGCAATCGTGACGCCGCCGCTGTTCCATCAGCATCGCGCGCTCTTGAGCTCCGCCGCGGTGTTATGGATCGAAGGAGTGCTCCAGAAGCAGGACGGCGTCATGTCGCTTCGCGCCCGCCGCTTTGCCCGCGTGAAGCTCGACCACGGCACCCTGCCCCGCTCTCACGACTTCCACTGATCGCCGCGCCGCGATCGGTAATCGAACCGCCTGCTGCCAAATGGTACCTTTGATCGGGCGCTTGGGGGGTCCAGTTCTTTACCTGGTGGCGCCTGCACGCCGGCTTAGCGGAGTATTCATTTGATGGGGATTCGCAGCTCACAGGAACTATCGCGCTCTACGGCACGGCCCGTTCTCATCGCGCTCTGCGTGCTGGCCGGCGCCTGGATGCTCTGGATGCGGTTTGGACCGGCAAATCCCGCCCTCGCAGCATCGACTTCCGTTTCTACCGCAACGGCGAGCCCAGCCTCCGCGGCAGAACACGACAACACCCAGCAAGGCGAAGCGATCCTTTCGTTCCTCTCGGGAGTCGTCGATTGGTATCGACATATCACGGTCGAGGCGCAACTGGTTACCGACCCGGCCGAAATGCTCTACGTGACCGACGATCGGACGATCGCCAACGAGGTGGTCTCGTTGGCTTTCCAGTACGCTCGCGCAGAGGCCGCGGCGATTGCAGCAGCCCACGCCAGCGCAAAACAGGCCGCGAAAGCGTCGGCGAAAGCCGCCGGCGCCAAATCCGGACTCAGCCTTGGCAACGTGAATACGCGCCTCAGCCAAATGCAATCCGCACTCGCGCAGACCCAGGCCAAGGTCGATGATTTGAAGAACCAGGTGGCGCGCGCTCGCGGCCGTGCGCGCACTGTGCTCAGCGCCCAACTGGATTCCGCCCAGGAAGAGCTGCAACTCGACCAGGCTCGCGTCGATAGTGTCAAGCAGATTCTCGATTTCGAGCAGAGCGCCGAAAAGACTCGCGCGAGTAGCGGGTTGATGGCGCAGATCGACGAGCTCGAGCGCACCGTCCCGCCGCGCAGCGAATCCACGAATCTTTCGCCGGCTGCTATCAACGCCACGCGCACCGACCATCAGGAGGCTGCCGGCGGCATCCTGGGGTTAGCCGAACAGTTGCTGGCGCTGCGCAACAAGGACCAGGCGCTCAGCGCGACCGTCGCGCAAACCGCGGAGCTCAACTCGAAAATCGACAAGCTCCGCGAACCGCTGCTGGATAAGCTCAGGGCCGCCGATCAACACGGCCTCGACCTCAGCACTAAAGCCGAAGGCGGGAACCTCGCGGCCGTTGAGCAGCGCCGGCAGGTCTTCGCCGCGCTGCTCCAGGAAAGAAAACTCATGGTGGCGGCAATTCTGCCGATCACCAAAGCCAGCGTCGATCTGAGCCTTTATCAGGCCAATCTGGAACGCTGGCGCCAGGCGCTCGGCCGGAACTGGGATGAAGCGCTGAGAGAACTCACGCTGCGGCTGATCGTGCTCGCTAGCCTAATCGGGTCGATCGCGATTGGAGCGGTGGTCTGGCGTCGGCTTGCGTTTCGCTACATCCAGGACGCACGCCAGCGCCACCGCGTGCTGCAGCTCCGAACCCTCATCGTAGTCGCGTTGATAGTGCTGGTGCTGCTGTTCAACTTTTCCAACGAGATCGGCGCGCTCGCGACCGTGATGGGCCTGGCGACCGCCGGTATCGCCTTTGCGCTGCAGAACGTGATCCTGTCCGTCGCCGGTTATTTTTTCCTGAGCGGGAAATATGGCCTGCGGGTAGGCGATCGCGTCCAACTCGGCGGCGTTTACGGCACGGTAATCGATATCGGGCTGGTCAAGCTGACCTTGATGGAGCTCTCGGGAGAGGGCAATTTCCGCCAACCGACCGGCCGCGTTGTGGTCTTCGCCAACTCAATCGTGTTTCAGGCCAATGGCAATTTCTTCAAGCAGGCGCCGGGAATCAGTTTCGTGTGGAACGAATTCAGGCTGATGTTGTCGCCGGACTGCGACTATCTGCTGGCGGAGAAATTGCTGATGAACGCAGTGAACGATGTGTTCGCGACCTATCGCGAGGACTTACGGCGCGAATATCGCGAGAGCGGCCAACTGCATGCAGTCTGGTTCGAGCCGCCGGAGCCGCAGAGCCGTATCCAGCTCGGTGCCGACGGCGTGCGTATCGTGATCCGCTACCCGGTCGAAGCGCGCCAAGCGGTCGCGATCAATGACGAACTTTCGCGCCGCCTGCTGAACGTTATCGATCATGAGCCGCGCCTGCGGCTGGTAGGCTCCGGCACTCCGACTATCCAGGCCGTGCAGGTGGCGAGCGGCGACGGCACGCAGGCGGGCGTCACGGCCAGCGCGATCGTTCATGCGCCACCGGCTCCCGGAGCGCCGAACAAGCCGTAGAATTCGATCGGAATTCAAGCCACGAAGCCGCGCACCAGCGTGGCAGTAGCGCGCGAAGTGGCGCGCGCGACAGCCAGCAGTCGGCCGCCGGAAACGACCTTGAACAGTCCGCCTCCACGCGGAATGTCGCCGGCCAGCGCGCTGGCGTCGCCGTTGCGGATTCTTCCGGCCACGGCCGCCGTTACCTCCACCTCCTCCATGCCGGGCAAGGCCTCGCGCAACGTCGTCAGGTAAGGCGCTTCGCCTTGCTCCAGCACAGCTATCAGGCCGTCGAGCGGCACGGCATCATCGATCGTGAAAATGCCGTTGCGCGTGCGGCGCAACTCGATCAGGTAAGCCGCGCTGTCGAGCGCGAGGCCGATATCGCGTGCCAGTGATCTGACGTAGGTCCCGGTCGAGCATCTGACCCGAAAGCGCAGCGCGTCCCCGGCCATCGCGGCCAGCTCGATCATCCGCACCTCGACCTGACGGACGTCTGGCGGCGCCACCTCGGCCCCGCGCCGCGCAAGCTCGTAGAGGCGCACACCGTCACGTTTGAGCGCCGAGAAGATTGGCGGACGCTGCTCGATGATGCCGGTGAAGCGGGCTGCGACCTCTGCTAGCTGCGCCGCTTCCAGAGCGGGTATCGCTGCGGTACGAATGACCGTACCGGTGGGATCGAGGGTGTCGGTCTCCGCGCCGAGCCGGATAATTCCGGTGTACTCTTTTTCGCCTTCCTGCAAAAACGGGGCGAGCTTGGTCGCCTCTCCGATCAGGATCGGCAAGAGGCCGGTGGCAAACGGATCGAGCGTGCCGAGATGACCGACGCGCGTGTCCTTGGCAAGCCGATGTTTGACGCGGCGCACCACCTCGGCCGAGGTGATGCCGGCCGGCTTGTCGGCCAGCATGACTCCATGAAGCGCCAGGCGCTGCGGCATCGCTGGTGATTGGCGGACGCGAGAGTTAATTCCGCGAACGATCCTGGCGCAGCAGCGCATCGATACGCGCCGCACGTTCCGGCCCGGGATCGAATTCGAAGACCAGATCAGGTGTAAATCGCAGACCGAGTGCGCCCCCAATCTGCCGGCGGATAAAGCCTGCGGCGCTCCCAAAGCCGGCGATTACCGCTGCGGCACGCTGGGCGCCTTCCAGATGAGAAAAGAACACCCGTGCGTGACGCAAATCGTCGGTCACCTTGACGCCGGTAATGGTGATGCCACGCAGGCGCGGATCTTTCAGATCACGCAGCAGCATCACCGATAATTCGCGCAGCACGAGCTCCGCAACTCGTTCGGGGCGTCGGCCTTCGTTGCTGATCATAATGCGCTCGCGCTGGCGATGGAGCCGCTATCGAGCCGTGCGGCGCAATCCATCGCAATCAATAGTTGAGTATCTCGAGATCCTCTTCACCCAGCGGCGCGAGGCCGAGCGAATCGATGAATTTCACCACCTCGCGTAAGGCCGCGTCGACGAAGCCGTGGTCGCTGCCGACCTGGCAGATGCCAAGCTCGGCCCGCTGCCAGAGATCGTGTCCATCGGATTCCGCAATCGAAACGTTAAACTTGTTGCGCACCCGATCCTTGATGGCGCGCAGGACCTGGCGCTTGCCTTTGAGCGAATGATTCTCCGGCAGAAAGAGCGTCAGTCTCAATACTCCGACTACCATCGATTTCTCCGCGACGACGTATTGGCCGGTGACCGGTCCGCCACCCGATCTTCACGCTGTGAAGCCGTCGGGCGCTCGGCCGGAGTCAGATGCGTCGCGACAGACTCAGGGCTGAAGCTGTTTCTCGACCGCAGCTTGGCCGCGCGCCGTTTCGGACGGGGCACCGAGCTTGCGTAGCACGGCCTCCATCTCGAAGCTTTCGATAGTATCGCCCGGCTTGATGTCGTTGAAGTTCTCGAGCCCAATACCACATTCATAGCCGGCCGTGACCTCGCGCACGTCGTCCTTGAAACGGCGCAGCGATCCGATCTTGCCCTCCCACACGACTCGGCCGTCGCGCACCAGCCGCGCCCGCGCATTGCGGGTGACCTTGCCGTCGAGCACCATCGAGCCCGCGATCGTACCGCCCGGCACATTGAAGGCCTGGCGCACTTCCGCGCGGCCCAGCGCCTTCTCGCGATAGGTCGGTGCGAGCAGGCCTTCGAGTGCCTCGCGCATGTCGTTGATGGCCTCATAAATCACAGTGTAGAGGCGAATCTCGACGCCTTCTTTCTCGGCCAGCGCCGCAGCCTTCTGCTCGGGACGGATATTGAAGCCGATAATCACGGCGTTGGAAGCGGAGGCCAGTGTGACGTCGGTTTCGGAGATCGCGCCGGCCGAGCTGTGGATCATGTCGATCTTGACTTCCTTGGTCGACAGACGCTGCAACGCATCGGCGAGCGCTTCGACCGAGCCTTGCACGTCGCCCTTGAGAATTATCTTGAGATCCTTGACCTCGCCGGCCGCCATCCGCTGGCTCAAATCCTCGAGCGATACGCGGCTGGTCTTCTGGAGCTCGCCTTCGCGCTGCTTGGAGCGGCGGAATTCCGCGACCTGGCGGGCCTTGGCTTCGTCGGTCAATACCGTAAAGGGCGTGCCCGGCTCGGGAACGCTTGAGAGCCCGAAGATTTCGGCCGGGATCGCCGGCCCCGCCTCGGTCATCCGCTGGCCGAGATGGTTTAACATTGCGCGCACGCGCCCGAACGAAATTCCGCATACGAACGGATCGCCCTGGCGCAGCGTGCCTTCTTGGATCAACACGGTGGCGACCGGGCCGCGGCCTCGATCGAGCTGTGCTTCGACCACGGTTCCGCGCGCCGCCCGATCGGGATTGGCCTTGAGGTCCATCACCTCGGCCTGCAGCAGGATCATCTCGAGCAGCCGCTCGATACCCTCGCCAGTACGGGCCGAGACCGGCACTGTGATGGTGTCGCCACCGTAGTCCTCCGGGATCAGGCCGCGCTCGGTGAGCTGCTGCTTGACCCGATCGACGTTAGCTTCCGGACGGTCAATCTTGTTGAGCGCCACAATGATCGGGACCTTGGCCTGGCGTGCATGATTGAGCGCCTCGACCGTCTGGGGCATCACACCCTCATCGGCCGCGACCACCAGGATAACGATATCCGTCACCTTGGCGCCGCGCGCGCGCATCGCAGTAAAGGCCTCGTGGCCGGGCGTATCGACGAACGTGATGGTCTTGCCGTGCGCCTCAACCGTATAGGCGCCGATGTGCTGCGTGATACCACCGGACTCGTCGGCGGTAACATTGGTATGGCGAATCGCATCGAGCAGCGAGGTCTTGCCGTGATCGACGTGGCCCATGATCGTAACGACCGGCGGGCGCGGCTTGGCTTCGCCGCCGGTCTCCTCGGGCAGCTCTTCGATCGCCGATTCGACGTTGAAGGCGACGTTCTCGACGGTGTATCCGAACTCGCTGGCGACCAAGGTAGCGGTGTCGACATCGAGCATCTGGTTGACCGTCGACATGACCCCGAGGTCCATCAGCTTCTTGATGATCTCGCCGGCCTTGATGCCCATGTTGCGGGCCATATCGCCGACTGTCACGCCCTCTGCCATGCGCATCACGCGTTTGGAGGCGCGGGGCGTGGTGATTTCAGTCTTGCGCTGCTCTTTGCCCGGCAGCGCACGCCGTTTCTTGGGCACGCGCATCCCGCGCATCTCGCGCTCGGTGGTGAAATCGGTGGTGCTCTTCTTGATGACGCGCTTTTTCTTGATTGGCCGCGCGCCGGGCTTGATCTGATCAGGCGGAAGCGCGGGCGGCTGCTCGGCCGGTGCTGCCGGCGTCGCGAATCTGCCCGTGGTGGTAGGCCGCGGCGGTACGCCGGGCCGCATGGTCGGCGGCGCCGGACGGGGCGCCGGGCGGCGCAAATCGATCTTGCCTAGCACCTTCGGACCGCGCTGATTATCGTCCAGCGAGGGCGCTGAAGCGTGCGACGCGCCGGTAAGATTTATCGCGCGTTCACCGCCGCCCTCGCTTGCCGGACGGAACTGCGCCACGCGTGGACGCGTCTCGACCTGCGGACGAGAGGCGTCAGCCGCCGAGCGCGCTGGCGGTGCGCTCCTTGCCGATGGCTCGGGATGCGGCTCCACGCGGGTTGCGGCGTGATGCGGCTCGGCGACACCGTTGCCGCTCTCGGCCGCAGCCTCAGCCGTAGCATTCGAGCGCGCTTCAAGTTCGCCGCCTTGCTCCGCAGGTGCCGGTGGTGCCGGACTCTCACCCGGCAGCTCTGCACCCGGTAGATCGTCTGCAGCGGGCGGAGCGAATGCTTCCAGGTTCGGTTCGGCGTCGATCGACGACGCCGGCTCTTCCAGAAAGGGCGTCGCGAATTCAGCCGAGTCCTGCGCTTCGAGCTCGAAATGAAACGGCTCGCCGGACCGGTCCGCCATCGGCTCAGGCTCGGTATGACGGCGGCGCATCACGGTTGCATTGAGGCGTTTCTCGACCACCTTGCCACCGCTGGTTTCGACCACGGTCTCGCGGCGAAGCATCGAGGCCCGATGGGCCTGCTCGGCCAGATCGGCCCTTATCCGTTCGGCCTCCTCGGGACTGATGAGACTCGAATCCTGATGCACGTGAGCCAGTTTCAACCGGCTGGAGCTGGCCAATACGTCCTCGAGCGGGACGTTCCATTCCTGAGCCAGAGTCTTTATCCGCTTGCGCGCCATTCGGTCCATTCTATGCGACTGAGGTATTGCTATCCAGACGCATCCTCATCGAACTGGTTATGCGAAGCCGTTCGTCCACATTAATTTTTCGTTTCAGCGAGCGAAACTCCCTGATCCGCGAGGCCGTAAAGGCGTCCAAACAAGCCGGCCGCGGGTGAAGATAACCACCGCGGCCAGAAAGCCGCCGATCCACATCTATCTCGAACGAATCGCCCACCGCTACAATCCGTACCAGAGCGCGCGGTTGGTCGCGCCCGCCGCATCCCAGGCAGCTTCTGAGCCCTTTATGATTTGGCTTGTGCCTGCGCATCGCCCTCCACATCGGCCTCACCGCCGCCTTCGATAGCTCGGCCTTCGTCCCCCTCGGCTGCGGATTCGGCCGCCGCGGCGGCTTGCGCGTTGGCTTCGGC
This sequence comes from Binataceae bacterium (SeqCode), assembly GCA_035504735.1. GTDB lineage: Bacteria > Desulfobacterota > Binatia > Binatales > Binataceae > JAJPIG01. The sequence continues at coordinate 19,740 of DATJRJ010000071.1, forward strand.
CTGGGCCGTGGCCGCCGTCCTTGCATCATCTTCAGCCTTACGCCTGGCTGCCACGTGGGTGCGCGCTGCGGCAACTATCTGATGGGCGCGTTCGGAGCTCATCCCTTCGATATTGAACGATTCCTCGTCAGACTCGGCGAGCTGCTCGGAGGAACGGAAGCCCCACTGGTAAAGGAGCTCGGCATTGATATCGCCGATTCCGGGAATCGCGTTGAGCGAGGCGCGCGCGGAGCGGGCTTCTTCTTCGGCCTCGGCCTCGCTGCGCACGTCGAGCTTCCAGCCGGCGAGCCGATGAGCGAGGCGGACGTTCTGGCCGCGTTTGCCGATCGCGAGCGAGAGCTGGTCGTCGGGGACGATCACTTCCATGGCGCGTTCGTCTTCATCGACGATCACCTTGGAAACCTTAGCAGGCGCGAGCGCCCGGCATACCAGCTCGGCCTGATCGTCGGTCCACGGCACGATATCGATCTTTTCGCCGCGCAGCTCCTGGACCACCGACTGCACCCGCGTGCCCTTCATCCCGACGCAGGCGCCGACCGGATCGACGTCTGAATCTTTCGAATAGACCGCGACCTTGGCCCGGCCACCGGGCTCGCGCGCGCACTGGCGGATCTCGACGATGCCCTCGTAGATCTCCGGCACCTCCTGCTCGAAGAGCTTGCACAGAAACTCGTTCGAGGTGCGCGACAGCACGATCGACAGACCCTTCTCGGAAAGGTCGACGGCGGTGATCAGCGCGCGGATACGATCGCCCTGACGATAACGTTCATGCGGAATCTGTTCCTTCTCGGGCAGAATCGCCTCGGTGCGGCCAAGATTGACGATCATGTTCTTGCGCTCGAAGCGTTGGACGATGCCCGAGACGATTTCGCCGACCCGGTCCTTGAACTCGTTGAAGATCTGTTTGCGCTCGGCATCGCGGATGTGCTGGATGAGGTTTTGCTTGGCCGCCTGGGCAGCGATGCGGCCCATGGTCGCGGTGTCGAGCTTGATCAGGATTTCGTCGCCGACCTCGGCCTCCGGATCGTAGCTGGCCCGCGCCTCCTCGCGGGTGCTCTCGGCGGCCGGATTGGTAACGGTTTCGACCACCGTGCGAATCTCGAACAGCTCGATCTCGCCCAGCTCCTGGTTATAGCGCGACTCGATGCGCCGGTCGGCGCCGAAAGTGCGGCGCGCCGCCGAATGCATCATCTCTTCAACCGCCGAGACCACGATCTGGCGATCGATACCTTTTTCCTTCGAGACCTGTTCGATAACCCGGTTCAGATCGATCTGCATAGCGACTCCCCGGGGCGCGACTGTCCGCGCGCGCCGTACTCGGATAAATGGAGCAGCCGTGCGGAACCCATCATCATATCTGGTCCCGCCACATATCTGGTCCCGCCACGCTCCATTCGGTTGTCATTCTAGTCAAACTCGTGCTCGTAATTTGCTCCCTGAATGTCCCGGAACCCAATCGTCTGGCGCTGACGGCTCAACTCGTCATCCACCTCGACACCATCGGCGTCCACCGCGACCAGCCTGCCGAGGTACGATTTCCGGCCCTCTTGAGCCGTGCGCGTCCGGATTTTGACGCGCTGCCCGCGATGGGCCTCGAAGTGCTCAAGCTTCGACAGCGGCCGATTGATACCCGGCGATGCGACCTCAAGCGTGTAACGGCCGTCGACCGGATCATAGACGTCGAGCAGATCGCCCAGGATGGGGCTGAGCCGCTCCAGATCATCGAGCCCGATTCCACCCCCCGGCTTGTCCACCAGCAGCCGCAGCAAAGAGCTCCGCGTTCCGCGGCGATAGTCCACCGAGACCAACTCATATCCCTGCCGCTGGATGTGAGGATCCAGCAACTCGACGACTTTCTTTGCCACCGGATGAAGTTGCACCACGATCACCGGCCATCTCCTCGGCCTTTCGTCCAGGAAACGAACCAGCAATAGCGTATCGTCGCCGCCCGGTCGAAACGCCGGTGAAACCAACAAAAAAGTGGGCTGAAGCCCACTTCGCCACAGCGTAGCACCACTCGCCATCCGCCTTCAAGGCGCGGGGCGGGTTCTGTATCGTGGTGAGCCTGCCGGATGGGCTCGAGGCCCTATAGCGCCACGGCGAGCTTATTCCTCGTCCTGGCGCAAGCGCGCGAGTACCGAGAGATCTTCGAGGGTGCTGGTATCGCCGAGCGTTTCGTCACCGGAGGCGACTTGCCGCAGCAGCCGGCGCATGATCTTGCCGCTGCGGGTCTTCGGCAAGGCGTCGGTAAAGCGCAAATCGTCCGGACGGGCGAGCGCGCCGATCTCCTTCACCACATGCGAGCGAAGCTCATCGCGCAGCTTGTCGCTGCCGTGCGTGCCGCCTTCGAGCGTAACGAAGCAGACCACCGCCTGACCCTTGAGGTCATCGGGACGGCCGACCACCGCGGCCTCGGCGACTCTGGGATGCGATACCAGCGCGCTTTCGATCTCCATGGTGCCGAGCCGATGGCCCGAAACGTTGATCACGTCGTCGACGCGCCCCATCAGCCAGAAATAGCCATCTTCATCGCGCCGCGCGCCGTCGCCGGTGAAGTAGGCGCCGGGAATCTGGCTGAAGTACTGCTGTTTGTATCGTTCCGGGTCACGGAAGATGGTGCGCAACATCCCGGGCCACGGTTTTTTGATCACCAGCAGACCGCCTTGGTTCGCTGCGACCGGCTGGCCCTCGCGAGTCACCACTTCCGCCGCCACTCCCGGCAGCGGCAGCGTCGCCGATCCGGGTTTGGTCGGGACCGCGCCCGGTATCGGGCTAAGCATGATTCCGCCGGTCTCGGTCTGCCACCACGTGTCGACGATCGGACAGCGCTCGCCGCCGATTACGCGATGGTACCAAATCCAGGCTTCCGGATTGATCGGCTCGCCGACCGTGCCGAGCAGGCGCAGGCTCGAAAGGTCGTGTTTCTTGACCCACGAGTCGCCCCACTTGATAAAGGTCCGGATCGCCGTCGGCGCGGTGTAGAAGATGTTGACGCGGTACTTCTCGATAATCGACCAGAAGCGATCGTTCTCCGGATGATTCGGCGCGCCTTCGTAGATCACCACCGTCGCGCCCGCGGCGAGCGGCCCATAGACCGTATAGCTGTGGCCGGTCACCCAGCCGATATCGGCCGTGCACCAATAGATATCCCGGTCGCGCAGATCGAACACCCAGCGCATCGTCATCAGCGTATGCAACAGGTAACCGCCGATAGTATGGACCACACCTTTGGGCTTGCCAGTGGTGCCGGAGGTATAGAGCGTATAGAGCGGATGTTCGGAATCGAGCACCGCCGCAGGACAATCCGTACTCTGCTTCGGTACCAACTCGTGCCACCAGACGTCGCGTCCGCTCCGCATCTTGATGTCGATGCCGATGCGCCGCACCACCAGGCATTTGCGCACCGCGGGTGCGAGTTTCAGCGCATCGTCAACGTTCTGCTTGAGCGGAACTTGCTGTCCGCGCCGCCATCCGCCATCGGCCGTGATGCAGACTTTGGCTTCGGCGTCATTCATTCGGTCAGCCAGCGCTTCGGCTGAAAATCCGCCGAACACCACCGAATGGACCGCGCCGACCCGCGCGCACGCAAGCATCGCGATGACCGCCTCGGGAATCAGCGGCATATAAATCGCGACGCGGTCGCCGTCCTCTACGCCGAGGCTCTTGAGCGCATTGGCGCAGCGCGCCACCTCATCTGCGAGCATCTGATAGGTCAGCACCCGCGAGTCGCCAGGCTCACCCTCCCACACGATCGCGGCCTTGTTGCGCCGCGGCCCGTCGAGATGGCGATCGAGGCAGTTGTAGGCGGCGTTGAGCTTGCCGCCGACAAACCATTTGGCAAAGGGAAAGTCCCACTCCAGGACCCGCTCGAATTTCTTGAACCAGGAAAGCTCTTTCGCGCAGTTTCCCCAAAAAGCTTCGGGATCTTCGTCGGCCCTACGATAGAGCGCGCGATACTCCTCAAGGCTTTTCACCCAGGCTTGGCGACTGAACTCCGGGCTCGGCGCAAAGCTGCGTTTTTCGCGCAGGATCGATTCGATATCGGGCGATTGATTTTCCGCCATGAGGCTACATCCTTCCTCGCGATTCGCGCGTCTTGAGGCTCAAGTACAGACTCGCTGCGTCGCCAATCTCGCGGCGGTCCGAACGGATCGCGCGCAACCGCTCGAGCAGCTCGGGCTCGATTGTGGGGGCGAAGATCGCCGCCAGCTCGACCGCCCGCGCCGCCCATCGGAGCGCCACACGTCCCTCGGGTCCGCCGAAATCGTCAAAAAACCAGGCGCAACTGGTAAGCGCCGTATGCGCCGCATACTGCATCTCGAATAGCGTCGTCAAACGTTCCTGGCGGGCGGGATCGGACACTCGATGACGGGCGAAAAACTTCTCCGCGGCCGACGGGGCGGGATCGATTATGAGCGCCATCGAATCCTTGAGCGCGGCGAACGGATCGCTGACGATCGGGGCGGCAAAGCGCTCGTAAATCGCATCGCAATCGGCGCTGGTGAATTCCATTGCCGCCCGCAGCGGCGCCCGCCAGCCCTGGCCGAGCTGAGGATTCAGGCGGCATCCGCAATCTGCTCGCCAGCGATCGATGCCGTGGGGACAGCTCCACGAGCTAGCCGATGAGATCGTGAACTCGCCCTGCGCGGGATGAGCCGCCAGATAGGCCGCGCAATTCGTGATCGCGAATTCCTCGCGCTGCTCGATCGTCGCCAGCGCGCGGGCCAGCGCGTTAGCGCCGTGGCGTTGATGATGACCGAAGTATTCACCATCGCACGCCAGCAACAGCGCCCCACCCGGCGAAAGCTCAAGTATCGCTTTAATTAACGATTCGGCCAGGCGCTGCCCGTCAGTCAGCCCGCCACCCACGCAGAGCGCACTGGAAAGCTCGCGATCGAAGCGGAAAACCGCGAGGCGGCCGTTCGCTCCGCACCACAGAAACGGGCCCGCCGAGCGGTCGGTAGACGATCCGCCTCGAAACCGCCCCTGATCCGAGCCGAGTATCACGAACTTCACGCCCGCCGCTGCGACTGATTCGAGTGTATCTTCGTCGGCAGCGCATTCGGGAAGCCAAATGCCTTCGGCTTCGCGTCCGAAGCGGAAACGGAACTCGGCCAATCCCCACGCGATCTGCAGCGCGCGATCGCGCGCCGACAGCAGCGGCAGAATCGAATGATTGTAGGCCTGCGCGATCGCGTTGCCATGACCACCATGCGCATCGCGCGAGCTTTCGTCGCCGCGCAGCATCGCGCGACAGGCGTTCTCGCCGTGGCGCTGGAGCCAGCGCATCAAGGTGGGACCGCAGTCGAAGTTGAGGTCCTCATAATTGTTGCGCAGGCGTACCAGGTTACCCTCCTCGACCTGCGCGACCGCGTTGGCCGCGTAGCATTCGTCGAGGATGCGCTCGTTCCAATTAGCGTAGGGAGCAGCGCCGCTTTCCGGACTTACGAGCCCGGTCCAGGGGCTCTCGCGCGGCGGCTGATAGAAATGACCATGAATTATGAGGTGACGCGGTTCGCTCATCGGAAATCAGATGCTGGCGGACGGTTCCGTCTAATCGACGCGATAACGCGGCGCGCTACCACCATCGACTATCAGCACGGCGCCGGTGATATAGCTCGCCGCTTCCGAGGCCAGGAACACGCACGGCCAGGCAACCTCTTCGATTCTGCCGAATCGGCCGAGCGCGCGCGAGCGGACTACCGCCTCGCGAACCTTGGGATTGGGCCAGGTGCGCAGCGCGGCGCCCTCGGTATCAATCGGTCCGGGCGCGATGCAATTCACCCGGATGCCGTGCACGCCCCATTCGGCTGCGTGCGAGATGGTAAGGTTGATAACCCCGGCCTTCGACGCACCATACGGTGCCATCGCGGCGGCGCCGAGCACGCCGGCGATTGACGAGAGGTTGATAATCGCGCCGCCGCTTCCCTGCGCGATCATCTGCCGGGCAGCGGCCCGCGAGGCTAAAAACGTTCCGCCCAGGTTGATGTCCACTACCGCCTTCCAACCATTGGGCGAAAGATCGAGGCTCGGGCTGGCGATACTGGCGCCATGATTATTGACCAGTACGTCGAGCCGGCCGAAATGCTTGACGGCCTCCGCCACCATCGCCTCGCATTGCGCCGCGTCGCGGACATCGAGGACCGTCATCTCGCAGCGTCCGCCGGCGCCGCGAATCTGGTCGCGGACCGGTTCGAGATGAGCCGCGTTGCGGCTCGCGATCAGGACCGGCGCGCCGCGGGCCGCGAATTCCCGCGCGATCGAGATGCCGATTCCGGTGCCGCCGCCGGTGACGATCGTCACCTTGCCTGTGACGCTGAATGGATCATGCATCAGCGGCCGGCCTCGATCCGCGACAGTGCCGCGCGCGCCTGTTCGCCGACATCGGCCTGCGTCCCGATGCCGAGCTTGGCCGCGCGCCGGTAATGGGCACTAGCCTGATCGCGCTCACCCTCAGCCTCGTAGGCGCGGCCAAGATTGAACTCCGCCGTGGCATCATTGGGGCAGGCGGAGGCGGCATCCTGGAAATAATCCAGCGCACCGTCGTAATCACGTGCCGCAAGCTTTTCGTTGCCGCGTTGAGTCGCATCGTGCATCACGCCGTGATCGCAACCGCCCGGTGCGACCTGTGAGCTCAGTGCATAGAATTGACCTTGCTGCTGTTTGAGCGCATCAATTTGATGCTGCAGGTCTTCGATCTGCTGCTGTTGCTGCTGCAACTGGCTGGAGTTCGACTCGGCCATGTTGTCGGCGCATCCGAGAGCGATTGCGATCGCACCCATCGCCGCAGCCATTGCGACGCCCTGCCACTTGATGGTCATCTACCTTGAGTAGGTCCGGTTGGCTCGGTAAATCTCCGGATTGCTCGCATCTCTTAGCATGCAATCGCGCCCGCCTCCAACCGACCGCATGCGCTATGGGCCGAGCATCTGCTAACGTCCTTCCCGACTTCAACCGGGAGGGATTATTGGGATGCGCAGGCGTTGGGCCACAACCTTGATCACCATTTTGATTCCGGCGGCACTCTTCTTTGCCGCCCTGGTCTGCCGAACCGCGATTGCCGCACCGGCCGCCTCGCGAATGAGCCCGGCCGAAGCGCTGCGCACGCTCATGGAGGGCAATGCGCGTTTTGCTTCCGATCATCCGGCGCATCCTAACCGCGACGCTCTCCGGCGCGCTCATCTCGCCACCGGCCAGAATCCGTTTGTCGGGGTGCTGTCCTGCTCGGATTCGCGGGTCCCCCCGGAAATCATTTTCGATCAGGGATTGGGCGATATTTTCGTATTGCGGGTGGCCGGCAACACTGTCGATCAGCTCGGCCTGCAGACGCTCGCTTACGGCGTCGAGCACCTCGGCACCGCGCTCATCGTGGTGCTGGGTCACGACAGTTGCGGCGCTGTCAAAGCCGCAGTTGAGACTTACCCAAAGCCGGATGCGGGCGTGATGCTGACCAATATCTACCCGGCGGTTGCGGCCACCAAGGATCAGCCCGGGGATCCGGTCTCCAACGCGATAAATCGCAACGTGGTGCTGATGGTCGCGCAGCTCAAGGCCGTGCCGGCATTTGCCGAACGCATTAAGGACGGGCGCTTGATGATCGTCGGCGGGCGTTACAACCTGGAAACCGGTAAGGTAACTATCTTCCCACATTAAGCAGCGGATCGGAGGGCAATGATGGCATCTGAAAAACAACTCCCGGTGGCGGTGGTAGTCGGCGTTGGACCCGGCTTGGGCGCAGCGCTCGCCCATCGCTTCGCCAGCGATCATGCGGTCGCGATCGTCGCCCGGCGCGCTGATTTTCTGCGCAAGCTCGGCGACGAAATCCGGGCCAAGCGGGGACCGGTGCTTGAGCTCCCGACCGATGTTTCGGATGCCGGTCAGATCGCAGCCGCCTTCGCCGCCGTCGAATCGCGCCTCGGTCCGGTCGAGGTGCTGCTTTACAACGCCGGCAGCGGGACCTGGGGTGGAGCGATGGAAATTTCGCCCGAACAGTTCGAGGCCACCTGGCGGACCAATGCGATGGGCGCGTTCTTATGCGTCAAGCAGATTGTCAATGGCATGGTTGAGCGCGGGCACGGCACGATGATCTTCACCGGCGCCACCGCCGGGATGAAAGCCGGTGCGCGGTCAGCCGCCTTCGGTCCCGCGAAGTTTGCGCTGCGAGGACTCGCCCAGTCGCTGGCGCGAGATCTCGGGCCGCGCGGAATTCATTGCGCCTGGGTCAACATCGACGGCGTGATCGATATTCCCGGCCGCCAGCGCCCGGTACCACTCGACGCCGATCACATGCTGCGTCCGGCGGCCATCGCCGACACCTACTGGCATCTGGCGCATCAAGATCGCAGCGCGTGGACAATGGAGCTCGAGGTTCGACCGTTCACGGAAAAATTCTGAGCCGGTCCGCCTTACTGCGCGGCCGGCGCGGCGATCACGGCAGCCATCCCGATCCCGAGCCGTCCCGCGGCTGTGGTTACGCTGACCGTCACGATATATGAGCCCGCTCGCGCATAGGTATGGAACAGCACTTGCGGCGGCACGGTTGAGACCTGCCCATCGCCAAAATTCCACTGGTACGAGACGATCGGATCATTGTCGTCGACGGTCGCGCCGAGGATGAAACCGACAGTCAGCGGCGCCGGACCATAGCTCGGAAACGGATGCAACGTGATCATCAACGGCGCCGCTTCCGTCGACGGAGTCGGTCGGCTGCTTGCCATCGGTGATTCCTGGGCTCGCGTCCCGATTACCCCACCGGCGGCGACCAACGCCAAGATGAGTAGGCCCGCCGGTAAAAACCGCCATCTTCGATTGCTCCGCTCCAAAGCTCCCTCGCTTCCTGCGCAGAGCTTACCATTCGGATCGCAACGCGAAAGCCGGTCCAGCGCCTGTTCTTCTGCGGGCGGCGCTCCTTTATGATGATTCTGTCATGGAGGAGGCCGCGGCGCAGAGTTCAGTCCCGATCGATCGCTTCGTCGAGGTTAACGGTCTGCGCCTGCACTACGCCGATTGGGGCGGCGACCCGCGCAAACAGACCATCGTGCTGCTGCATGGCGGCGCCGCCAATACTCATTGGTGGGATGCGGTGGCGCCCCAGCTTACCAGCCATGGCCGGGTCCTGGCGCTCGATTTTCGCGGCCACGGCCAGAGCCAGTGGGCAGTGCCGCTGCATTATGGTCCGCCCGCTTATGTGCAGGATGTACGTGGCCTGGTTGCCGAGTTGGGCGTGCCGTCGGTGGTGCTGGTTGGCCATTCGATGGGCGGGATGGTCTCGCAGTGGGTCACCACCAATTTCCCGGACATCGTGAAGGCGCTCGCGATCATCGACGCTCCCCACGGCGCGCCGTCTTTGTGGCGCCGCCTGATGTGGCATTGGCGGCGACGCGCACGCGGCGGCAAGCGGCCGGAACTCGACTCGGCCGAAGCGATCGTCCGACGCTTCCGGCTGGTGCCGCCCGAGACCTATCTCTCGCGCGAGGCGCTCGCGCGCCTGGCGATACTCTGTGCCGAACCGCTGGCCAACGGCAAATGGGCCTTCCGTTTCGATCCTGAAACTCGCGCCTGGCGAAGAATCACTTCCGGGATGCCGCGGCCGAATCTGCGGCGGATCGCGATTCCGACGTTAATCCTCCGCGGGGCCGAGAGCACACTCATTTCGCCGCGCGCGATGCGCATAATGAAGCGCCGCATCCGGGGCTCGGTCGCGTACGAGATTCCGCGCGCCTATCATCACGTACCACTGGATAATCCCGATGCCACCGCGGCTGCGGTGGCGGGGCTGATCGAGACACTCGCGCCGGCCGCGAGCGATTAGGCGCGCAGCATCAACTCGGTCAGATCGAGCGTGAACATCTGGCCGTCGGTTAGTACCATCGCCTTCGGCGAGCGCCGGATCTGGAGCTTCGCTACGTCGATATCGCGCGGCAGCAGGTAGACCACGTCGCCCGCGGACAGCGAAAGCACGCGCACGCGCTCCTCGCTATGCCGCTCGGTTCCTGCGATTTCGTAAGGGCTGACGTGGAAAGAATAGCCGCGCGCCCGCACGACTCCGTCGTCATACTCCTCGACGAACGCAACAAAAATACGCGTGTTGTCATCGCGAAATAGCTTGCGGTCGACCAACACGATCCGATCCCCGTCACGAATCGCCGGCATCCGACAACCCTCCTCTTGCGGGTATCCGCCCTCGGACGCCATCTTACTCGACGCGCATCGTCGAGACGATGGGGTCTGTCGAGCAGGCGCCGGCGGCGCCATCCGCTCCCAATCGGCGACAATATCTGTTATTCCGAGCAACAGGACCGGGGAGAAAAGGGTCACAGCAGGAGCTATACGATGATCGTCGAAATGCGAACTTATCAGTTGAAACCTCGCGGCGTTCCGGCCGTCGAAGAACGGATCGGCAATGCGCTGGCATCACGCACCAAGTACTCGAAGCTGGGCGGCTTCTGGCATACCGAGGTCGGCACCCTTAATTCGGTGATTCACCTGTGGCCTTATGAGAGCTTCGCCCATCGCGAGCAGGTCCGTGCCGAACTGGCCAAGGAAAAAAACTGGCCGCCGGACATTCGCGAGTTCATCGTCGAGATGAAGGTGGACTTCCTCACCCCGGCGCCCTTTTCCCCGGCCATCGAGCCGCGGGCACTCGGCAGCCTCTACGAAATCCGCAGCTACACCTATCAGAACGGCACGATCCCGACCGTGATGAGCCGCTGGGCCGAGAAAATTGAGGCGCGTACCAAGCTCTCGCCGCTCGCCGGATGCTTCTACAGCGAGACCGGGGTCCTAAGCCGCTGGGTTCATATCTGGGCGTACAAGGACTTTGCCGAGCGCGAACAGGTGCGCGCGGAAGCGGTTAAACGGGGCATCTGGCCGCCGGGCACGGCCGACCTCCTGATCAAGCAGGAGAATCTCTTCGCGACTCCTGCCTCGTTCTCGCCGCTGCACTAGCCGAACAACTCGCGCTGGCGTGACCAACGAGCCCGAAATTCTCTTCGAGCGGCAGGGACCGCTCGGCATCGTAACCCTCAACCGGCCGGCGGCGCTCAACGCGTTGACGTGGGCGATGTACGATGGGCTCATCGACGCGTGTGCGCGCGCCGAAGCTGACGACGAGTTGCGCGTGTTGATCCTGCGCGGCGGCCCCAAGGCGTTCGCCGCCGGCACCGACATCTCGCAATTCGAGGGCTTCCGCGGCGCTGAAGACGGGCTGGCCTACGAACGGCGCCTCGAGACCGCAGTGGGACAGCTCGAAGCCGTCAGCAAGCCGACCATCGCCGCGATCGAGGGCTACGCGGTCGGCGCAGGCGCGGCCCTCGCGCTGGTGTGCGACCTGCGGTACGGCGGCGCGGGCAGCAGGATCGGCGTGCCGATCGCGCGCACGCTCGGCAATTGCCTGTCGATCGCGAATCACGCCCGGCTGGTCGATCTGATCGGACCGGGCCGCACCAAGGAGCTCCTCTTCCGGGCCAAACTGGTCGAGGCTGACGACGCCCGCGCAGTGGGGCTGCTCAACGAAGTGGTGGCCGAGGGGCAGGCGTTCGCGCGCGCCCGACAGGTAGCGTTGGAAATCGCCACCCACGCGCCGATCACGCTGCAGGTGGCCAAGGAAGCGCTGCGGCGGCTGATGGCGCGGCGTCGCGAGATCGAGGGCGACGATCTGATCGCATGCGCATACGCCAGCGAAGATTTCCGGGAAGGCGTCAGCGCCTTCATCGCGCACCGCAAGCCGATCTTCAAGGGACGCTGAAGATCGAACTCAGGCTCCGCAGACCGGAAACTTGAAAGGATAGTTGTGCAGTGCCTCGCCACCCGCGGGCCTGACGATCACCGCTGCGCCTAACTGCAACCCGGCCCGATGATCGCGCGTGACCGGATTTGGCTGGATAACGTGGACCATGTTTTCCCTGAGCCGCCAGGGCTCGAGCTGATGCCATGCGGAACGCGTGCCGAGCTCCGGAAATTTTCCACGCTCGCCATGGAAGACGCTGTCGTAGGTGGTGAAACCGCGCTCCTCGATAATCGCGGTGGCTGCCACGATCTCTTCGCTCGTCGTACCCGGCTTGCAGATGCGGCGCACCGACTCGTAGCACTCGTAGGCCGCATCGAAGAGCTGCCGGTAAAGCGGCGTAGGCTCCTCAACGATCGCGAACGGCCGATGAATTTGTGTTGCGTAGCCCCAGTAGCTGACCGTGATCTCGGTTATCACCACGCTGCCTCGCGTGATCGTGCGCGGCGTTGGGCGCTGCCATGGCACACAGCGATCGGGTTCGATCATGCTGGTGCTCGCGATGAAGTGGATACCCGGATCGCTCTCGTGACGCTCGAACGCGCCCACCACGATCGATCTAATGTCGAACTCCGAAAGGCCCGGCCTGAGCTCACGTTCCAGAGCCTCGCAGGTCAGATCGGTAAGGTAGCCGCTGCGCCGCACGAACGGCATCTCCGCTTCGCTCTTGACCCAGCGGATCGCGGTAAATGGCGCGCCGAAGTCGGACAGGCTGGCCTCGGGGAGTCGGCGTTGCAGATCGATAAAGTCATTGTGGGAGACCCAGTTCAGGCTGACGACGCCGATGCGCCGATTGGCGAGACCGCGTTCGCGCAAATGATCGGCGACAGTCTCGGTGGCCGGCGAGCGATAAGCGCGGATATCGTCGATAATCGCCTGGGCGCGCGCGCAAAAGATGTGATTGTAGAAATGCAGGAACACTGCCGGCTCGCCGTGGCGTGGAAAAATCAGCCAGCACGGGCTCAGCGGCACGTAGTTTATCAGGTAGGAAATTTCGACCGATCCCGGATGCCCGTAGACCAGCATCGCGTCGAGCCCCTCGCGATCCATCGCTTCACGCATCGCGTTATGCCGGCGCTCGAACTCGGCGGGGGAGAAACGCGGGAAGAGAGCTTTTTCCGTGGTATCCTTTTGAGCCGCCATCATCGGGCCTCCTTGTGTGCGATCATGGAAGAACCGATGCCTGCTGCCGCGCCCGAGTCCGCGCGCGCTGCTCCGCGAGTGCGCGCACGGCCACCCGGCCGTAGCGCGAGTCTTCCATCGACGCTTCACGCATCATCCGATTCTGGGCCACGATCGCATCGTCGATATCGCGCGTGTCCAGGTGAATATCGGCAGCGCGCAGATTTTCACCGATCCCATAACACGCCGGCACCGGCATCCCGAGCAGGATGCGTAGCAGGCTCTCGCCGATCGGCGTCTTGTGATGCATCACGTCGCTGTAGTAATCGTCGGCCCGCGCCAGCCGGTTGTAACCCGAGAAATCGATGACCGGCGCGATCGCTACCAGTCTACGCTTCCAGCGCTCGAACTCATCCCACTGGCCGGCGTGCCGGATCACTTCCAGTTCATACTCGCTCATCGGCGGCACGAACAGGATAACCATTACGCCACGCCGCTGAGCGGCGGCAATCGTGGCACGAAAGCGGTCCCAGAAGTTCTGCGAGAAATGGTAATTCTGGTAGTTCGGCATGTTGACCGAGATCTGTTGGATGATCGCCGCAGCCGGCGTGCTCACCAGGCCGCGGCCGAGTTGCGCTGCGTACTCGCGGCAGATCACCTCGGGCGGCCACGGCACTTCGGTCCGCGCCGTATCCGGCAGCCGCGCCCGTCCACGCATCATCCGCTTCAAATCGTTCATCCCGTTGTCCAGCGCCGCCAGGCTCAAGAGCGCGTCTTCGATCACGGTTCCCGCTCCGCCCTTCACCCGCCGCTCGAACTCCGGATTGTCCGCATCCCAACTACGGTCGAACTGAAAGAAATCGAGTTCCCACACGATTCGCTTGAGATGCGGATTGGCGAGCGCCGCATCCACGATCGCGCACGACTCGCGCAGGCTCGCCGCCCGGATGCCGCCATTAACGAAGCCATTGGCGGCCAGGCTGTCGATGCGCATGCCGAACACCACGCGCGAAGTCCCGACCAGCAGGGTCGCGAGGTCGGCGCGGCGCACCACAAAGGGTAGCGCCACGTGCTCGTCCTTGGGTTTGCGAAAGATTGGATCGATCAGCGCCGTATTCCACGCGCCGTAGGGATTCAGCAGGTAATTCGCGAGCGCGCCGCAGAAGACGAGCCCGGCGGCCATCGCGAGCATCAGCACGAGCCGGCGTCTCATCGCCCTGCCCGCTCGCTCAAAACTGGAAGTAGATGAAGGGCGGCGGATTGGCCATCGTCATCGTGGCCGCGGCCATCAGAATCGCGAACACTGCGGCGTAGATATAATCGCTGCGCCACTGGTAGTTCATGATCGCCTGGCGATTAGGGCAGAACAGCACGATCCCAAGCGCGATCGCGATCCGCACGAACTCGTGAAACCCGATCGAATACTTGTGTATCAGGTCGGGGCCGCTCGCGAGCCCGGCCATCCCGCGCAGCAGGAACGCCGCCTCGCGGAAGGTCTGGGCGCGGAAGAAGACCCACGCGACGGTGACGAAGACGAAGGTAATTACCCAGGCCGCGGCGTCCGGAACTTGCCACACCGCCTTGCGCCGCGCGTGATTGAGCGAGAGCCCCAAGCCGTGCAGCGTGCCCCAGATCACGAAGGTCCAGTTCGCGCCATGCCACAATCCGCCAAATACCATCGTGATCATCAGGTTCAAATAGTGCCGCAGCGTGCCGCGGCGATTACCGCCCAGCGGGATGTAAAGATAATCGCGCAGAAAGAACGACAGCGTCATATGCCACGTGCGCCAGAACTGGACCAGGTCGCGCGATTTGTAGGGCGAATCGAAGTTTTCGGGAAACCGCACCCCGAACATCCGCGCCAGGCCGATCGCCATGTCCGTGTAGCCGGAGAAATCGAAATAGATCTGTAACGCGAAGCCTAACGCCGCGCCCCATGCGTCGCCGAACGAGACCGGGCCCGGATGGCCGAAGATTGGATCGACGATATCGCGGAAGGCGTCCGCGATTATCACTTTCTTGAACAGGCCGATGGCGAAGATCATCAGGCCGTCGCTCAGGTTCGCCGCGGTCAGCGCGAAGCGCGTATCGCGATTGAACTGCGGATAGATCTCCTTGTAGCGCACGATCGGCCCGGCGATCAGATGCGGGAAGAAGGCGATGAACATGCAGTAGCTGACGAAATCGCCGGTGCCGGGCTCGCCGTTGTAGGCCGCCGACAGGTAAGTGATCTGCTCGAAGGTGAAGAATGAAACCGCCAACGGCAGTACCAACGGCGGCAGGCTCCAATGCGTGCCGAACACCATACCCGCGCTGCTCACCGCGAAGTTGCGGTACTTGAAGTAGCCGAGCAACGCCAGGTTGACCGCCACGCCGATTCCGAGCAGCACGCGCGAGGCCCTCGCCCTGCTTCCCGCCGCGTCATCCGCGCTCCGGAAGGCCAGAACCAGCGACCACAGATAGTTGAAGCCGACCGAGAACCCGAACAGGAACAGGTAGTGCCAGTTCCACCATCCGTAAAAAAAGAGCGAGGCCAGGATGGTGAACGCAGCCGTAGCGCGGATCTGCCCCGATCGCGCGAGCAATCCGAACACGATCAGTACGACCGGCAGAAAGCCGAAAGTGAACTCGTAGGAATTGAACAGCACGGCGATTCGATCGGGACGCCCGGCGCTTCTCCGCTGGCCCCATATGCTGCCCTGCGCATGACCGTCGCGCAACCGGCGGCCTGAAGATCAGGCCGCCGGTTGCGCGCCCCAACACGATTCGCAACCGGCGGCCTGCCTTTCGATAGAGTCGCACCAGCCCGAAGATGCTGGGCTCAGCCCTGTCACCCCGGCTACTTGGTTACGCCCGGCTAAACCGGCTTTGACTCAATTCGGTTGAAAGCCTACCTGACCGCATTGCGCGTCGAACATGTAATTGTAAGCGATCAACGGCCGGCGTCCGGTATTGATGAAAACCCCGGGGACGAGATTCACCCAGTTGATTTCTTCCGGCGCTGGTCCGGTCGCGTCATCCGGCTCGAACTGAAACTCGTATGACATGGACGGGTTCTTAATGGTCCCCGTCAGGATATTTACGTAGGTTCCCGTCGGCACGGTACTATCGCTAACCGCATCCTTGGGCCGCCGCGCGGGTTTCAAATTGAGATACATATGGTCGATTCCGACGTCGAGCAGCAGGCCGCCGCAGTAACTCTGCTTATTGATATCCGGAAATCCGAAACACCCCGGCATCTGGATCCAATCGCCCGGCGATGCGGTATTGGGTTTCAGCTTGGTGAACTTATAGCCGGTGCTCGAACTCAGCCCCAGCGTGACATTGGTCGAAGTCAGAATGTAGCCCGGCGTGATATCGGTTCCATTGTTAGCGTCAGTGACCTCAAGAAAGGCGTTGTCGGCAGGCGAATCGAAATAATCTCCATCGGTCGTGTTATTGCGATCGAAACCCACCCCCAGATAGTGAATCTGCGGATTGGTGGTCGGCGTTGGATACGAGCAATCTGCCGCATTGGGCGCGCAATATGCGTAGTTCACCGCCAGCACCTTGATCGGATTGGTCTGCACGTAGATGGGTGTGCCGTCATTCACCGATATCAGCAAGTTCACCCGCGCAAGATAATAGTTGCCGGTAAAGATGTTGCCGCTGCTGTCGTAATACTTCTTACCCGGACCGGCCGGCCCGATCGCGTCGGGGCCGAGGTCGGAGACTGGAACGATAACGCCCAGCGAGCCGGTATCGATCGTGTATGGAATGAAGGCCGATGCGTTAGGAGAGTTAACGCCGACGGCCGCATTTACCTGCAGGCCGCCGGTCATGTTATTGGCGGCGCAATCCGTCGGATCGGTCGCCCCGCCACAGATGGTGGGAATCGTGAAGCTTTGCGCCGCATAGCTGCATGCCGGCCGGTTTTTGGGCAAAAACTGCATCACCCCGATCGACTGCGCGCCGTAGTCATTTCCGATCCATGCCTCGAGCGTCACTGGATTAGTGAAGTAGCCGCCGCTGTAGGTGAACGTCACCGGACCGGCAGAGGTTATCGTCATCTCGGGAGTCGTTATCAGACCGTCGGCCGCGCCGAACAGGGCGAGGTTAAGCGGGTTAGCGGCGCTCGGCGTGATCACTTCACCTTGGGCGTCGTAGGCGGTCATCGTCACCTTGATCGTCGTCGTCTTCGTCGTTACGCCTTGTGAGCCGGGATTATTCAGCTTGATTACCGCGGGGGAAAATGAAATCGAACTGAGATTCGATGAACCGTCGGCAGCACTTTCCGCGGCGCGCGTCCCGCCGGCAAAACCAATCGCTACGATGGCGAACAGAAAAGCCAAACCTGAAGAAATCCAGCGGATTCGACTGCCCCACCTGCCCGACGGCATCCCACACCACATGCCACACCTCCTGCCATCAAATTCCCATCCCGCCACGCCTCATCTCCAGATCCCGGCACGGCCGCATACCGTGCGTCACATGTGAGTAGATGACATAGCTTGCCATAAGATGCTAGGTGGTGCGGCGCTGAACTGTTCTTGACGCCCCGCCCTCCAAGGGAGAGGCTGCGCGAAGCGGCGGGCACGGACCCTTGTGACAGCGCGAATGCCTGATTCGCAGCGTCTACAGTTTCTGCGACTACGAGCAAACTCGGAGCAGGCGTAGTTGGGTGCAGCAATCGGTCCCGCTCCGGCACCTGCTTCCGCCTCGCGCTCCGCGCCGGTATCATTTGAAGATTAAGATGCGCAAGAAATTCCCGTGCTGACGCTCGACAACCTAAGCAAGGCCTATGGCGGCAGAGTCCTGCTCGACGGCGTGAGCTGGTCGATGACCGACGACGCGCGGGTCGGGCTGGTCGGCCTCAACGGCGCCGGAAAATCGACGCTGCTCAAGATGATCGCCGATGTACTCCCGCCTGACTCCGGCCGTATCAGCCGGCCGCAGCGCACCCGCGTCGGCTATCTCGCCCAGGACGCGCCCGAGATGGGCGGACGCACCGTCGCCGACGAGACTCTGAGCGCACTCACCGAGCTGCGTGCACTTGATTCGCGGCGTATCGAGCTCGAACAAATTTTGACCCGCGAGCACGCCGGCCCCGCGCATGATTCAGCGTTGGCCGAGCTTGGCGAAGTGCTGACCAGCCTCGAGCGCCATCGCTTCTACACTGCCGAGAGCCGCGCCGAGGCGCTGCTGTTCGGTCTAGGCTTCACGGCGACCGACCTGCCGCGCGAGGTGGCCGAGTTCTCCGGCGGCATCCGGATGCGAATTGCGCTCGCCAAGCTGCTGCTTACCGAGCCGGAATTCTTGATGCTGGACGAGCCGACCAACCATCTCGATATCGAAGCGCGCAACTGGCTCGAGGACTATCTGTTGAATTATCCGGGCGGGCTGGTGGTAGTCTCGCACGACCGCTACTTCCTCGATCGCGTCACTACGCGAACCGTCGAAGTGGCGCGCGGGCGGCTGACCGAATACGTAGGCGGCTACTCGAAGTACCTGGTGCAACGCACCGAGCGTTTCGAGGCCGAGCTGGCGGCCTATGAAAAGCAGCGCAACGAGATCGAGCATATCGAGGCATTTATCAGCCGCTTCCGCGCCCAGGCGAGCAAAGCCGGCCTGGTACAGAGCCGCGTCAAACAGCTCGAAAAGATTGTCCGGCTCACTCCGCCGGCCGGCCTCGAGAAGTCCCCTGCGATCAATTTCCCGGCCTGCGAGCGCGGCGCGCGGCGGGTGTTCGAACTACGTGGCGCGGTCAAGAAGTACGATGCGCTGACGGTTTACGATGGCATCGATCTGGTAATCGAGCGTGGCGCGCGACTCGCCCTGGTCGGCCCCAACGGCGCCGGCAAATCGACCATGATGAAGCTGCTGGCCGGGGTCGAACCGCTGAGCGCGGGCGAACGGCGCATCGGCGACGGCGTGGAGCTCGGCTACTTCGCGCAAAATCTCGCCGAAAGTCTCGACTACGATAAGCGCGTGCTGGCCGAGTTGAGCGACGCGGCCGAAGGGATGACGACCGGCGAAATTCGCAGCCTGCTCGGTGCGATGCTGTTTTCGGGCGACGAGGTCGAAAAACGCGTCGGCGTGCTGTCAGGCGGCGAGCGGGCGCGACTCGCGCTGGCCAAGGTCCTGGCGCATCGCAACAACTGCCTGCTGCTCGACGAGCCGACCAACAACCTCGACATCATTGCCAAGGACACGCTGCTCGAAGCGCTGCGCCGCTTTCCCGGCACGGTCGTTATCGTCAGCCACGATCGTTACCTGTTGAACGAGCTGGTGACCGAGGTCATCGAGGTCGGCCAAGGCGCGGCGCTGCGTTATCTCGGCAACTACGACGAGTACCTGGCGAAAAAAGCTGCGATGGCGGCGGCCGCGGAAGTCGTGCTGCCCGCGCCCGCGGCTCGGAACGGGACCGCGGTGGATGACGGAGCGTCGGAAGCAGCGCGGCGGGATCAGAACGCGGCGCGCAAGCGGGAGCGCGAGGCGGAACGGCGTCGCGAGCAGGCGGCCCGCACGCGGCAGCGGATCGAAGGCGCGATCGAAGAGAAAGAGACCGAAAAGACCGCGCTCGGCCGCATCATGAACGATCCCAACTTCTATCTGACTCGCCGCGACGCAGACGAAGTTATTGTGCGCTATGAAAAACTCGGCAGCGAAATCGAAGCGCTGTATGCCGACCTCTTGAGTCTCGACCAGGGCACCGAGGCTGCCCGCTAACGCGCCGCCTACAATCCGGCCAGCGCCTTTTTCACCAGCTCGCTGGCGAGCTTACCGTCGAGCCGGGCGCCGAATCGATCGCGCAGCACCTTCATGATCGGTCCGATCTGATTGACGCCGGAATTTATCGCTTCGGCGATCGCCGCGCTTACTTCATCGGGACCGATCGCGGTGGGAAGATAACCGTCGAGGATCTTCACCTCGGCCTCGTTCTGCTCGATCAGATCGCTTCGCGCCGCCTGGCGCGCGAACTCCAGCGCCTCGTTGCGCCGCGCGCGCTCGCGCTTGATGATCTGGATAACCTCGGCTTCGGTGGCTTCATGCAGGACATCCTTTTCGAGCCGCGTAATCTCGGCCAGTATGCCCCTGAGCGTCAGCACCCGCAGCCGCTCACCCGATTTCATCGCGGTCTTCAAATCTTCCTGCAGTTTCTGTTTCAACGCGACGGACTCCTTCTCAATCTGATGCATCGGCCTCAGTGAGCGCAAAGCGAATCGGTACCATCACCCAACCCTCGACCGCCGCCCCGTCCCGCATCGCGGGCACGAACCGCCATCGCTCGCGCACGGTATCGCGCGCCACACTATCGAGCAGTTGAAAGCCCGAGGAGCGCGCAATCTCAACCCGCTTGGTCGAGCCGTCCGCAGCGACTAGCACGCGCAGCATGACGAGTCCCTGCTGCTCCATCCGGCGCGCCTCGGCCGGGTACTCCGGCGCCGGCGCCTCGCCATAGGCCGCATGCCCTTCGGCGCTCGCTCCCGACCCGCCGGCACTACTTCCGCCACCAAGCGCGCGGTTTGCCGCCGCACCCGCGCCACCACCCGGCTTAGCGATCGCGGCTGCGCTCGCCGCATCGATCACCGCCGCGGGATGCGGTTGGATTGCGATAGACTCGGCGTTCGCGACTTTTTGTTCGTTGTTTCGCGCGCCGTCGGCCTCGATCTTCCGCGCCTCGACACTCGTCGGCGCAATATGTTTCTCGACCCACGAGCGGAT
The DNA here is from genome assembly GCA_035504735.1 of Binataceae bacterium (SeqCode). Classification (GTDB taxonomy): domain Bacteria; phylum Desulfobacterota; class Binatia; order Binatales; family Binataceae; genus JAJPIG01. The sequence continues at coordinate 40,351 of DATJRJ010000071.1, forward strand.
GCTACGCGAACGATGCATCGCGTGTTTCGGCGCGCTCGATGAATTTCGCGTTGTCGGCGAAGGCCGCACGAGCTTGCCCGGTTCGGCGCCAAGGGCGCTTTGGTTTGCCCCAGCATCCGCTCCCGGTATGCGATCGACGATTTGTGCGACCAGATACACCGGCTGCGAGGGCCGGGAGCCACCTAGGTGAAGCAGCGCGATCAACAGCAGCCCCGCAAGCATCAGATGGGCCGCGATCGAGAAGCCGATCGCGTGGGCCGAAAAGCCGCGGGCGCGCGGCTCCACGCCCCGATCCACGACCCGCCACTCGGGATCTATTTCGTAATTGTCCAAGGCTCCAGGCACCGGGAAATCAGCGCCTAGTGACTCTATGCCGACGGCCCTTCAAGTCAAAGCGGAGGGGTGCGGCGGCTCGATTCGATGGTCGCGGCGCGCCGGCGCGGGCCGATCCTCAGCCATCATCATCCTTTTCCAATGCCGCCAGATCGCCCGCTGGGTTACTTCGTCCATGACGTGGCTGACGATCGTGCCGTCGAGATCCTGCCGCTGCCGGTTGATCCCGCGCGCGAGCAAAACCCATGGCGCGACGGTCGCCGCAAATCCCGCTTGCATCCGCTCAAACATCTCGGTGTCGTCGGGACTGCCCATCCCGGCGGCACCGAAG
>DATJRJ010000072.1:0-11197 GCA_035504735.1 Binataceae bacterium (SeqCode)
GCGATTCCGCCATGGGCAAGGATCCAACGGCGCGCCTGGAGCATCGGCTCGTCGCCCGCCCTCATCCCGGCCAGCTTGAGTGCGAAGTAGGCCAGGATACTGGTTGAGAGGTCGCCCTCGCCGCCCGGAAACAGATTCCAGCTACCGTCAGGCTGCTGGATCTCGAGCAGGTACTTATGCAGCCGGGTCTCGAGTTCGGGGTCGGATACGCCCATGAAGCGGTTATAAATGATGAACTCGGAGTTCATTTCGGCGTTCGCTTCGAGCGGCGCCTGCCAGAAACCCTCCGCATGCTGCATCGCGACCAGCGCCTGTTGGGCACGGCCGATAACGCGATCCAGGCGGCCCAGGAAATCCTGCTCTGCGCCGCTCTCCGGCACGGTTTGCCCGTTCATCTGCAATGCGGCTTGCGTCGTGACTTCCAAAAGAAATCCTCTCCATCGTGGCGCGGGCGCCACACGGCAATCAGGTTCCGGATTGGCCGCATTCTGCGCGGAATAAAAGATCGAGGCAGGTTGCGCTCAGGTATCGGCGACCGGCGGCGGCCGGCTCCCAGTTACCGGCGCCGTTCGGCGCCACCATCACGGGATGACCGCGCACTTGAGTATCTCGCCGCGATCGAGCATCGCAAACACGTCGATCAGCTCGGCGAGCCGGCGACGCCCATTGACTATTCGCTCGAAGCCCAGGCGGCGCTCGCCGAGCAATTCGAAGGCGCGCTTCACATCGCAGGGCCGGTAATGGAACGGCGCCAGCAGCGTTAGATTGTCATAATGCATCCGGCGGGTCTCCACGTTCAGCACCGTGGCGGCCGGGCAGCCGCCGAAAAAGACCACGCGGCCGCCGCGGCGCACGCGCGCCAGCGCATCATGCCAGCCCTGGAGATTGCCGGTGGCCTCGATCACCAGGTCGGGACCGAAACCGCCATTGAGTCGCGCGATCTGAGCAGCCGCATCACCGCGAGTCGCATCGATCACCTGGTCGGCACCGAGCTCGCCCGCCCATTTGAGCCGCCGATCGCCGTGCCCGGCGATCACGATTTCGCGCACGCCGGCAGCTCTTAATACCAGCAGGTGGAGCAGTCCGAACGGACCGGCGCCAACGATCAGCGCGCTCTCGCCGCTCTGCGGCTTCGCCATCTCGTGCGCGTGAATCACACACGCCACCGGTTCGAGCAGCGCCGCTTCTTCGAAGCTCAAAGATGGGGGCTTGCGAAAGGCGTTGCGTGCGACGATATGAGCCGGGAGCAGGATGAAGTCCGCATACGCGCCCATCAGCATCTTGCCGACCGCGTCGGCACAGAGATTCTCCTGCCCGTGAAGACAGAAAAAACAGCGGCCGCAGGGCGCGGTCGGTGCCGCCATCAAGCCATCGCCAACCCGGAATCGCTCGACGCCCTCGCCGAGCGCCGCTACGACGCCGGAAAATTCATGTCCGAACGGGGTCGGCAGGCTGAACATCGGATGGCCGCGGCGCCAGGTCTTCAAATCGGTACCGCAGCTCAGCGCGCATCGAACCTGAACCAGAACCTCACCGGGGCCGGGTGCAGGTGGCGTAAAAGTGCGCAGTTCGAGATCGCCGGGAGCCTTGAGGATCGCCTGGCGCGGCTCGGGTGGTTCGGAAATCGGACGACGGCTGATCGCGGCCGCGCCGCCACTTGCCAGTTGTGCGCTTCTCACAGCTTGCGCTCCACCACAAGGTTCGCGAGCCCACGGAGCGGCTCGGCTCGATGGTCGAAGCCCGCCAGTGCCTCGAGGGCATCGCGTCGCAACCGTTCGGCCTTATAGCGTGATTCTGCGATCCCGAGCAGGCCGGGATAAGTCGCCTTGCCGCGACCTTCGTCCTTCTGCGTGCGCTTTCCGACTTGCTCGGTCGACGCTTCCACGTCGAGCAGGTCATCGATGACCTGGAAGGCCAGCCCAAGTGCGCGTGCATAGCGGTCGAGCGCCGCCAATTGCGATGGGCTGCCGCCGCCGAGCCGGCCACCGCCGGCGGCCGCGGCGACGAACAGCGCGCCGGTTTTGCGACCGTGCAGATCTTCGAGTTCTGCGACGCTGACCGCACGCCCCTCGTCCATCAGGTCGAGGGTCTGGCCGGCGACCATGCCGGGCGATCCGGCTGCCGCGGAAAGCTCCGCGATAGTCTCGACCAGGGCGCCACGCGGCACCGCGGTTGGCGTCAGACGGGCGAGCACAGCGAAGGCGTCGGTCAGGAGCGCGTCGCCAGCGAGCGTGGCAATAGCCTCACCGTATACCTTATGATTCGTCGGCTTGCCACGGCGGAGATCGTCGTTGTCCATGCACGGCAGATCGTCATGGATCATCGAGTAGGTATGAATCATCTCGATGGCGCAGGCGAGGCCCATCGCGGCTTCGATTCCGCCGCCGACCGCCTCGCAAGCGGCCAGCGCCAGGATCGGACGCAGGCGCTTGCCGCCGGCCAGCAGGCTGTAGCGCATCGCCTCCAGCAAGCGCGGCGCCGGCCCTTCCGACCGAGGCAGGCTCTGGTCGAGCGCCGCTTCGATCAATCTCACGCGCGCTCGACAGTAGGATTCGAAATCGAAGGGGGCTGCGAGATGCATTTCGTCGGGATTGCCGCCGTCGGCAGCAACTCCCGTCGCAAAGCCAGCTGCGCGGGCCGTTTTCAGATTATGCATCGGTCGAAGCTTCGCCGCCCAGAAGTTGGAAGGTGCCATGCCGGCAAAACGACCTCTCTTCCCCCCAACGCTTTGATGCTGCGCAGCCTTGAGGCGCGCTCACGCCGTGCTCGCCTCAGGCCACGTAATGGCGGACCATCCGCCACGAATCCTTAAGGTTCTTGCCGAAATCGAGCGCAACCGTGCCTTCGAAACCTGAATGCAGCTTGCAATCGCGGCATCGAATGTCCTGCTTGGTGCGATAATACTCCCAGTCGGTGGCCGCGTGCAGTTCCTCGAAGCTCTTATAGTGACCATTGGTGATCAGATAGCAGGGGCCCTTCCAGCCGCGCGGATTGCGGGTCACCGTGGTCCATGGACTGCATAGCAGATCGCGGTCGCCGACCAGGTAGTCGAGATAGATCGGAGTGTTGATGATCTTGTAGTCATCCGCCATCTTGCGGACTTTCTTGAACTTGAGCGGCATCTCTTCCTTGGTAAGGTAGAGCGCATCGTTGCTCAGCACCTGGTAATGATAACCCGGCGTCAGCAGCATCCCGTCCACGTTCAGGCTGGTCAGGAAGGTGATTAATTCCTCGAGTTCCTCGCCGGTGGTCTCGCGGAAGACGGTGGTGTTGGTCTGCACCCGATAGCCCTTCTGCTTCAGCATCGTGATCATCTTGACCACGATGTCGAAATGGCCCTGGCGATCGACCACCCGGTCGTTGGTCTCGCGCATCCCATCGATATGAATATTGAACATCAGGCGGGGATCAGGCGCGACTTGTTTGACGAAGCGCTCGAGCAGGATCGCGTTGGTGCAGATCTGAACGTGGCGCTTCTGCTCGCTCATCAGGCGCTGCGTGAGCGGCACGATATGCTTGTACATCAGCGGCTCGCCGCCGCAGATCGAGACGATCGGCGCGTTGGCTTCCTGAGCGGAGCTCAACGCTTCCTCCAGCGACATCATGTCGCGGATCGTATCTTTGTACTCGACGATTCGACCGCAACCGACACAGGCCAGGTTACAAGCGTGCAGCGGCTCGAGCATCAACACCAGCGGGAAATACTTCTCGCCGGCCCGCTTCCTGCGGCCCACATAACGCCCCAGGTCCAACATCATTTTGAGCGGCATCCGCATCTAAGTCGATTTCTCCTCGGGTCTCAGGCGACGGCTTGACCACCATCGGGACCTTCTTGTTCGGCCTCGCCGAATAACCATTCGCGAACCATCGTTAACGCATGCTGCGGGTCGAGTGCCGATTTACCCATAAACAGGAACTCAATCAGGAAGCCGTTGAGCGCCGACAAAAGAAAGGCGGCGGCGCTCTCGGGCGGGTAACCGCGCGCACACAACCCCCGGTTCTGCGCCTGTGCGACCAGGCTGGTCAGCAGGCTCCGATAGCCCTCGTACAATTGCATCACCTGCGCTCCCAAGCCTTCGCCGCGATGCTCGTCGTGCAGCAACTGGGCAATGAAGAACCGCACCGAGTTGGCGTGATCGCGTACGAACCGCAGGTACATCTCGACCAGCTTGAGGATTTGCTCGCGCTCATCCAGCGCGCCAGACTCTTCCGTAAAATCGATAAAATAGGGCTCCATCAAGCGGCTTAACACCGCCATGAAGAGCTCTTCCTTGGTCTTGAAATGCCAGAAAATGAGCGCTTTGCTGACTCGCGCCTCGCGTGCCACCTCGGACATCGAGGTCTCATGGAAACCGCGGTTCGCGAACAAATTCGTCGCGGCACGTAGGATCTCGTCACTGGAGCCTTGAACCTGTTCGCGCGGGTCAGTCGACGCAACTTTAGACTGATCTTGCGCCATCGCACTCATCCTGGTTTGTCGCCCGCTATCATTTACTTTACCGCCCGGAAAAGCCGGTTCAAATATCCGTCACATTCCGCTAACCATACGGTCAATAGGGGGCAGCATTATCCGCTCGGTCAGGAAAGTCAATAGTGAAAGATTAGCTTAAGGATCGGGCATGGACAGCTTTTGAGGGTCGGGAGCCAAAACTGACCGATGGTCAGTGGCTTTCTTCTGCCATCGCACGCGCCTGTAGGATAATCGAGAGCGCACTGCGCGACTCGATCAGATTGGCCTCGGCTATTGTGCCGCCGGCTTGCTCGATAGCCCGCTCGAATTCGCCCGCAACCCCGCCGAACCACGCTGCGTGGTACGAATCATCGACGGCGTCAATCACCGAGAAGTCGTTGCAACCTTGCGCGTCGGTCAGGCGGAGCGAATTGCCTTCCAGCTCGAGTCTCCCGAGGTCACCTTGGATAGAGGCGGAGGTCCGCCGCACCGAGGCGTGCCACGAAAGATGAATCGCAGCTCGCCGGTCACCGGGGAAGGCAAGTTCCAGGTCGGCTTCCTCCTCCGCGCCATCCTCGCGATTACCGCCGAGCCGTACAGAGACGAGATGCGGTGCCGCGCCGCCCATCAGCCATTGCGCCAGGTACAACACGTGCCATCCATGATCGATCAGGATACCGCCGCCGAGCGCGCCATCGCGCCGCCAGCGCGCGCCCGGCCCCTCGCCGCCGGCCGGTCCGGTTCGCAATCGTTCGAGCGTAATCTCGCGAATCGTTCCCAGCCTGCCGGATGCGACCAGTTCGGCGGCGCGACGGTAAGCGGTGGCATGCTTCCAATTGTGGACACACATCAGGATACGGCCGCGGACCCGCGCCAGCTCGGCTAGCGAATCGAGTTCTTCGAGCGCGAGGCAGAGCGGCTTTTCGACCAGCACGTGCGCGCCGGATTCCAATGCCGCGCGCGCCGCCGCCGCATGGAAGGCCGGAGGACTCGCGACGTCGACGAAGTCCGGGCGCTCGCCGTCCAGCATAAGGCCGGGGTCGTCGTAAACCCGCACACCTTTTAGGATTCGTAACGCGTGATGACGTCGGGCGGCGACCGGATCGCAGATTGCGACGATCTGGACCTCGGGACGCGTCGCCCATCCCGCTATATGGCCTTCGGCTGCGACCGCGCCGAACCCGATTATCGCACCGCGCCGTTTCACCTCGGGTACGCCGCGACGATCGGCTAGCGCGCGATCCAGTCGCGCGCCATCGCCTCGAGTTCGCGGTCCGCGTCATCGCGCCCGAGCGGCAGGGTATTGAGGATCAGCCGATGGGCGCCGGCCTCGCGATAGCGCTCGCGCAGCTCGCGCGGATTGGGTTTGCGGGAGCCCGCAAAGGTCACCGAAATCTCGAGGTCCTCGAAGCGCCGGCCGGCCTCGTCGCACATCGTACGCAGCTTGGCGAGCTCTGACTTGAGCTGCTCGGGCGACTGTTCGAGCGGCATCCAGCCGTCGCCGATCGCGACCGTGTTGCGCAGCGCCCGCTCGCCCGCGGCGCCGACCAGGATCGGCGGATGCGGTTTCTGGAGCGGCTTGGGATTACATCGAATCGGCGGGAACTCGAGGAATTCGCCGCTGAAGCTGGCGTCCTCCTTGGTCCATAACTCCTTGATGGCGCGCACATATTCGTGCGTGAGCGGCCAGCGCCGCCGGAACTCGACGCCGAAAGCCTCGACCTCATCGACCAGCCAGCCGGCCCCGATTCCCATCACAATACGCCCGTTCGAGTAATGGTCGAGCGTCGCGATCTCCTTGGCGACATTGATCGGATTATGTTCGGGTATCAGTAAAATACCGGTGCCGAGCCGAATCCGAGTGGTCACCGCCGCGGCTAGCGCGATCGTTACAAACGGGTCCGGGCAGTTGTAGTAATAATCGGGAATCTTACCGTCGGCGCGCGGGAACGGCGTGCGCGTATGAGTCGGAATAACCGGATGCTCGGGGAAGACCAGCAGGTCGAAGCCCAGCGCCTCGCATTTCTGGGCCAGCGCGGCCGGATGGATCGTTTTAACGGTGGTGAAAGCGAGCAGTCCGATCTTCATGGGTCGTCTCCTGCGCTCGGTCGATACGCAAGTCTTTCACTTCCCCGCGTTTTGCGGAAGCCGGTCAAGCCCGGCAAGATTGGCGAATTTTCTCATCCGCAAATCGCTCCGCGTAGATTTCTCGGCTGCGCCCTCGCCCGCGTTCGGGCTCCGCTCGAAATGATGGAAAGGGTGGGGCTGGGTCGATTAGCGTGGCAGTCCTGAAGCTCCTCAGCACGCCTTAGTTGATACGAGTCTCAGTCTCGCCAGCCGAAGAAGTCTTTGGCATAGATGAAGTGGCCGAGGCCGGCGGCCGCGGCCGCCTCCTTGTCGACCTCCTGATCGCCGACCATCGTCGAGAGCGGCAGATCGACTCCATACATCTCGGCCAACTCGATTATCATGCCGGCGTGCGGCTTGCGGCAGGCGCATCGATCGTCGTCGTCGTGCGGACACACCTGCCATCCGCTCAAAATACCGCCGAGCCGTTCGTCAAGCGCCCGCATCGCATCTTCGACCGCTTCCGCCTTGAGCCGCCCGCGCTTGATCCCGGCCTGGTTGGAAACCACGAAGATCAGATGGTCGCGAATCGGGGCGAGCTTGTCGGCCACCCCGGGCATCAGCTCGATGACGATCTCGCCGCGGCCATCGAGCGGCAACTGGCGCGTCTCATCCATCCTGACCAGGGTCCCCACCAGGTCGAGGAAGAGCCCTCGATTTCCGGTCTCGACCGCCATCGAGACTCAGGCCTCGTTGCGCCAGTCGAGCTTCGCGCTTACTTCGGCGAAAACTTCATCGAGGATCGCAGCCCCGGCCTCGGCCTGCGCCGCAGTAATCACCAGCGGTGGATTGATCCTGATGCGCGGGAAATAGCCCATCAGCACCAGGCCGCGCCGCAGGCATTCCTTGAAGATCGCCTCGGTTATCGGCCGCGCCAGCGGCTCCTTGGTGGTACGGTCGCGCACCAGGTCGAGTCCGATCAGCAGGCCGCGACCGCGCACATCGCCGACGAAGTGATACTTTTCCTGAAGCGCCCGCAGGCGATCGAGCAACAGCGCTCCGACCCGGCGCGAGTTCTCGACCAACCCCTCGCTCTGGATGGTCTGAATCGTGGTGCCGACCGCGACCGCCGCCAGTGGATTACCGCCGTAGCTCGAAGATGACGCGCTCGGCTTGCCGAACGGCTCCGCCCTGCCCAGCTCGTCGCTGAGCAACACCCCGGAGACCGGGAATCCCGAGCCCATCCCTTTGCCAACCGTGACGATATCGGGCTCGACGCCGCTATGCTCGACACCCCACCATTTGCCGGTGCGGCCGAAGCCGGTGATCATTTCGTCGGCGATGAGGAGCGCGCCGTTGCGCCGCGCGATCTCCTTTACCGCGGGCATGAAATCATCGGGCGGAATGACGTTGCCGGCCGTCCCCTGCATCGGCTCGACAAGAATCGCCGCGACCGCGCCGGCCGAGCTGCGTTTGATTTGCTCGCCGGCGAACTCCACGCAATACATCCCGCAGTCGGGATAGGTCATCTTGAACGGGCATCGATAGCAGTCGGCGTAGGGCACCTGGTAGCGCCCGGGCATCAACGGTCCGTAGCCCTGCTTCGATTCGTCGCCGATAAGTCCGAGCACACCGCCGGTCTTGCCATGGAACCCGCCCCAGAAGCTCACCACTTCGTGCTTCTTGGTGGCGGAGCGCGCCAGCCGGAGCGCGGCCTCGACCGCCTCCGCTCCGCCGCTGTAGAGGTGATGGCGTTTCAGCTTACCGGGCGCGACGTCACTCAGGCGCTTGAAGTTCTCGGCGCGTTCGGGAGTCGCGAAAGTGCCGACGATCAGGCGGCCGGCCTGATCAGCGAGCGCCTGCGCCAGCGCCGGATGAGCATGGCCGAGACTGGCGACCGCGACCCCGGCAAAAAAATCGACGTAGGTATTGCCATCGACATCGGTCAAGGTCGCGCCGTCGCCGCGCTCGAACGCGACGCCCGCCAGTTGAGAGATACGCTGGCGGCCGGGCGCGACGTAACGGTTCTCGGCCTCGAACACCTGCGCCGATTTCGGTCCCGGGATTTCGGTGTTGATTTGGGGCAGATCGCCGCCTCGGGTGTGAAGTGGAATTTTTCTGGGCGAAGTTTTCATACGGTTCGCATCATAATAGCGAACCTGAAGACGATTTCGAGCCGGTTTGCGAGGTTCAGACCTGGCGGCGCACGAGACGCAAACAGCGACGAGCGATCGCGCGGGCGGCGGCGTCGCGCACCCGGCTGAAACTGGGCCAGTCGTTGAAGTCGACGATGGTCGGGGTTTCGTCGTTGATAATCGCATCGCCGCCCCAGACTTCGAGCCCGAGCGCCGCAGCCGCCCGCTCGGCCGCGTTCCGAAGCGCCAGCTCGACCGAATCATCCAGCTCGCCATGTTCGGGAAGGGCGGCAAAATATTCGCCGCCGCTCACACCGTAGAACTTCACCAGCGCCCCATCGACCCGCTGTTGCACGTAAACGCGACCGATACCGCGGCGCGCGAAACCGGCGAGCACGGCGTCGAGCCGAGCGGGATCGTCAACGCGCTGGACGTCGTCGGCGCCGAGCGCATGGAGGTCGCCACGCTTGACGTAGACGCCCCGCGACGGATTGAGGCCGTCGAGCGGGCGCGCCGGCGCGGCCAGATCGACGATCACGCCGCGTGGGGCCGGAACCCCGGCGCGCAATAGTCCGGCGCCGAGCAGATCGCGATAGCAGTTACGAATCGCGAGGGCCGAGTTGATCACCACCGCTCCGGCCTCCTCCAGGCGCGCCAGCCGCTCGAGCTGGCTTTCCCCCTGGCACATCGCGAGGACGAGATCGGCCGCAGGCGCTGCACGATTTTCGGTCGTTTCCGCGGCTCGCTCAGGCCGAAGCGCCGCGGTTTCGACTCCGGTCGCCGCCAGCGCGGCCAGCGTTCCCTCCAGGATGGCGGCGTCGGCCTTGACCTTGCCAGGCGAGAATTGCGCTTCGCGATAAATTCCCAGCGCGCGCATTGCGAACTACTCCTTGACTTCAGCTGCGGCCAGCGCCTGCGCTGCGGCGAGGTCGGCGCCCTCGTCCACATCGATCGCGCCGTCGATCTCGATACCCGCCAACCGCACGCGCTCTGCAATCAGCATGGCCAGAAAGCGGCGCATCGCGTCGAGTCCCAGCGCACGGGCGCGGGCCGCGAAATCGAAGATCCGCTGCGGAAGGAAATAGAAGCCGGCCGTGACCAGCGGGCTCTCGCCGGCTCCCAGCGCCGAAATAGCGCCGTCCGCTCCAAGCGTGGCGAACAGCGGCCGGCGGTCCCCGCGCCAACGCACCAACGCCAGCGCGCCGTCACAGCGGTCGGCCCGGCCGGATGCGGTCAGGGCGACGGCGGCCGCGGCAAAACGATTCAACTCGGATTGCGCCACGACTGCGTCAACGGTGGCGAGCAGAAAGCGATCGCTCGCGAGTCGGTCGCCAAGCGCCAACAGCGATTCCATCGAGTTCGCAGTATCGCGCACGCAAACCGTTAGATGCGGCGGAAGCTCGATGCCGCGCGCCGCGAGCATCCGGGCGCTCTCGGAATTCACGATCGCGACTATCGAACGCGCGCCCGCCGCCTGAAGCGCTCGCGCCTGCCGCAACAACATCGGCAGCCCGCCCACCGTGACCATCGGCTTGGGAATCGCCCCGACCGCCGGACGTAGACGCTCACCGGCCCCGGCGGCGAGTATCGCGCCATCGAAAATCTCTACCACGCCAAGTCCCGGAGTTCCGCGATTGAGCGGATTATATAGTCGGCCGGAATTTCCGCGTCCTCTAACTCATCGCCAGGCTCCTCGGCAGACGCCGCGGTCCGCAGCCATACCGTGCGCAATCCCAGCTTGCGCGCCGGCGCGAGATCCTTGTCGAGCGAGTCACCGACCATCGCGGCGTCGCGCGCACCGACTCCCAGCTCACGCAGCGCGATCATGAAGATGCCGGCGTCAGGCTTGAAGATGCCGGCGGCGGACGAATCGACCACGACATCGACGCATTGGTCGAAACCGTATTCGGCGAGAATCACCGCCAGATTGCCATAGAAGTTGGACACCACGGCGATTCGATGACGGGCGTGGAGCGCGGTCAGCAACTCGCGGGTATACCCGATGGTCGCGCGGGATTCCTCGATAAAGCCGGCGCTGATGGTGCGCGTCAGGCGAAGACGTGCGGCGTCGGTCGCGAGCCGGGATTTCGGTAGATCGGCGGCGCCGAATTCGGCCAGCCAATCGAGCTGATGGCGCACCAGGAATTCGACTATCTCGGGCAGGCCATAGCGCCTGAGCTCAAGCGTCTGCCGATAGCCGAGCGTGGTGGCATGGCTATACGCCGGATCGAGGCGGTCGCGATCGAGCTCGAAGCCTACCGCGCGATACTGGTCGACGAAGCGGTCGAGCCAGTGCCGCGGGACATCAAGCGTACCGCCGAAATCCAACAGCAGTGCGAAGGGCGCACTCACAATAGGCGCATTCTACCAGCCCGTTGCGGTCATAGACAGAAACCGGCCGTCACGCGGCTGACGATTTAAAGCGCCGATCATGCGGTTGACTAGTTCCCCGCACCGGCGCGATGCGAAAAATCATCGGCACCCCCCGTTGACAAAGCTGTGTCAGTCACCTTGACTAGGACCGACCGCTCGGTCAGAACCCGAG
>DATJRJ010000073.1:0-8436 GCA_035504735.1 Binataceae bacterium (SeqCode)
GATATTCCGATCGACCGGGTCTTTATCGGCTCCTGCACCAACTCGCGCTTGACCGACCTGAAGCTCGCGGCCGAAACGATTCGCGGCAAAAAGGTTGCCAAGAGCGTGCATGCGATGGTGGTGCCGGGCTCGTGGCAGGTCAAGGACGAAGCCGAGAAGCTTGGTATCGACCGGGTGTTCAAGGACGCCGGCTTCGAGTGGCGTGAGGCCGGATGCTCGATGTGCCTGGCGATGAATGGCGACATGTTGCAGCCCGGCGAGCGCTGCGCCAGCACCTCGAACCGCAATTTCGAGGGACGCCAGGGAGCGGGCGGCAGGACTCATCTGGTGAGCCCGGCGATGGCAGCGGCGGCGGCCGTCGCGGGCCATTTCGTTGATATCCGCGAGTGGGCGAAAAACTAAGGAACTGAAAACTGAGGAACTGAGATAGGGCGATGCAACCGTTTACTACTGTCACCGGAATCGTGGCCCCGCTCGATCGGGTCAACGTCGATACTGACCAGATAATCCCCAAGCAGTTTTTGAAATCGGTGGTACGGACCGGCCTCGGCAAGGGGTTGTTCTTCGATTGGCGCAAGGACCCGAACTTCGTGATCAATCAGCCGCACTATCGCGAAGCGAAAATCCTGGTGGCGCGGGCAAACTTTGGATGCGGTAGCTCGCGGGAGCATGCGCCGTGGGCCTTGGCGGATTTTGGCTTTCGCCTGGTGATCGCGCCCTCGTTTGCCGATATCTTCCGCAATAACTCACTCAAGAACGGCTTCCTGCCATTGGTGCTGAAGGAAGAAGAAGTCGAGGCGATTTTCCGCGCTATCGAACAGAACGAAAAAACCTACGAACTTACAGTCGATTTAGCGAATCAGACCGTTTCGGACGCATTGGGCTGGTCGGCGCATTTCGAGATTGGCGAGTTCCAGAAGAAGTGCCTGTTAGAGGGGCTGGATGACGTCGGACTCACGCTGATGCACGCGCAACAGATCGCCGACTACGAACGCTCGCATCCGGTGCCCTACCGGTTCTAGCTCCAGATAGAAAAGCGAGGACGCCGTCTGGCGTCCCCGCTTTAATCAATCATTCCGGAGATTCAGCGCTCACAGCGCCTGAAACTTCGGCGCGTGCTTGATAGCGACCATGACGCCGTCAATCTGGGTCGGAATCTTCGCGCGGACGGCGGGCGTATCCTTTGATAAATAGACGTTGAGCGCGGCATGGTCGCTGTCCGCGCCGGCACCGATTCCGACTGCGGTAACCTCGTCCATCTTCAGCAGGCGGGCGGCATTCCGAGTCTTGACGGCCCGCACCTGCTCGATCGATTGGCGCTTCGCATCGCTGACCTCAAGCACCGGATCACCCCCGCTCGCCTGGGAGCCGAACTCGCCTCCGGTGCACGACTTGCCCACGAGGGTAACATTGAATTTGCTGAGGATGTCCGCGATCGGATTAACCGCGACGATCGTACTGGAAAGCTCGGGTCCGTACGTTGTTCCCGCTGCCGGGGTACCGGCAAAAATGATCCCTATTGCCTGCGGGCAGTTGAAACCGTCAAGAAAGTCGTCGGCCGTGACCACCAGCGCACCGGCATCACCCGACTCGGCGAAAGTGCAGGCTGAGCCACCGGTGTTAACCAGCGGCGCGCCAATCACTAGTATCTGATGATCGAAAAGCGCGGTGCCCGCGGCGACTTCATTACAGACTTTGCCCGGATAGACCACCTTTCCCATGGCGTCGAATGCGTCTATCTGACCGGAGGTCAGGCAACTCGTCCGTCCCATCTTTACAACCGCCATACCGGCGAACAGGCTGTTGTACGGAAACGGAGTGCTGCTTATCTGGTCGGCCGGAAACTCGCCGGTCGGAAAGCTGGATGACACCAAATTAAATATTCTGCCCTCAGGATCTATACCGGCAGTCGGCGTTCCACCGGGTGTCTGTTCCCGATTCACGACGGTCGCGACCGCAGCATCGAGCGTGTTCGCGCCGCCGCTGAAATTGATCTTTGACCAGCTTGTCAGCTTGGCGACCTGCTCAGTCGGGTCCTGCCAGCAGCCCAAATCGACCAGACCCGGCTGCACGATCGCTTCATTCAGGGCCGCTGACTTGCTGGTGCTGCTGTTGCGCGCAAACACGTGGCCGGAGCTGAGCACCATCGGAACTGCACGGCTACTCATGACCAAGGCCCCAAGTGTGCCGGTGCAGCAGGTGATGGTATTGGTCTTTGCAACATAGGAGACGCTGTTGTAATTGCCGCCCGATACACCCAGTAACGAAGGTGGAGATTCGGCGCCGGTGGCGCAAACTGGCATCGCACCATTAGGCAGGGTATCGACAGAGCAAAGACCCGGGGTTGGTGTCGCACTAGGCGAGGCGCTCTGTGCGTGAGCGGTCAGCGTGCCGAGTATCAGGAAAAGCGCCGCCAGTATGATCGTGACGTAAGTTGAACGTTCTATTTCCACGGATTCCTCCCCTCCTCACAATTCCACGTACCCGTTTGTCTCGATGCGGGATCTTGGGCCGGCCGCGCCAATCAGGATTGGCGGGATGAAGGACAAAACCGGTTGTGCCTGGGACCGCTCCACCTCTGCCACTCCGCACCGCTAGCCAATTTAGCCCCCATTAGGCATCAACTCAACGGCCCTGCTTTTAGTGTTCCATCAAACGTTTCAATGCGGTCGCTATGAACGCCAAATCTAGTCTGCGAAACCTCGGACCTTCCGAAAAAACGGCCGCACAGTTACGCATAGGCTATGCCAAAATAACGTCCACCTATGAAAACGACAATCGGCTACATATAGCATAAGTCGTGTCGAGGCCGGATGCAGTCTGCTCGTTGCTCATCCGCAACATTCGGTTTGATCCTGGCACTAACCCGCGATGGTCCGATGGTGTATGATCGCGAACTGCGATGATGCTGCCGTTGGCGTCCTTGTGACGGCGCGAACCTTCACCGTCAGGCGCGCACTCGATCGTACCCGCCTCGATATTTTTCTCACCGCCGAACTGGCGCCGGAGTACTCGCGCTCGCGGATTGCTCGAATGATCAGGGCCGGTGGCGTGCTGGTAAACGACGCGCCCGCCGGCGACCCAGCCCATCCGCTGCGCCCGGGTGATCGTGTGGAGGTCGCCATCGCGCCGACAATCGAGCCGGTACCATTTGCGGCTGCGGGCCCCGAAATCCCTGCGGTAACGATCCTATATGCCGACGAAGAAGTTATCGTCGTCGACAAACCGGCCGGGATGGTGGTGCATGTTGCGCCGGGCAGCCCCGGACCTACTCTGGTCGACGCGCTCCTGAAGCAATTTCCCGAATTGGCGGCGATGGCCGAGCCGGACGGAGTCATGCGCCCCGGCATCGTTCATCGGCTCGATAAGGAGACCTCGGGAGTGATGGTGGTGGCGCGGACGCCGTACGCGCGGATGTCGCTATCTCGGCAATTCAAGGATCGAAGCGTGCGCAAGTTCTATTTGGCCGCGGTGTGGGGAAATGTCGCGCGGGACGACTTTATTGTCTCACGCCCGCTGGGACGTCATCCGACCGAGCGCAAGCGGATGTCGACGCATTCCAGATCGCCGCGAGAGGCGCTGACCAGATTTTCAGTTTTGCGGCGTTTCATGCCCGCCGGCGAGGGTCGCATCGCATCGACCCTCCTCTGTGCGATGCCCGCGACCGGCCGGACCCATCAGATTCGGGTACATCTCGCCTCGGTCGGTCATCCATGTCTCGGCGATCCACTCTACGGTCATAAAGCGGAACCGGAGCCCGGGCCGTTTCGACGCCAGGCGTTGCATGCGCTGGCGCTCGAGTTCGCTCATCCGCGAACCGCCGCCAGGCGGCGCGTGATCGCTCCCCTGCCGGCGGATTTTGTCGCTTATCTGGCCGATCGGGATACGCCGCCCCAGTTGATCGAAGACTTTCTGGTTCACATCGATTGAGAAGCTAATGGTCGAATTCAATTGAGGCGACTCCAGGTTGACATCGGCATAGCGGTCGATTAGGATCACTTAGTAGCTTCTTTTGACTGCGTAAAGGCAGGCCGGGCTTCATAGACACCCGTCTCGCGAGCGACCCATTCCGAGTCAAGGCGCTGTTTGTTCCATCGAACCCCTAACGCTTGAGCATGGGCAACCAGAGACGGGGTTGCACTTGAAGCAGAGCCTAACCTGTGAGGCCACAGGTGGATCTCTTGCGACGACAATTTTAGAGGGGGGCCGCGAATTCCGGCAGGGGTGTGGGCGCCCAAACCCAGGGACAGGGGGCGGGCGGGCTGAAGAATCAAAACCGTTTCAGGTTGTGGGGTACAAGTTTTATGGCTAGAGGCAGAGCGGCACGACACGAGTCTCAAGGCACGGTGGAGGAAGTGGGTGGCGGGGCGCCGGTGGGATCCGGAAAGCCTGCTGAGAACGGCAGCCACAACGACATCGCCCATATCGCCAATGGCGATCGCGCGCTGGCGCAGGATGGCGCGCCGCATGCGGCCGATATCGAGGCGGTCATCAGCGCTGGCGGCGTGCTCAATCTGAAGCTGCTCAAGCGCGCCAAGATCGGCGAGCTCGCCCATATCGCCCGCGATTACAACATCGAGGGCGCGACCAACATGCGCAAGCAGGAGATGATCTTTGCGGTCCTGCAAGCGCAAGCGGCGAAAAACGGCTCGATTCTCGGCGAAGGCGTGCTCGATATCCTACCCGACGGCTTCGGCTTTCTGCGCGCTCCCGATTACAACTATCTGCCCGGTCCCGACGATATCTACATCTCTCCGAGCCAGATTCGGAAGTTCAACCTGCGCACCGGCGATATCGTTTCGGGACTGATTCGGCCGCCCAAAGAGGGCGAACGTTATTTCGCGCTCCTGAAGGTCGAGTCGATCAACTACGAAGAGCCCGAGAAGGCGCGCGACAAGATCCTGTTCGACAATCTGACCCCGCTTTACCCCGAGGAGCGCATCAAGCTCGAGTATGATCGCGAGGATTACACCACGCGCATCATCGACCTGGTCGCGCCGATCGGCAAGGGACAGCGCGGCCTGATTGTCGCGGCGCCGTTCACCGGCAAGACCATGATGCTGCAGGCCATCGCCAAGGCGATCGCGCGCAACCATCCCGAGATCATCCTGATTGTGCTGCTGGTCGACGAGCGTCCCGAAGAAGTCACCGACATGCTGCGCTCAGTTCAGGGCGAAGTGGTGAGCTCGACCTTCGACGAACCTGCGACCCGGCACGTGCAGGTCGCCGAGATGGTAATCGAAAAGGCGCGGCGGCTGGTCGAGCACGGTCGCGACGTCGTGATCCTGCTCGATTCGATTACCCGCCTGGCGCGCGCTTACAATACGGTGGTGCCGCCTTCAGGCAAGATTCTCTCCGGCGGCGTTGACTCCAACGCGCTCCACAAGCCCAAGAAGTTTTTCGGCGCAGCCCGCAATACCGAGGATGGCGGCAGCCTGACGATTATCGCCACCGCCCTGGTTGACACCGGCAGCCGGATGGACGAAGTCATCTTCGAGGAGTTCAAGGGCACCGGCAATCAGCAGATTGCGCTCGACCGCCGGCTGCTCGAAAAACGCATCTTTCCGACTATCGATATCCAGCGCTCCTCGACCCGCAAAGAGGAATTACTGCTGCCGCGCAGCACGCTCAACCGGGTCTGGATCTTGCGCAAGCTGCTGTCGCAGCTCAACGCGGTCGAGGCGATGGAGTTCCTGATCGACAAGATGCAGGGCACCAAAACCAACGACGAGTTCCTGGACTCGATGAACGCATAGCAAGCAGTGGTGCTTTTGTGGCAATGGCAGGCTTGGTAAAACCCAATAGGCGAAAGACCGGCGCGGCCCGGCAAGCGCACGCAGAAAGGATTCCATGACCGAAATCGGTATGAAGCAACTGCTCGAGGCCGGAGTTCACTTCGGCCATCAGACCAGCCGCTGGAACCCGAAGATGAAGCCTTACATCTTCGGCGCGCGCAACGGCATCTACATCATCGACCTGCAGCAGACCGTCAAGATGTTTCGGGGCGCCTACGATGCGGTTCGCGATCTGGTCTCCCAGGGCGGCACGGTGCTGTTCGTGGGCACCAAGAAGCAGGCCCAGGACATCGTACGCGAAGAGGCCGAGCGCTGCGGGATGTTCTACGTGAACAACCGCTGGCTGGGCGGGATGCTGACCAATTTCCAGACCATTCGGGCCTCGATTGATCGGCTCAAGAAGCTCGAGGAGATTATGTCCGATCCGGAAATGATCCAGGCGCTCACCAAAAAAGAGATGAGCGATAATACCCGCGAGCACGCCAAGCTGATGGCGACGCTGGCTGGCATCAAGAACATGCGCAAGCTGCCCGATGCGCTGTGGGTGATCGACACCAAGAAAGAGGACATCGCGGTGGCCGAAGCCAACCGCCTTGGAATCCCGGTCGTGGCGGTAGTTGATACCAACTGCGATCCGGATCTCATCGCCTACCGTATCCCGGGCAACGACGACGCCATCCGCGCCATCAAGCTGTTCACCGCAGCGATCGCCGATGCGGTACTCGATGGCAAGCGAGTGGTCGAGGAGCGCCAAAAGGGCGAGAGCGGCGACGGCTCGCCGGTCGACGACAGCGTTTCGCAGCCGGAACCGCCGCAGTCGCTTTAGAGCGAAACTACTGACCGGCGCGCCGGTTGGATAACAAGGGAATCGATGGAAGTTAACGCGACATTAGTCAGGGAATTGCGCGACAAGACCGGGGCCGGCGTGATGGATTGCAAGCGGGCGCTGGCCGAAGCCGACGGGGACCTCGAAAAGGCGGTCGTATGGCTGCGCGAAAAGGGTATCGCCGCGGCGGCCAAGCGCGCCGGACGGGTGGCCTCTGAAGGTGCGATCGGTTCATACATCCACGCCGGCGGTAAACTGGGCGTGCTCCTCGAGCTTAATTGCGAGACCGACTTCGTCGCCAAAACGCCCGAGTTTCAGACCCTCGTGCGTGAGTTGGCGATGCAGGTCGCGGCGGCTAACCCGCGTTGCATTCAGCGCGAAGAGCTTCCCAGCCAGGTGATCCAGCAGGAGCGCGAGATCTACGCCTCGCAGTCAGCCGGGAAGCCCGAAGCAGTCGTCAACAAGATCGTCGAGGGCAAGCTCGAGAAGTTCTACCGCGAGGTCTGCCTGATGGAGCAGGCCTGGGTGCGCGACCCGAACCGCACCATCAAAGATCTGATCGGCGAACATGCCGGCAAGCTGGGCGAGAAGATCGAGGTGCGCCGCTTCGAGCGTTTTCAGCTCGGCGAGCAACTGGACGGCAAGGCCTGAACCGCGCGCCGTCTGACGTGAAGGGCATACCGCCAACGAATACGAACCGGTTTTTAAGGGGAGGCCGATTCGGATGAGCGAAGCCCACGGGAGTGCCGACGGCAAACCCCAGTATGAGCGCGTTCTGCTGAAGCTCTCTGGTGAAGCTTTGGCTCCCGCCCAAGGCAGCGGTATCGATCCCGACGCGCTGCACGTGATCGCCGGCGAGGTCAAGGAAGTTGCCGCGCTGGGTATCGAGCTCGCATTGGTGATCGGCGCCGGCAACATCCTGCGCGGCAGCGAATACGAAGCGCGCGGGATGGACCGCGCCACCGCCGATCAGATGGGGATGCTCGGCACGGTGATCAATGCGCTGGCGCTCCAAAACGCCCTCGAGACGCTCGGGGTCGACACGCGCGTGCTGTCGGCGATCGAGATGTATGCGGTCTGTGAGGCCTATATCCGCCGGCGCGCCGTGCGTCATCTGGAGAAGGGCCGGGTGGTAATCTTCGCAGCCGGCACCGGCAGCCCCTATTTCACGACCGACACTGCGGCGAGCTTGCGCGCGATGGAGATTGGCGCCGAGGTGATTCTGAAGGCCAGCCATCACGTCGACGGCGTTTACGATCGCGATCCGATGCGCTATCCCGACGCCACGCGCTTCGATCGTTTGACCTATCTCGACGTTCTGCAGCGCAATCTTAAGGTAATGGACTCGACGGCGATTTCGATGTGCATGGACAATCGCCTGCCGATCATCGTCTTCAATTTGCGCAAGCCGGGTAATATAAGAAGAGTTGTGATGGGGGAGCATATTGGGACCCGGGTCGAAAGCGACAGCTAGCCATGGCTGAGAACGACGACATTATCGAGTTGGCGCACGAGGAGATGGAACAAGCGTTGGGCGCCTTCAAGCACGAGTTGTCCCGCGTTCGCACCGGGCGCGCCTCGACCGCCCTGCTGGAGGGCCTGCACGTCAACTACTACGGCGCCAAGACCCCGCTGCGCCAGATCGCCGGGCTGGCGGCGCCCGAGCCGCGATTGCTGGTCATCACGCCGTATGACAAGGGCGCGCTCCACGAAATCGAGAAGGCGATTCAGACCTCGGACCTGGGACTCAATCCGCAGAACGACGGCAAAATTATCCGCATCCCGATCCCGGAGCTCAACGAGGAGCGCCGCCGT